>NZ_CP047246.1 GCF_009856605.1 Trichormus variabilis 0441 | reverse complement strand
ATAATCAGAACAATAATGCTTTTTAATAAAAATTAGGTTAATATCTTGTATCCATAAAAAAACACCTTTTACAAATTGAAAAGTAGAGCTTAAAATTTTTTTAAATAACATTATTGCATAGTATTTTTTAAAACTTTTTATTTTCGCTTCTTCGATTTCAGATTTAAACTTTATTGGTAATTTAAGTAATGATTTCTCTTTGGATAAAAAACCTTCTTTATAATATAAAAAATTAGTGTCGGGAACAGAAACAAAGCTTTGATGCAGAAATTTTTCCAGAATCTGTGGTGAAATTCTAATTTTGCTAATATTCTCAAAGAATTGTTCAGGTTTATTGAATTCAAAAAAGTTTAAAAATTCTAAAAATGAGTTTGATATAGTATAGCGAATTAAAAAGTTTAATCTTATAGTTCTTTCTAGGAGATTAGAGGCTGAGGCTCCTGCAATTAAACTACTAATTAAAAAAAAATAATTATTAAAATGTCTTAAATTATTAATGTGTAAATCTAATATTGTTGATTGGTTTACATAATTCATTACTCCATATCCAAATAGTAGAATGCTGCTTACAATCAACGCATTGAAGAATCTTAAACCAGAGTTTAAATAGGTATAAAATATAATTAACAACAAAGCTCCGTAGTAAGTATGATAACCCAGTTCATCAATACGTGATAAGCTCATACATAAAATTATTCCTAATACTGTTGTTACTAAAGAAAAGCTTATAATTTGCTGATTATATCTATTGAATACTATTGGACAAAAAGCCAGATAAGTTGTTAAAAATAGCATAAAACAAACAAACAGTTTGATTAGCCAAGCAGTAACTTTTACTTCTGGCAAGCACCAAATATCTAAAACCCCAAGTATTATATAAAATATAATTAATGCAATGCCTGATATTTGCATTGATTTATGATTGATATTATAGTAATCTTTTAAAAATTCTGTTTCTACTTGAGCTAAGGCTTGAGGATAGTAATTAGTACCATATATCTGGATAGTCCAATAATTTGGATTTAATTTTTCCAAAAAGGTTATTAAATTTGTAGGAATACTTTTCAATAATCCTATATAAGCATCTTTTACTACTTTTAATATTTCTAGCTGAATCTCAGTGTTATTCTGTTGTTCAAGCTCTAATTGTTGTTGAAATGCAAAGATATCAGCTTGACAACCTTCTGGTAAAAGCAAAGTAAGCCATTTTACAATTTGAGTAATAATTGCTTGTTTCCAATTTCTCACAATTGCTACCTTAAACTAGGCTGAAAAATAAATATTTGTTATTTTAGTATATTTTCTTACCTTATTCTTTAGAAAATTTTGACATTAGAGATTTTGTCTCACCGACTACGGATTGATTTTCATGTTCAAAAGTTTCAGACTCAGCTTCCACAGAGCATTCCAGTAAGGCTTTGCGAAATCGCCACGTGTTTTCTAAAGTAGCTCTGCCAAAAGGAGTGATGTCGTAATACTTGCGCCGTGGGCCAGTTTGTTCATCTCCCCAACGCCAAGTAACTAATTTATTCTTCTCCAATCTTGCCAAGGTAGGGTAAAGGCTCCCTAAGCCTAACTCACGAGTTCCCCTGCTTGCTTCTTTAATAGCATTAACAAATTCCAGTCCATACAAACTACGTTGGTATAGAAGTGTCAGCAGGTCTTCCTCTAAAGCTGAAATTACAAGGGCTTGCTCTTTTGTCTTCTTACTCACGATTTTACGTCATTAGATATGGATGGTTAAGAACTGGGTTAATCTTTACAGGCCAAGTTTAATTTTGTACTTAAATTCTTGGACAGAGGGACTTTCCAGTTTTTGAGCTTAACTATAAAGTATATCCTAACTATATCCATATTAGATTATTATCAAGTTTGTTGACATACTATACAAACTTGATATATACATGAATATGGAATTAAGTTAATGGTGGTTAAGACCTATGCCTTTGTCACATTTAAGGGAAGCAGGTATTAGTGCAACCTTGTCGGCAGTTTTAGTCCTTACTGGGATTACTTTTGTCAGTGCCAAAATTGCTCTTTTCCCTCTTCCAGTTGTTGTGGCCGGACTTAGCACGATTATTGTTGGTTTTGCTTTTGGAATCAGAGCCGCTTACTTCACATTCCTTTACTATCAAAATGGAGGTTTTTAATGAATCCTAAAGACGCAGCTGCTGTTGGGGGCGTATCTACTACAGGAGGCATTGCCATGACTGGGGCTGGAGCAAAGTTAGTTGTTGATGCAGCAGCTATTGGAGTTGGTGTGAGTAACGCTGTTGCTGCTGGGCTTGGAACTAGTACTGTTGCTGCTGGGCTTGGAACTAGTACTGTTGCTGCTGGGCTTGGAACTAGTACTGTTGCTGCTGGGACTGCAACTGGTATAGCTGCAACCTTAGGAAGCACAGCACAGGTGATGGCATCAGTAGGAGGAGTAGCTTTAGGCGCAACAGGAGTTCCTTTAGCACTTGCGGGAGCTGGTGTACTTGGTTACGGAATCTACAAGCTGGTAAGGGGTTGACCAACTTATTCCAGCATAGATGCTAACTCGCTAAGTTCTATTTAGAAGCTTGCTTGAAAGCTTCTGGCATTATGGGGGTAGTTACAGATGAATTAAGATTTCTCACGACAGCTTTAGCTCATCCAATCCAAAAGCGCCAATGGGAATATCTTAAGCCTTCTCTACCCCAGCCAAGCCTCTAGCAAGCTATTCCAGCAAAACCTATTTCAGTGGAGCTAATATTTCCGATCTATTGCTAGAGGAGGAACTAGCACTTTAGCTTCAGTTACAACCTGTGCTGGTACCACAGTTACTACTAGTATAACCAATTTTACTGGATGCTTAGTTAGATTAGCAAAAATAGGATCGACAGTCTTAGGAGCTACTTTAATGGTAGCTGAAGTTTCTCTGGTACTTGCAGTATCTTATCTCTTGGTCTAGAAGATTTAGAAACTAGCAAACCAATAGCTATACCAGCTCATTGTATAGGCAGGGGAGCAGGGGAGAGGTTACAATTTCTACCCCTCTGCCTCCAGCACCTCCGCCCCTGGAGCTTGCTTCCATGCAAAGTTTATGTGGTGAACTACTAGCTCGAATTTTATAACCAAGTTGTTAAGGAGTGAATCATGAATGCTCAATTGAAATGCCTTCAATCAGCTTACTACTATCAAGAGCCAAGCCAATCTACAAAAGGACGCTATCGCATTATTGAGGTTCAACCTCACGCTACAGGTCTGCGTCTTCCAAGCCATATGGCTGTTATGGAGAATGGCACAGTGCTTGTCGGCGAGTTTGCTGGCGGTGTAGTACGTGATGTGACTGAAGCAGGTGACTACAGCCATGTCGATAAGGGAACTTTTTTTAAAGGGATGCAACATCCTGGAGGCATCCATCAACTCAGTAATGGTCGTGTTATTGCAGCTGATTCTGGTACAGGAAGAATCTACGACATTAGTAAAGGTGGTACTGCGTCTGAAAGTAATTTAATTTTTACAGGAGTTCCTCATCCTTATGGGATTATAGAATACCAAGGTGGTATCTACACTACATTTTCAAACAATTCAATGGCTGGTATTGCAAAAATTCAAGAGGGAGAAAAATACGTCAGAGAGAAGCATACCTACGTAACTGGTTTTCCTGTAGTTCTTACTCTAGAGCCTTATCGAACCCTTGTTGGTTGTGGCGGTAGTTGGACTGGTTCAGGCTTTGGAAATAGACTTTTATTCTCGCATTCGGCTCTCGGCGCAGTTTTTGATGTGACAAATGGAGGTGTTTATGAAGAATTACGTGATAATTTATACGCTTGGGGTTTAGATCGTCCTCTTGGTATGACTACAGACCCTATTGATGGACACGTTTATATTTGTGAGCGTGGAGCAGGAGTTATCAAACGTATTCATCCTAACGGCGGATATTCCCGTTTTGCTGAACCATTGCTCGCTGGTTTCAGAGATTGTAGTTGTATTCGTTTCACTAAAGATGGGAAGTTTGCCTATATCTGTGACCGAGCGGTAGGAACAGTTTATAGGGCTGAACTGCTTTACTACTAAAAATTGTTACTTCTTTAATTTTCCAAATCGAAACAAGCTTTTTAAGTTTTATCTGGGGGTAGAATGTCTCTTCTTGACTTTTACTCCTTTTTAAACTTAAAAGTAACTTTTTTATATACAAAACAACCTAATACAGACAGAGGGAAGTCTAACTATAGACTAATTTACTCACTTTTTCATTTAAGAAGACGTATTGTAATTTAGTGTGATATTATCCTGTCTGGCATATTCAATATAAAGCTCCTAAATGATTTTCCTCGTGAAGTTTGGGGAATTAGTGAAGCAGGGCGACAGTATCTTGCTGAAAATCAAAATAACAACTAATGGTTTTATTTTGGCTTTGTTATCAAGAATTTGTTTGGTCAGTAGCGTTCTCTTCTGCAATTAAAGCCTCCAATTTTTTCAAAAGCGTTTGCACTTGTTTCCACTTTTTAGGGTTCTCCCAGACTTTGGACTGATTAATACGACGGGTAACTGCTTGAATTGTGGCTTGAGGAGTTTCTGTATCTGTTGGTGGTTGCAGAGCTTTAACTCGTTCTTTAATCTCATTGAGGGATAAATCTGCGGCGATCGCCTCTTCTAACAACGATTGTCTATGTTCTTTATCTTTAACTCTGGCAATCAGTTGAGCTTTGGTGTAGGCAATTTTTCCAGCTCGTAGTGCTTCTAAAACTTCTGCTGGTAACTTCAGCAAAGGTAAGCGACTGGAAACAAATGATTCCCAACTTAACTTACCTAATTCTTCAAAAACTGTGATTATTGCTTGACCTTGTTGATTGCCCAAAACGTTTTGGGCAACTTTTCCTTTAGCCTCATGTTGCATCCGATAAAGCAGGTTGGGAACTTCTGCTACTGGCATATTCAGCCGAATAGATAGGAGTTGCAGTATGCCTTCTGTCTCCTCTACGGGGTTGAGGTCTTCTCGAAGCAGGTTTTCTACAAGTGCCAGTTGCAGTGCTTGTTCAGGAGTCAGTTCACGGATGGTAACGGGAACTTCTTTGAGTCCTGATGCGATCGCGGCACGGTAGCGTCTTTCTCCAGCTACTAATTCATATTGGTTTTCCTGGTCAGGGAGAGGGCGAACAAGCAGATTCTCCAGAATCCCATGAGTTTTGATGGACTGAATGAGTTGCTCCATCTTCACCGAGTCAAAGTAGCGGCGGGGTTGACCTTCAGGTAAAGAGATTGAATCGATGGGCAGTAGCAGTGGCTCTATTGACGGTTGCTCTTCTCCCATCAACACATCAATATTGGCTTTAGCTTTGTAGGGTTGTTCTGTTTTGCGGGATCGAACCATTATAATTGCTCCATTTTTTTGGCTATATTGTCTAATACTTTGAGAACTGGATGCTTGGGTTCGTAGATGGCTAAGGGTACTTGTTGTTCAGAAGCATCTACAAAAGCTGTAGCCCTGGGAATGGGATCTAAGACGAGGGCGATGTCGGAAAATTGTTCTGAGATAGCTTTGAGAGTGCGTTGGTCTTGGGAGTTGGAAGCGGCATAGCGAGAAGGAACGAACCCAGCTATTTTTAAGTTGCGGTTTCCTCTTTTTTTCACTTGAGCTATTGTTTGCAGCAGTAGATTTGTTCCCTGAAAAGCTTTGTAGTGGGTTTCAATAGGTATGAGCAGGTGGCTTGCAGCGACAAGGCTGCTGTAACTTAATAGCCCTAAACTGGGTGGACAGTCGATGAGGATAAAGTCATATTCATGGCGAATTGGCTCAAGAGCTTCTTTCAACCGGACTTCACGAAAATCCATGTTGACCAGTTGAATTTCCGCAACGCTGAGGTTGATATTAGTAGGAGCTATATCCATCCCATGTTGGTTTTTTAGGATGAACAGTGGTTCTTCATTGATGAGCGCGTCAAAGGGAGTTTTTTCCAAGCTTTCTGGTTCAATGCCCATAAAAGACGTTAAGGAAGCCTGGGGGTCGATATCAATCAGGAGAACTTTGTAATTATGCAATTGCAGTTGATATCCCAGGTTCATGGTTAGGGTCGTTTTACCAACCCCACCGGCTTGATTAAATACTGCGAAGACCCGGCTCATGTATTTACTGCTATTTTGCATCTAGTTTGATTGACAGCATAACCTAAACAGATGGTGTTTGGTCATTAAATAACCATTTTTGGGCAAGTTGTTGATATGAAATAGGTATTGAGCCGAGATGTGTGTAATTTTAAGCAATATACCTGGAAAAGCTTGCTGTATATAGCTTTTAGCATTTTTAATAGTTCCGTCTGATTTTAGCGGCGCATACTTCCTTCCAGCGTGAGGGTAAATAATTGCTTTTCGTCTACCAAAGAGAATTATAAATACTCTTTGGTAGAAATGAATATAACCTTTTTCCTGTAAGAGTTTTAGACAATTCACTGCGAAAGATGCTTATTGTCTAAGTTGTAAAATCTGTAAATAAAGTTAATAGATACTCCGGTTTTTGTAGCTATAGATACCCAAGATTTGTACCAGAATGTCAATTTCACTCGAAAATTGCTGAAACGTATATATAGTAGGAGTTTCCAGCCCATCTTGCTCAAAATTACACACATCTCGGCTCAATACCAACTCCAGCTTGATTTTTAACTTTCCATCCCTCATGACTTTGGTTTTTTATCAAAAACTAGTGGACATATTCCCTGTTATTTCTTTTGTGACAGTTTTAGGTACGGAATCAGGGTTATAAATCTACATGGCGATGCAGCTCTGGTTTTTTACCACAGAATCAGGGTTTGAGCCTTGAAATATAACCCTCGCTTATGAAACTGTTGATATCAAGATTACAGTCACATTCCTGTTAGCACCTCACCATGTATACATCTATAAACCGGGGTGAGTTCCACTGCAATTGCCTACTGCTTCTTCGATGAGTTGTTCGACACGGGATTTGGCTTGGTCGAGGAGTTGGGAAGATTCTCGTTTTTTTACTAGACTCTCACGAACCAGATTGCCGATTTCTGTCTGCTTTTCGGGTTGAAGCAGGGGGACAACAAACTTGTTGATATCTGTTGGGTAAAGCTCGGCTTGAGCACTGCCTCGTGCGTATTTCTGTGTTTGGAATTGACCGACAATCGATTGAAACACCATTGCCATATATGCATGGTCAATCTGCGGTGATAACCGCAAGATGTTTACATGGTTACTGGCGAAAGCGGGAATGTCATCGAGATAAACATTAGTTCTGCCAATATATGCACCTGTAGTGTAAATCAACAAGTCGTCTTGTTGAATATGTGCCTCCGGAGATGCGTTGAAGGCACGTTCGGTTGTTTTTTGCAGTCCATCATAATTGATGTGTTTTTCTCCAAGGTGTTGGCTGTTGACAACCGCATGAGTTCCGTTGTCCGAGTAAATGGGCTGAATACCTCGCCTGTTATAGCGACAGACCTCACGCACACGCTTTGTCGGAAATTTTTCAAGATGTTCTAGAAGTTGAGTAAAGCGAGGCTGATAGTGTTGGGCATCGTTACGGTGCGACATCTCCAAATCACTAAACTGCGCTGTGTAGCTCACTGGTTTGTCAAAATGCAGCTTGTCCAGTCCCAGTTCGGATTCGAGACTTTGTTGGGCTTGGATATATACTTCTTTAGATGATTCTCTCAAACAATATGCTTTCTTTGTTAAGTCTGAAATTTCTCTTTCAAGCTGACCAAATCTTGGCACAACAATGTTGCCAATATTCCGAACATACAAATTGAGTTGGACATTTCCTGCGGCTTCTCTTAGAGACTGAAATCTCCCATATTTAGAGTTTAAAAATGTTGACAAATAAAATGGCGACAACTCATCAAAGTCTTTGATTCGGATAATGCCAACATGACGGTCTGAGTTGCTTGGAATTATTTTGTCACTTACAACAGCAACATTTCCAATTGTGCCAACAGTTGTAATTATTACGTCGAACGGTTGAAGTTGCGTCCTTGGATTATTCCTGTGCTGAACTTCAGAAATAAAAATACAATTATCAAGAGAAAATTCATTATCCTTTACACACTTAGCTGAAATATAGGTGACTCCTTTATCACGACTTGACATATCTGGAGATTCATGGATTCCGTCTGTTACGAATGCTCTAGTGCTTAACCTCTCTCCGTTACACGAGATTATTTTATTGAATGCAAGTTCATATTCCAGCTTAAAGAATTCAGCATCAGTACGATTGAAATGAAGCATGTAAGAGAGTAAGATATTATTCCAAACTGCCATCACTTAGCCCTCCAGAAAGCAAATTCCTGTTCCTGAGCAAAACGCACAAATGCCTCGGCTATACAAAGCTGGTCGTCGGGGATGCTGGTTGCATCAGCCAGATCAGCAGCAGTAAAGTCATAGTTCACCAAGTCCTGATTGATCTTGGGCTGGCCACTGATGTCTTCCACCAAATGTCCATCTTCGAGCATATATTCGTAATCACCAGAATTATTCTTGCCGCCGCGCTCACTAACCGCCATAAAGATCGGATAGTCCAGCCTTTTCGCCACCTCGGCAACAATCCAGTGTTCCTTGAGGGTAGCAATAAGGTCGTTATCAGCCAGAATCAACTCCAGCTTGCCCCGGTTAGTAAGTAGCTTCAGATCACGCTCCGCGTTGGGAATTTCCTTTTCCAATCGCTTGATCTCAACATTGTATTGTTTGATTTTTTGTTTATGTGCAACTTTAAACTCCTTCATTGCCTCCTTATGTGCAGCCTTAATCGGTTTTAGGTAAGTGGAGAGTTCACGCTTGGTTCCATCGAAGGTGTTAGTGATGTTATCAATCTCAGCCTGCTGTTGCTGCTTCAAGACTTCTACATCTATGTCAAAATCAGCAAGCTGCTGTTGCACCCGACTCAATTCAGCCTTCAGATTATCCACCTTTTCTTCAGCTTGCACAAGGCGCTCTTCATCACTAGGCAGTTCAACCATTTCGTTATCACCAGCTTCGTCTTCGCCGTTCTCTTCTGTTATATCCTCGGCTTCCGGTTCGCTAAAAATTTCGCTGATTAGGTCAGCTACGGCTTCTGGAATGGCCTCCTCCGATACCTCGCTCTCGTCATCAAGTAAGGATTGAATCTCGGCTTCATAGGCTGGGCAATCCTTAGCAACTTCATCATGCACACGGGCGATATCGGCCAGTTGCTGCTCAGTGTATTTCTGAACAAACAGTACCGAAGTCTTTGTACCAGTGTGAGGCTTGAAAGTGTTGGGGTGTAGTCCCACCACTGCTAGGAGCCGTGCTTTCTTTAGAATCCACTCGCGGATGAAAGCCAGTGAAGAATTGTTGAATTTTCCCTGCGGTAGAACGATGGCAGCCCGACCGCCAGGACGTAGCATCTTCAGAATGCGCTCGATAAAAAGCACATCGCGCTCTTCCTTGGGGGCTTTGTCGTCCCCAGCACGCTTTAGAGATGGTTTTGCCAAATCGTAATGAACCAGCATCTTACGATCTTTTATCTCCCCAGCAAAGGGTGGATTTGCGAGGATGACATCGAATTTCAACCCCTCAAAATATTCCCAAGCCTTGTCGTCATCTTTCAAGGTTTCGTTTTCTGGTATTTTGACCGCCGTTAACTTAGCCTGCCGCAGACCGTGCATCAATGATTGTCCAGAAGCACTCTCATACCAAGTTTTGGGATCGAGACTGCTAACATCAGGTCCGAAAATATTGGTGTGGCCATCCCCAGCAATTAGCATCAGGGCACGGGAAGTCTTGGCAGCACGGGACTCAAAATCAATGCCCCAGAGATACTTGGCAGCATATCTGTGTTTGCGTAGTTCTCGCTTTTCGTTGTCGTTAGCAGGGTAGCACCAATCCATAGCATGTAACAGGAAGCCGCCAGAGCCACAGGCAGGATCCATGACGTACTCTTTTTGTGTCGGATTGAGCATTCGCACGCACATCTCCACTACATGGCGCGGTGTAAAGAATTGGCCTTTCTTCTTCTTGGCTTCGGTGGGTAGCAAATATTCAAAGGCATCGTCCATAATTCGTAGATTGGAACCCATAAGCCGTAACCCCTCAATGGGCCCAATACACACCTGTAGATGACGTTTGGCTAGCTCAATATCCTCATGATCTCTGAAGATGCCAGACCATTCTTCACAGGCCCTTTTGAACAGACCATTAATGCGATCATAGGTAATATCAGAATCAACGGCTTTTGCGAACTCAACAGTTCCACCTTGGCGATTTTGTAATGCCTCCTTTTCGTCCCAGATTTTGGCAAAGATTAGCTTGAAAATCTCATTGAATTCATCTTTTCCGCTATCAGCCAGAACCAGCTCTTCCAAGTCCTGAATAATCTTCTTGAAGTTGAAATCCTGTTTGAGCTGATAAATCGTCTTTTTCGTCTCCAGAACATCCTTTGGTTCCTGCCCTCGCTTAGGAATATCGGACAAGGTATCGTAATCTTTGGGATAGGGACGATAGAGAATAATATTGTCGCTCCCGTTAGACCAGACCGCAACTGGCGCACCTTTGGCATTCATATAGCTTTTGAGCTGTTCAATGCCGTCTTTGCGCTTGGGCTTCTTGCACTCAACAATGATCTTTGGTGTTTCCTTAGAATTGTCGGTATAGACAATAACATCTGCTGCCTTAGTGCCGACCTCAGTTCCGAACTGAACGCTGACCTCTAGGGCAATTTCATCGTCCTTATAGCCGTATTGATGGATCAGATTATAGACCCAGAGCTGACGCACAATCTCTTCAGGGGCAGATTTGCCATCCTCGACAAACACCTGCACCTCTTCATTACCAGATGAGAATGGGATAAAACTTTTGAGATAGTACTTGGTCTTTCCCGCATCGCGCCCAGTGGCGGCGGTTTTTGGGTAGATGGACAAAATCTCGTGAATCGGCTTGCCCAAGCTCTCAAACTCGGTAAGCTCATACTTAGTGCCGGGGTCTTTAAAGATTCGGTCAATAATCTCTTTAGTATTTAAGGGACATTCCTTTACAAAGTCAACAGACTTAGGATGCATAATATTAATTTAGAGCGGTAAAACTTGCTAGAGGTAGGTTGGAAGCATAGTAAACTCGTTTGATATTTTCTAAGACGCATACATAATTAAGCCTTTAGTCTCACCTCTCCAGTTACTTTTGCCATTCTAGATATTAATGCAATGTTATGGAAGTCGTTACTATTTTGCGGGTGATATCGAATTAGCCCAGCTAAAGAACAAAAGTACAAAAATCTTTACGCGCTTACGGGGTAAAATGAGCATTAAGGTTTAGGGCTTTTACCTACGAGGAATTAACACAACGGGACAAAGTTAGTTTAGATATTTTCTGGCTAAGGGGTGAAATGAGCAGGCATACCGAAACTTACGCTAAGGATTTGATGAGCCACTTTCATTACTGTGATCGCTAGAAATTAAACTGTACCAATTGAAGCCTCTGAAATTTATAAGCCTCAAAGCCTTGTTGTGCCGTACAAAAAAGTTGTACCAAATAACTTATAGCTTAATTGGTACATCAAGAATTGTGAAAAATATCGAATTGCAGAATGCCTATCCAATAAGGGTTACAGCCTTAGCTGTGATTTGAACTAAAAATTGAGATTTTAACTCATGATATGCTTCAGAAATGAGAGGCTATTTATAAAGTAAATATTAAGTCTGACTTTTCACGGGATGTGGAAAAGGAGAAATGGTTCGCGGAAGATTTGATACTGTTGGCGAAAGTGTTACAAAAGCATAAACAAAAGTATTACAACTAAAAGATGCAACGGCAGATTGAAGGTTTGAGCTTAAATAATACTTTCAAATACAAATATGTATTACATTCGCCAACGGTATCGGTATCCCGGCTGAACCCCAAAGTCGCGAGCGTAACACTATCTGCCATGCTACGGCTGAAAACCTCTTTGGCTAGTAATTCACGACGCAAATATTGACAGGAGTAGGCTGAAGAAAGGGAAAAGGTAAAACTTAAAAAACCCTTTCCCTTTTCGCTATCTTGCCCTGTCATAATTTTTTTGGCTGACCACTAGCTATCTTACGTTCCTGCTCATCGCACCAAGCAGCGATTAACTCTTTAGCAACACTGCTCATATCCGTTTCAGCCTGGACGCACAGGGATTTAAAACGGATCTTTAATTCTTTGCCAATTATCAGTTTGACTGTATCTTCGGGTTTTGCCATCCCATCATTTTGGCATGGCATAAGGGGAACATCATCAATATTCCCCTATTCCCCTATTCCCCTATTCCCCTAAATTGCTATACTCAAAAGTTGAAAGCGATCGCACCCAGCGCCAACCGGAAAAGCGATCGCCTATTACCCCCTTTATCGGGAGACTAGATGGGGGAAAAGTAGCGAAGCTGCTATCAGCCGCCACGTAACCTCTGAAAGTCTTGCTACGGAAGGGTTACAAAAATAAAATTGCTCTCCAACCCGAAAATCGTCGAAAAACGTTATTTTTACTGTCCCAATTGAAGCTTAGGCTATTTGGTACTGCATTTAGTAACGTGGCGATACGGGTTTCAGGCTGTAAAAATCAGTGAGGTTTAAATGGTACACCTTTAAATGTGCATCCAATTTGTCAAAATCTCATTTTAGGGTAAAAGTTGAAAAATTTTTCTGAAACTCTTTCTGGGTAGCGTTTTCAGCCGTTGCATGGCGGCTGATAGCAGCTTCGCTACTTTCTCCCCTAGATAAATGATGACACAGAGTATTACTCAACAAACAATAGCGAGTACACCAGAAGAAGGTGCAGATGTAACTCAAAGCTTTTTATCAGGTGCTAACCACCCCGCCATAAATCAAGCTGACTCTCAAGCAACTCTAGAAAGAGAACCAATTAAACATACGTTGATTGGTTCCTCTAAAGCCGTTACTGCTACAATTCGCAGTCTGCACCAACTTCGATATGCTGAGGTTGGTGATTGGAGTCCTTTGTTACCAACTGGTAATACAGGTGAAGTAATGAGTATTTTAGTGCGATCAATTTTGGTGTAATAGCTGTAAAATTTATGCCCCCACTTTTTTGGGGGCTATTGTTTACTGGGTTGTTTACTGCTGCGATCGCACAAGTGACTGATACTTAATAATTATGACTAAGCTATTAGTACATGTTTCACAGTAATAAATGCCCATCTTGCTGGAACAACAGACAACCTAAAGTAAATAGCTAATGAAGAACCAGCCTGTTTTATTAACTCCCAAGTAGCTTTTCATGCTACTCTATCAAGAGCAACAGTGTCAGTAATACTGTTTTCAATCGATGTATGGAGGAGGCGAACCGACTAAAACAGCAACATCATATTCAGATAGTCAGAATGTTAAGGCGAGCCGTTAGACGACAGTTTTGGTGTTACAAGGACTTGCCGGTCTTACACCAAATTGTTCAAAGCTAACGAAACCTTATGAATCGTTACGACTCGACCCCTGTTTGCAATATTAGCACATAGGGGACGGGATGGTATGCCCTTTTTTCAACAATTAGTAAAAAAGGCATCTAGCACTACAATTTCTCCCGACCTAGATTCAAAGCAAGTTTTAGCAATAACTACAAGAATCCAAATAATCAGGGATAAGTTTTACGGCTAGATGCCTCGCAAATGAGGATAATGTCGTGAATATTAAATCTTTTAAGTCAAAAACTGGAATTTACTTCCCTGTCTTAACACAACAGGTTCGTTTGTGCTTACTCAAGCATTTATTGGTTGATTTTAAGCTTTAAACGAGCAGAGTTAACAGTTTTAAAAATTTACACAAGAAATCGGCCAGCTACCCATCAGCCAGACATACGTTTAGCTCCCAGGCAACCAACCGCCTATTTAAAAGCAATCTTAGTCTAGCAATGTATGTGTGATAAAAGCAAAGTGGAAAGTGCTGTTACCAAGTTAAATCATTTGTAATAAATGATACTATCAGCAATTTTAGAAGAAAGCTCTTTTTGGTGGGAATTATGTTCAGTTTGGATGATTTTCTAATTGATACATTAATGACACACGTAAGTATAAGAGTTCTAGGCTAAAGATAGCAGTTTTTTTAACAGAGAAACTGCAAGAAGCAAATCTAAAAGTTGTATAGCGCTTGATATTAGCACTACTAATCAATGCTTCTGGGTAGCCCCGGTGAACGCAGTTATCATCGGAGCATAAAAGAATGGTGCAAGCCAAAAACACAGCAGCACAACCTACCCTGTTACCATCAGACCCACTAGGGCAAAGGTTTTTAAAACACTTTCATCATGGTTGGGGTTTCATCTACGCACCCACACCCAACACTGGAGAACGCCCAAATTGGCGAACTGAGACTCGCCATCCTTTGGAACCGCGAAATCTATGGCAACAATATTTAAACCCCAATATTTTAATAGGTCTACGATTTGATAAAGAAACCAACTATCTACTATTAGATGTTGACCAACTTAGCAGCCTACACCCTACCAGCGACGAACTAAAATATCGACAGGTACTGGACTGCATGGAAGAAATTGGTTTATGCCGACCAGTTCCCATACAATCAAGTGAACGGGGCGGACTGCACATATATTATTTCTTAGAAGATGACCAACATTCCTACAGTCTAGCCCGCACTGTTCAGTATGCCTTGGAAGCGGCTGGTTTCAAAATTAGAGGTGGGGAGTTAGAAATTTTCCCCAACTGCAAGGCATATAGCAAAGGCAAACCCAGCAACTTTAATGCCCATCGTTTACCATTGCAGGCAGGCTCCTATTTACTTGATGACAGCCTAGAGCCGTGGTCAAATAATATTGAAGACTTACTCAATACCGCCGACTGGTCAGCAGCAGGGCAAGATTACGAAACATTAGCAGCGGCGATCGCCCAAGCTAAAAGCAAAAAAGTTATAAAATTCCCCTATGGTCAAGGTAGTAAAGCCAAACAATGGCAACATGAATTAACAGAACGCATTACTGAAGGCTGGACAGGGCCAGGACAGACAAACGAATTGCTGAAAAACATGGGATGTCTAGGTGTAGTCTTTCGTCATTTAAGTGGTAAAGAACTGGTAGATTATATAGTCACCACATCTCGTAATAGCCCAGGATACGAGAAATGGTGTGGCCACCAACATGAAATTGAGCAACGAGCCAGAGAATGGGCCCAAAGTTGTGAAAGATATTACACTCCCTATGCCAGCTACCCACAACGGGTAAATAGCTACAAAGAGCAATTTGGGACAGTTGATGAAAACAAAGTCATCGAATTGCATCCCAATCAGCAGCGACAGCAGGAAACATTAGAGCGCATTCGCTCGATTGTGGCACACTTACAACAAACTCTGACATTTCCAGAACGGACAAGCGATCGCGTAGAGTCCATCATCGCCGCATCCAAGGCACAGTACGGTAAAGGAATTAGCCAGACAACCTTATACAAGCAACTCTACTTACCCTTATGGCACCCTGACCACCAGAACCTTAAAGAAGAACAGCCTGTAAACCTTTGCTCTAAGAGCAACATAGCCATTTTCAATCCTGGACAATACCCTCAAATTCCAGATCCGTGGTTAGAAGAGATAGTGGCTGAAACCGATTCAACACAAGTGAAACAGGAACAGGCTTTAGAAAATTACACACCCCCCCCATATATGAAGGTTTTGTACATGACTTCAGCATTAGCGTTGCCTCCAGCAACGCCTAATGCTGATTTAGATCAAATGCAAAAATCTTTTTCAACTACTAATTCTTCAAAATTCTTAAATGTTATAACTGATAAGCAAAACCAATGTCTTTCTTCCCAGAGCGGATTGCTGAATGAAAATAAGCAAAGCTTATTTAATAATGAAATTCTTGCCAAATCAATTACTTCGAGTGTCATACAGCCTGTTGATATCAAAATTGATAGCAAACATATTATCACTCTAAAGAACGAATGCTTTTCAGTGACTGAACCTTCTGTACCAAATTCTAAATTGGAGGATACTAATCAAATAGCAATAAAACAGGATGTCCCACTTCAAGATGAAATCTTAAATTCAGAAGACTATCGCCAAATAATCCGCTTGAGACTGCAAGCCAATACTCAGGCACGCTATTGGGTAAAAATGTACTGTATGACAGAAAAATTGTCATTACTGCCCCTGGAGCGGATAAAACTAGAACAAATGATTCAGCGACTTTTAATGTTGAAATGTTCATCGCTGATTTTACAACAGGAAGCGCAGGAATGGCTGGAAGCTAACCAATCTCTTCTGGAGATGGCATACCAGATTGGCGTTGATCTAAACTCCGTGTAATTTTCGGCAAGATGAAATGGTTTGAAGACATTTACCTAAATTTCATAATCATAAAGATTTGTCTATTAGAAATAATTCGATATTTAAAAGTATTTTTTGTTACTACACTGTATATCAGATTTCTTGTTTAAAGAAATGAGTTAGTTGAAACAGGGAGCAGCAAAAAATATGAATATTAAAAAATTTATCCAACAATTTGGAGGGACTTTACCATCAAAACAAGAAAATACAGAAAATCATTTGCTTCATCCGCCTAATTTAAATAATTCAGATAATTCAGATAAACCAAAATTAACATTTCTCCAAAGAGCCTTAAATTTCCTGTATGGAGACAAACCTTGGATTTGTGTTAATAACACACTGTATTACTGGACTGGTACTCATTACCAACAAAGTTCTGAGTCGGATGAACGGCGCAAAATTACAGATTTTTGTAATTCTTATACCGTTGAGAGAAAAAAAGATGGAGTAACTTTTCCTTATGCTAAACCAGCTTGTGTTAATGAGGTTTTGCGATGGGCTAAGTATTGTTGTGAGGTTAACTCTGAACTAATTAACCCACCAGGGCTGAATTGTACTAATGGGGTATTACAGATTGAATGGAAAGGGTCTATTCCTCAATGGAAACTTATTAATCATACTCCCAACCTTTACTACATCTACAAACCTATAGTTACTTATAATCCAAATGCAGATCACACAAACTGCGATCGCTTATTGAAAGCCTTAGACAAACCAGAACAAGAAATTTTTCTGCGGACAATTGCAGCATCACTAGATTTAGCAACAGTGCGGCAGCACAAGGGACGTTTGGTACGTGCGTTACTGCTTAAGGGTGACGGAAGTAACGGTAAAGATACGCTCAGAGAAATTGTAGCAGCAATGTATGGCTATCAAGGAGTGACTGGACTTACTTTATCTGATTTCTACAAATATGATCATGGAACTAAAAGTGCGTTAGCAGAGTTGATAAATAGTCGTGTTAACTGGGCATCAGAGAACTTCAATGAAACATCTATTGATAAGCTGCAATCTCTCAAAGCTTTTATTACTGGTAATAATCTTACCTCAAAGAGGGGTAGGGATGGAATAGACTATAAACCATCAGCAATATGCTTATTTAATATCAATGATACACCAAATTTAAAAGCGATTTCTGAATCAATCACTTCTCGGTGGGCTATATTGGATTTTTCTAAAATCTTTAAAGCTGCCGCAGATAGTTCTAAAGGTGAACTTCAAGCAGACCCACGATTTCAAAATGATACAGAATTTATTCAAAACGAGGTTTTACCAGCATTTCTCAATCGGGTTCTGCAAGCTTTAGGGGATTTAATGCGGGACGGAATTGATTATAGCTGTACTCAAAAAACTTTAGAAAATATCCAGAAAGACAACTCTCATCTACTTCAATTTTGTGAAGATGTGGGATTAGCTTATGAACCGAACGGTACTGTAACTGCTCATGAAATTTGGGATTTACTCGAGCAATGGTATCAAGACAATGACATTTTGATTTATGAAATAGATAAGAATGGTCAGCGTAAAGCTATTTGGAGTCAACAACCAACTAACTCAGATAAAAATGTTAAAGCTCCAAACCAAGTAATTGCTAGATTTAAAAGATTATTTCCAAAAGTAGAGGAAATAAATATATCTAAGCCAGGCGGTGGTAAGTCTTGGAAGGGTTTAAAAGGAATTGGGTTCAAGCAATCAACCCTACCTCAAGCTTCACCCGATATTACTCCGTCTGACACCCCAATTACACCCAACACTTCACCTGAAGACTCTTTGCAGGGCAATGGGTTTCACCCAATTCACCCAAATCCTTTGATTACTGAAGAGGAAGGTAAAAAGTGGGGTAGTTCACTGAACTATCTCCCTGAACAACAAGAAAGTAAAGAACCAGATACTTCAATAATTCCTCTGTCTTCTGAAGAAAAAAGTAAAAAAATAGCTAGTTCAGAAATCTATTCCACTAAATTATTACTCCCTAGCAAAGTGGAAGATTCTGATTTAGATGAGATAGATAAGAAAGCCGAAGCGGTGAAGCCTGAAAGACAAATTATAATTCGTAAATTTGATTCTTCAAGTCCACGATTATGTCTTTTTTTTGAAGAATCAGAAGAACTATTAATTAACGTAATTTTACCTTTGTCACCAGAAATTAAAATTGGCTCACGCGTGCAAGTTCTACGTCCTTTTTTAAAAAGTATATGTGGTATTGTCGATAATATTTATTATGACAAATTTGGTATTAGAAAAGCTTGGGTTTCAATTGATTATGAAAATCCGCTAAATAAGGAGTATGAGTGTTGCATTGATGAATCAGTATTAATGCAAGTTAAATTTAGCAATTTAGATGATGTTGGGCTTCTGCTTTTAGATGATGTCGTTCTGTTTCAGTATATTTTTTCTGGAAATATTCCCCAAAAAGATATAAAATATTTTCTTGGAATTTATAAAATATTTCTGGTTGCCTTATTAATGAATTGTAGATACTTCTTATCTCTCAAAATGATAAATATTAAAAAGAAGAATACTGATTTGATAGACTTTGATGAGATTACAATCCCCAAGGTAATGCTACAATTTGCTGATAAAATGCAAAAAATGAATAATACTGATATAGAGTATTAAATTAATACTTGGCTTATCCTGAAATTTTTAGTTAACTGTATCTATTTTTTGGATAATGGGGAATAGGAAATAAAGACAGTTATTTATCTTTATTTCCTAAAATCCCAATATTCTACTTAAAAACTGGTTTATTTATTGTGGTAAATTTGAGACAATAAAAACATGATATTTACTTTTGTAAAGATTATCAATTATTAATTACATCTTGGGAATATTCTGCTAATCTATCTGCAATGAATTGTTGATTAGCATTGATGACAGGTTGCATCTTTAACAAACTATGACGCATATCATAGTTAGTCTCATGAATTGATTCAGAGTGTTGTAAAAGTAAAGCGGCACTTCCTCTATAATCTGGAAATTGGCTGGCGAACATTTTGCGTACACTATTAGGTGGTACAGGTACTCCTGTCCATGTATTAAAAATATTTCTAATCCTACTTCCCCAATTACCAGTCTTCAAGGGCTTTGGGCTGAATGCGTGTCGAAAGAAATAATTGTGTTCTATTGGGCTTCTAGCATATCTACCCCATGCTAACCAACGGCGAACATAATCATATAAACATTTATCACCAAAATTTATATTTGGCAGTTCAACCCACCAACCACCGTTATTGATTAAAACTGGAGCTATAGATTTACCACTTTTGTAATCTTCTTCGTTAAGATGTATATAAAATTTAATATTGTCTTTTAAATCTTTCTCTTTACATTGATTTTTTACCTCCTCTACAGATAAAAATTTTGTTTCAGTCAAAATACCTTCCTTGAATGTTTCTCCAATGCGTAATTCATAAAATGTCCGTGAACGAGAAGGCACTAAAATACAGAAGGCAATACTTAGAAATTTTTGTAGCTCATGGGCAAGAGCTGTTTCTGGTCGCTGATATTCACGATAACCTCTTCTAACATAAGTAGTTGTAGTATAAAGAATTACTTGATCTGCTCTGCGACGTTGCTTCTCCATCGCCTCGATAGCTTCTGACCAAGAAACCGAAGTTTCATGATAGCTGGTGCTTTGTGGAGTCCTTTGGGCTTTTTTACCTATTTCATCCTGAACTTGAAGTAAGCGGAGAATAATGGGGATAGGTTTGGCTGTAGGGAAATCATCTGTACCAATCAAGTCTCTGTAAAGGAATTTACCGACAGCAATGATTAACGATATTCGCTTCTTCTGAGAATTTGGGTTAGTACCGGTAAAATCTAAATAATGTCGTACACGCTCGATGTCTTGATCAGCTTGTTTTCTGGCTGTTTGTATACCTTGTTCTCGTGCGAAAAAATACTTTTGATAATCTGAATAATTTTTTGCCCAAAATAATAACGGACTTTTAGTAATTAAACACTCAAAAGATAATTGCTCCAGAGGTACATTCTCATAACGGTGAAGCCAACCAAGAATCTGCAAAAGTTGTTCTTCCTCGGTAACAATAGCTCCAGGTCGGACATCATTGGATAATCGCCACGCTTTATAATCTTCAATTTGCTGCTTTAAATTGGGATTAATGTAGTCATCGGAAAATTTTTTAGCGCACAAAGCGTGTACTGGACAACGATTCTCATGTAATTTTTTACCCGGTTTCTTCCTTTTGCGACGAACACCATTTTTATAGAATGTGTTAAACACGGGTTGTGGTTGTTGACGCGCCTCAATTTTACTGAAATAACCTTCAGATTTTGCCCAATCAATCCAAGCTTTCAATTTTGAGCGCGGTGTATAGCGTTTTTGGCTTTCTACGCCCGATATTTCAAATTGTGATTTTACTAATTCAATTGCATTGTAAAGCTGTTCTATCGATGTCTGTTCAAGGTAACTGATTCCTGTGTTGATTTCAGTGTTAGAAGCTTTTTTACCTTTTAATGTAGAACCACCGCAAGCTGGTACAAGATATTTAAGAACTATACTTCGCAACGCCGCAATTTCTTTTTGTTTACCCTGGTTCTGTAAATATTTGCAGTAGCTATTATAAATGTCTAATACTGACTTCGACTTTTCTGGAAATGCAGAGATAGCTAGAGGTATAGGTGTATATTCTCCACCCCAAGGAGCAATATAGTTAGGATCTGGCAGGTAACTTTGGTTTCTTGCCCAGTCTATAAAATCACGTAATACACTACGAATACGAGTTTGTTGAGTTTGGGACAGATTTAACGCTTCAAGCGCAGGTGTAACAATTGAAGGTGCTTCATTCAAGTATTCCAAAGGTACACTTTTTAAATGCTGAAAAGCAGCTGTAACTTCTGACTCAAGAGCAGGTTTATGAAAAAGTAAAGGGCCACCTGTAGCTGGTACAAAATAACGAATAATGCCATTTTTAACATCGTTTTTAGCTTCTTGGTCTTGTAGCTGCTGAAAATACTCTTGGAAAATATCAAAAGATGTCGCTGGGTTTAAATTTAGCCCTTCAAATCTGCCTAATTGAATGCGATCGCAGATGTCCTGGGGTATGGGATTGTGTGGTGGCGGCAGATATCCTTTTTCTATTGCCCAGTCAACCAAATTTCTCAAATCACCTCTAACTCTTTCTTTTTGAGATGAAGTAACATCACGTTCTTCTAAAGTTTTTAATGCCCAATCTGGTGCATTAGCAAGTTCTTCTAGAGAGATTTGTTTGAGAAATTCAAATCCTGCCTTAGCTTCTTCCGGTGTCATAGGTCTACGTTTTGCTGCTGATACAGCAGGGCCTCCTACACTGGGAACAAAGTAACGGAGCAAAGCATTTTTAGTATCGTTGATTCTTTGCTTAGTTTCTAAACTATCTAAATATTTCACGCAAATTTCGCGTGAGTTCAAATTTTTCATAATGCTTCTCACTTATCAAATTCCATGAAGCGGGTAATAAGATTTTGAAGACTTTGCCGAAATATTACTTTTACTTGATGCGAAACTATCTTGTGCTTTTTTAGCAAAGTTTTTCTATTTAATTATATTATAAATTTTGTAGTTGTCAATACACGTCAACAAGAATTTTTGATAAAAATTTGAATATAAGATATACTTGAACGGTATTAATTTACTAACTGAACTTATAGTTATTTATTAATATTTTCTCATATTTTTATTTTACAAGATATGTTTTTCTTAATACATATCTAGTATGATGATGTGACCGTTGACCGCCAACGAAATTGACGATTTGAAACGCTGAAAGCTTTATATGGTAAGAGTTTCAAGCGTTATTTACTACTATTAAATAAGCCAAACCTTGTAAGATATCTTACAAGGTTTTTTTATGCCTGACATAATCTTCGGAACTCTTGTATTGCAATGGTTTGAGAGATTAGATATCTAAGTAACGCTATCTTACAAGGTTATTACAAAACCATTGCCTTCGTCGGTAAAAATGAGAAAAAATTTGAAATATAGGCATCATTATTTATAATGAAATTAAATAGTTTAATTAAAACTTTTAATTTTAAAAATACAATTGTACACTTCAAATACACACAGGTTATTCCTGTCAAAAATAGGTGTTTAACAAAAGGTTTAAACACCCTTTGAATATAACAGATATACATAAAAGTGTGTAACATCATACCTGTTTGAAGGTTGCTTGCGATGGGCGGGACAACGATGGCATTGGGTGCGAACGCTAGCATCTGATTTCATACCATTCCCACTATTAGCGATCGCTATTTTTCCTCTAAGAAACTGGAACTAGGGAGCATAATTTACCGCCGTAGACAGACGCTCTCTACGAGACGCTACGCGAACGCGGACTCGCTACCGCTACGCTATCGCCTTTTATCTTGGAGCAAAAACCGGAGGGCGCGGAGGGCGCGGAGGGCGATCGCCAAAAATTGCCCCTCGCCTCTTCAGGTCATGCCTCAGATGCTCTGTAAGACCTAAACTTTCTCCAAATAAGGCGTTTACAACAATAGCATCTCTCAGGTTGGCATCTCTCAGGTTGGCATCTCTCAGGTTGGCACCGCTCAGGTTGGCACCGCTCAGGTTGGCACCGCTCAGGTCAGCACCGCTCAGGTTGGCACGGATCAGATTGACACCGCTCAGGTCAGCACCGCTCAGATTGACACCGCTCAGGATAGTAAAGCCTAGATTGACACCGCTCAGGATAGTAAAGCTCAGACTGGCACCGCTCAGGTTGGCACGGATCAGATTGACACCGCTCAGGTTGGCACCGCTCAGGTTGGCACCGCTCAGGTCAGCACCATTCAGGTTGGCACCGCTCAGGTTGGCACCGCTCAGGTCAGCACCATTCAGGTAAGCATCGCTCAGGTAAGCACCGCTCAGGTCAGCACCATTCAGGTTGGCACCGCTCAGGTAAGCACCGCTCAGGTTGGCATCGCTCAGGTTGGCACCGCTCAGGTCAGCACCACTCAGGTTGGCATCGCTCAGGTCGGCACCGCTCAGGTCAGCACCGCTCAGGTCAGCACCGCTCAGGTCAGCACCGCTCAGGTCAGCACCACTCAGGTAAGCACCGCTCAGGTAAGCACCGCTCAGGTAAGCACCGCTCAGGTCAGCACCGCTCAGGTTGGCATAACTTAATTTCCGACCTTTAACTGGATGACTAATAATCTCCTGTACTAAACGCCATTTATCATCAGACTCGGTAATTTCATCGTCATTTGAACTTTCGCTTAAAACTTGAATATCTTTAACAGGGAAACCGCTAATTGTTGTTAGTTCTCCTGAATCGATGAGAGATATAAGCCGTTCTATATCCTCCTGAGAACCCTCTACGAATAATTTAATACTGCCTTTTTTAACATCAATAATTTTGATAGTTTTCCCTGAATACTCTCGTAAAATCGATTCAAGAACTTTATGATTTGGAACTGAATTTATATCACCTTCTAATACAATAGCAACTAGAATTATTTGACTTTGTTCATCTATTACAGTCACTTGACGGCGAAGTGTCTGCACAGGCTCCACCCCCTTATTAGTATCTAAACTATTACAATCGTTTATTTCTAACTGCTCTGATTGTTCTTTTTCTAGTATTCCCGCAATTTCTCTCCAATTTAATTTTAGTTCTTTACATATCTTTTTAAAGGAATCAAGCTGAATAGGCTCACATTGAAAAAATTTAGTGACTGTAGTGCGAGCTAAAAGTTGAGACTTTGCAAAGTTGCTTTTTGAATCAAATCCTAGCCTTACCAAAGCTTTTTCTGCTATTTCAACACCTTCTAGAGAGGCGGGGATGGTAATTTTCCTTTTTTTTCTGCCAAGGCTTGGGTCTGTCATAAGTTGGCTAGATTTTTTTATAAGCGATTATTTACGCAGTCAAAACTAGGGCATAGGGCAATCATAGAATACTCACAAATCAGTTACAACAAAATCATTGTATAGTCAGTATTGCAAGGGTTTTGCTCCACATTAGAAGTGTGAAGTCAACATACTCTGCAAAATCCATGAACAGCAAGCCAATTCCTAACTCTCACTCAATAATAGAATTAAGCATTGCTCAGGAACGCTTAAGACAAGCGCGTTACAGTTTCAATCTTGCATTAGTTACAACTGCATTGTCTGCCTGTATTAGTATTGTAGGTGCTGGGCTTTTACTATCAGGCAAAGTTCCAGAAGGAGGCGTTACTGCTGCTGGCGGAATAGCTGCAAGCGTTCGATGCGTTCAGCTTGCTAAGGACACCAACGACAGACTTGATAAGATTTTAGCCGAGTTAGATGATGAAACTTAAATAAAACTCACTTGCGATGCCTACGGCGGCAAGCTACGCCATTCATTTACAGGTGATCGCTTTAAAATTTAAATAACTCTAAAAACTCCTCAACAACCGCGTTGGAATTTCCAAAACATTCCTGTGCGCTAAATCGACTAGTTCTAATACCCTCTCTATCTGTGATTTGAACAATAATTTGACCAAAGGGACGGGACATACTTCACTCTGTGTGTGACTTAAAGGAATTGTTTGCCGTTTTTTAAAGTAAAAGCTTGCCGCAGTAAAGGCTGAAACTCTTGTTATGTCGATTAATTCTGAATTAATGTCAAATTTCATTCAAGAATAAGTCTGCCGCGAGTCCCACGCTAAATGTAGGCTTTTGGAGCATTTTTATGCTTTGCGATCGCACTCTCGCAAGACAGGTATTTGACCACTAAACCAGTCTGGCTATAGGTTCGGCAAGCTTATCCTTTAATTTTTGGCAATCTTTTCCTTTAAGTCACACTCTGCACTGTCACTTAAAGCGGCAATGTTATCGTCCCACCGACACTTACTAAATGAGAGTTTTAGAAAGAAAATCAATGTTAGCTAATGGGAGCGATTTTAACAACAGGTAAATGTATTATTACTAAGCACTACTGAAAGTATGAGTGTCACACTATGTTAGATATAGCAAATTATATATTTATAAGTTGTGTGACATAATGCGTGTTTGGAGCTTGCCAGGCAAGATTGAATGGAAAACCCAAATTCTGCGATCGCTTACTGTGGGAGAATGAAAGAGACACAATTCACGTTTTGTCGCGTATATCTCTGCGTTTATGTCCCCAGTCGCCCTTGTCCATACCGAAGAACGCAAACAACTAGCCAAGTTAGCCCCGGTTGATGCTCAGGCTAAGTTGATTGAGATGTGGTTGTACGGGAAATCTCAACGCTCTCAGGAAGCTTATCGTCTTTACATCACCAAGTTTTTGGCGTTTGTAGCTAAACCAGTTCCCACAATTACCTTAGAAGACCTCTACGATTTCGCGGGGCATTTGGATGGCTTGGGGTTGGCTCCAGTTACTCAAAAAACTTACCTCTCGGCTGTCAAATCGCTGCTATCGTTTGCTCAGAAGATTGGCATGACTCCGGTGAATATTGGTGCAGCTATGAGTTTGAACAAAACACCTGACACTTTAAATGAGCGGTTGTTAACGGAATCAGAGGTGGCACGGCTAATTGGGATGGAGTTGAATCTGCGTAACCGGGGGATTTTACAGTTATTATACGCGGCTGGGCTAAGAGTTAGTGAATTGTGCGCTCTTAAGTGGAAGAATTTAGCACCGCGAGGTGACAGTGGACAGGTAACGGTGTTGGGGAAGGGGAATAGAACGCGCTCCGTGTTGTTGCCCAAATCGGTTTGGGATAATTTAATGCAGTTGCGGGGGAATGCAGCTGATAGTGATCCGATGTTTTGCAGTCGCAAGGGCAAGGGACATCTCGACCGCAAGACTATTAATAAGATAATTGCGGCGGCAGCAAAACGGGCGGGGTTGGATGCTAAGGTGTCACCCCACTGGTTGCGTCATGCCCATGCTACACATTCTTTAGAACGCGGGGCGAATATTGGGTTGGTGCAGCAGACTTTGGGTCATGCTAATGTTTCGACTACCAGTAGATATCTGCACGCTAGACCCAGTGATAGTTCTGCTCTTTATCTACCTGTTTAAATGTCATATGACTTAAAGGAAAAGTTTGCCACAATAGCAGCAGTATTCCCAGAAATTAATATTATTAAATATCAATTTTTACCGCTTTTACTACTCTGAAATGCTAATATTTCTGTCAAAAATTCTTGAAGTTTTCTTGGTGAATGCCTGATTCCATTGATCATATCTAGAAGTTCTTTTGGTGTGGGATTAGTATGTTCATAGTATGCAAGAAGTTCTTGAGCTTTATAGGCAATAGTATATCTTGTCAAAAAATCTAATCTTGAATTTTGCTCAAAAAGGTAACAGGCGATTGACCCCACGACACATAAAATGGCTAGGAAGATAGTATTATTGATAAATAGTCCTGTATTCTGAAAAGAAGAAAGCGAGTTTTGATAAATAACTGCAATTATTCCATAGCCCGCCACTATAAATAGTGCAACTAACATAGCATTTAAAAATAATAGCCTAGAAAAAAGAAATATATAAAACATTACAAGAATTAAGCCAGCATAGTATGTTGTATATCCCAATTCAGTAGACCGAGAAGAGGCAATCATATATATAATGCCTCCGCTTGCTATCAATGTAACAAATACTATAATAATTTGATTGAATTTTTTGAAAAAATTTTCAAAAAAGGATGTAAGTAACCATATCATTGCTGTAATACAAACTCCTATTCTAATAGGAATAGATACGAATTTAGTTTCGGGTAAACAAAATATATCTGCCAACCCAAACAGCCCATAAAAAATAAAAGCATAAATAGATGCAAATCTAATACTGATTAAAGAACTTTGAAGATAATCAAGCCGAAAAAGGCGTTCAATTTTTTTTAACTTTTTTTG
>NZ_CP047245.1 GCF_009856605.1 Trichormus variabilis 0441 | reverse complement strand
AATATTGAGCATAGGCACAGCAGTCAGAATTTTTTAAATTAATCAAACTGACAGATAATCTATCGATTGGCAAACCTTTTGATGCCACCAGAGATACAACATCATTAACTATGCTTTGCAATTTTGAATTGGGTTTAAAAGACGGAGGTGTAACCACATTATAAGTCGGTTGTAACGCCTCATTCGTAGATTCTTGATTCGTATTTTCTTGTTTATACGAGAATTTATCAACTATTTTTAACTGAGTTTTTTTTAGTATTTGATTATTCTCTAATTTTAGCGTAAACAGGTAATCTTCAGTTTCTTGCTCTGTAGTAATAACAATAGAGTAGATACCTGCACTAGACAAATTTAAATTTGATGAGCCTTGTACAATATTCTGATGATTGTCGGGGGTTCTAAAAATAACTTTATTCTTGCTAAATAACACGATTTTATCGTTGTTTAAGACATTAAAATAATAACAAATTAGTTGATTTTTATTGACAGTATTTTTAACGGTAGTGAAATTACCTGACACTAAATCAATCGTTAACTCCCTATGACACTTATTACTTGCTGTTATTTCTTTTTTATTAAAAATATTTAGTGCTAAAATTATCACCAATATGATAGGTGAAATAACTAAAGCAACTAAAATAGCTACTCTATCTAATTTGATTGAACGTTTGATTTTGCGATATATTTTTGGCATTAGTTCACCTTTGAATAATCATAAATTTTCCACACACCATTACTATCTTTTTCAAAAAAATAAATAAAATTACCTTGGTATGAGCCAGAGTTCTGTCGGTCAATATTACCGTTGCGACCATAAAGATACAGTTCTTCAAAAACTCTCACTTTGATATATGGTTGTTTACCTGAATTGGCAAACTCTATCACATTCCTAATTTCAGATTGATTATATTTATAGTAAGAATTACTTGCTTTCAGCCAAGCGATAGGGCCAATATCTGGGTCAGAACTAGTAGTTTTTTCATACAGTTTTCCTGTGGCTAATTTATCAACTAAGCTAGTATCAAAAGGCGGTGCAAAGACTTGAGGTTTAGCAGCATACCATTCCTTAACTATATTCAGTGCTTGTTCTTGAGTTAAATCTGCTCCTGATGTAGGTGTAAGTATAGGTGTAGGTGTAGGTGTAGGTGTAGGTGTAGGTATGACACTAGTGGGACTAGGCGTAATAGAATCAGAAGGTGTTGCAGTTGGACTTGTAGAAGCTTGAAGAATACCTAAAGTCATTTTCATGTCAAAGGTTTTAGAACCATTTAGTGCCGCAACTTGGAGAATATATTTACCAGTTTGTGGTAAATCACCACCATTCAAAATCTGACTATCTGGTGTGTAAAGCCAAACACAAATATCGGTATCAGTTGAAAAGCTAAATTTTTGACCAGACTTAGCCGCAAATTTATATCCTATAGATTTATTTGCACTAGCTTGACCAGACTTAGATAAGGTTTGCTCGTCCAAAACAATTTCTTGAACATCTTTCTCTGCTAGTGTATTTGCAGGTTTTTCTGGACAAGTTGAAGCAACTGGAGCAGATGTGGTTACTTGCTGACATCCAGAAATTATTAATAATGTTAAATAGCAAATTATTCTTTTCATAATGTTTGATAGTGAATAATATTGTTTGATTTATCAGGCTCAATATTTAGGAAAAATTTTATTGATCATAAAATATTTATTTTTACTTGTTGAATATTAATCAATAACTTTAGTTTCGCTAATATCCCATTTTTGCTTACTTTTATTCCAAATCATGTAAAATTTAAGATTCACAGGAGCTTTTTTTCCGGACTTCATATCATAAGTGCTTTTCATTTTGACCGTCGCAGAATTTTGATTAGATTCCACCAACGAAATATTATGAATATTGATAAAATCAACTTTACCCTTATACCATTCCAAGAAAGAATCGTAGCCATTGGGATGGAGTTTTTTATCTTCCTGAAGTTCAACAGGTAAAATATTCCAGGCATTTCTATACTGATCATTATTAATTTCGGCAAAGTAATCTTCTATTAATTTGGTTGGCAATGGGCGAGAGATGAATGTATTTGTAGGTGTAGGACTGGGACTAACAGATGGGGGAGTAGTCACTAAAGGGGGGTTGACAGTTGTGGGAGTGACAGTAGGAGATGGAACAGATGGTGTTGATTGTGTTTCTAAATTCATAGCTAAATCAAAAGTTGTTGAACCTTGAGGTATGGCAATTTGAACGGTGTATTTTCCAGTTATGGGTAGAACGCCACTATTGAGAAGTTGATTGTCAGGGGTATAAACCGAAATACAAACCTTTTGAATGGTGTTATAAACTAACTTTTGACCTGCTTGAGCTTCAAAAACATATCCGACAGATTTATCCTGATTAACTATTCCTGATTCTGTAATCTTTTGTGTACTAAGGTTAATAGTTTTGACTTTTTTTGCATCAAGAACAGCATCAGATTTATCTGGACATTTACTGGGATTGGGAGAAATTACATTTTGTGTATTTCCTGAAGAAGAAGTACAGCCAGAGACAATTAACGGAATTACAAAAAGTGGAGATGCTAACTTGAGTAGAATATTCATTGCTGTAATTAATCTCCTAGTGCTTCTTTTTTTAAGTGTTGACCCCAAAAGTAAAATGGCAAGATACCACCCAATGAAATTAAAACTAAAATGCACGCCAACATAGCCAGTCGCACTGCTAAAGGAAGCGACCTACCAAACACGGTTATTGTGTAAGCTTTTGCTGGAGACTTCACTGGTTTATTGGTTGAGGAAGTCACTACAACCTGTACATCATGTTTAGAACCACGTTCGGCGTTAGGTTGGGTATAGGTAATTTCGTACTCTCCTAGCAAAGCATTGAGGAAAATTCGGAGATTTTCAGCAATGGCTTCCGCATCTCCCGAAAACTCAGCTATTCCGCCGGTAATTTTGGCTATTTCAGCTAACCTTTGTTGATCTACAAATTCTGCTTCTGGAACCTTACCGCTATTAATATCTGCACGAGTAGCTGGTTTACCAAGCTTATATTTTTGAGCTAATTGTTCGGGGGTTAAACCATACCCCAAAGTATGAACTATGATATTAGTGTTTCTTTTTAAAAGAGTGGTTAAACTTTGAAAATCCTGGGCTTCATTGGCAAAGTTGTGATAACCATCAGACAGAAGAATAATTGAAAGTCTAGGTGGGGTTTGAGGAGAATCTTTAGGCAGATAAAAGCGAGAGTCTGACGTATTGGCTAAGAACTTGACTGCTTTTTTTAAAGGTTCGTAAAGGTTGGTAGAAGCGCAGGGAGTTAAACTTGCTAAGTAATCAAGATTATTTTGTAGCTTAAAATCATTAGCAGCAAAAAACTTATCAAGAGTATCTTTATTCACAGGATATCCTTGAGGACAATTAGCACCAGCTTCACCAAAAGGAACAATTGCTACTTGGGTATTTTCTCCACGGTCTTTTAAGACGCTAGTTAACTGGCGAATGGCTTTAATTGCCCCCTCAATTTTTTTTGTCCCTCTACTATCTAGCTTGTTCATACTGCCACTAAAATCTAGTAGGACGATAATCCAGGCTGGTGGTGGTGTAGTTTCTTCTGGACTTTTCCAATCTTTATTTTTAAATACAGCTTCTTTTTGATCTACTAATAATTTAAAATCAGTATCTTGTAGACCCATAATTGGTCTTTCTTCGGCACTTTTGACTTTGATGCGAATAGTCACTCGGTCATCATTAACAGTAGGCTTACCCACAATTTCTGCTACTTTGGCTTGTCCAAAACTGGGAGATGCAAACGCAGCTACCATGAGCATTGATAAACTAAGCTTGCGGGTCAAGAAATCGATTGTAGTAGACGAAACGATAAAATTTTTCTTCATTGTTGCCATCTGTCTTTACTGTATGAAATGTCAAAACATAGTTGTGTTTTAAACGAATCTCTCGGCGGGATGTTAAGCGTTCACCGTTGACCTCTATAGTTTTGAAAGACTGAGGATTAGGAGACAAAATTGCTTCGCGTTTTTTTAAGATTAAATCAGCAACATGAAGAGGTAAATTCGGGATATAAATATGTGATTTTTTCACAGCAGAACCGATTCTAATCGTTCCAGTCCCCGGTAATTGAATTGATAAACCTTCTTCAATTTCATAGGTATCACCTTCACTTACAAACTTGAGTAATGAATTATCTATATAGGGAATTTTTTGGTCAACAGACTGAAATTGTGTATCAATATCTACATAATTTGGGCCTGTGTACTCAAAACCTGCACCTGCTCTCAAAGCACCTAAATAACTGGGAGAATTAGTAATACTAAATACTAAACCTAACAACAAACCCAAAATTGAAAATCCTAAAGGATCTTCAATACCTTGAAACTCTGGTGGCATTGTACCCAAAGCTTTACGGATGTATTCAAATAATCCCGCAGCGACTAAACTTGCGGTGCTAGCACCAATTAAGCTAGTGAAAAACCGTTGCCAAAAACGTTTAGCATCACCAGCTTCCATGCTGTGCCAACGCCATGTTAAACCCTCAGCTAAACCAACTGAAGCACCAATTAAAAGCCAGCCAAGACTTCTCACAATTGGAGTAGGAACACGAATTTGCGGCAAAAAGAGAATTTGGGAAATTCCTCCCGCAATTAAACCTGCCAACAGTCCTAAACCAAAGGCAATTAATAGAGGAGTTTTGGCAATACGAAAGCTGAGTTTAGGTCGAGTGGGGTTACTGATAAATATTTCATTCATTACCATGCCAATTGCTAGAGATATAGCAACACAGGGAAATAAAATGATTTCGGGAAATGGTTTTAGTAAACCTAAATCTGTAAGGAGGAATTGACCTATGTTCCAGCCAAGTAGTGCTGATATTATGCCAGCTAATATATAAAGATATATTCTCATATTTTTATTTGCTATTATCTTATTCTTGGGGGATTTTCCCCTTGATAATCTGGGTTAAAGTATTTTTTTATATCTTGCTTCAAGTCCTTATATGTTTTACCACCACTTTGATTTTCAGGGTCAGTCATGATGCCATAGGCATTGCTTGGATCTATACCTTCCTGGTACTTGTAAATGGCTCTTACCCATCTTTTTTGCTCTTTAACTAAATCTGTTCCATTGCGTTCTTGGTCAATAGCTCCTGCATAATCAAGTTGGGTATCCTTTAATATAAACTTGAGTGCTGTTTGAATTTCCTGTGGATCTCGATTCAGTTCGTTCGCAAGCTCACTAACAATTTTTTGAATGACTTTGCTAGTTGTATTAAACTTCTGAAGTCCTTTATTTAAATCAAGAGATTTGAGAGTAGCTGTAGGAGTTTTTTTATTGTTAAGCTCTAGTGGTATATCCGATCCGCTAACAGATGTATTGCTCTTTATCTGACCATTTTTATTAAATTCAGGAATATCTCGATCACCCTGATTACCAGAAATTGTTGATGATTCTTTGAAAATGGGTTGTTTAACCGTGGACTGTTCTGGGGCTAAAAATCTAGAACCTACAAATAAACCACCAATAAATATGAATATTGAAAGAGGGATAACTATTTGGATTGGCACGATAAACTCCTGAAGAATAAAATTAAGCAAGGATTCAAACCAAGTAACTTCTCGCTCCAGTCTTAAATCTAAAACAGTCATAGAATTTGAACGGATGTTATTTTTCTGGGCGACTTTATCAAATATATCTTTAGGGACTAAGCCTCTGCTGACTTGGTAAAAATAGGCAGATAAATAATATTCTTTTATATACTCAAATAATTCGGCAAATGGCTGGTAATATTCAACATAAGATTTACCTGAATAAACCATTTTCCAGTAACTGATTAATTTTTTCCAATTCTCACTATCACACTTTAATAACTCGTTGGGAAAAGTGGATTTTCCTTGAGTATTGAGAAAATGTTCCTTAATTACGTTTAAATCATTGACAGTATCTTCAATAAACTGCTTCCGACAAGATACCCACGCACTATTATTACTGAACAACCAATATACAGATTCTGGTTTAATAGTTTGCTTTAGCAATTTTGGTAAGATATATTTGATGCCATCGGCAAGCTTCTCTTTAGGAAATTTGGAACGAACAGATGCTTGAAAATCTAAAGAAACAATTTGATTTTCGTCTGGTTTATCTTTAGGATGCTTGACATTCAACCAAGCTAAAAATTCCGTTATGGTTTCTGGTATTACCATTGCTCTGAGGGTAATTAACTTGACCATTTGGGGACTATAAATTTTCTGGTTATATGCAGTTTGTGCTCCTTGTCCATCAAATAAGCTGTGCCAATATTCCTTGGAAATTTGCTGATTTTGTAGAGCTTCGATAATGGCTTGGATTGCTTCAGGTTTGACTTGAGAACTATTAATCAAACTCCGGATTGCCGATTTAAGTGCTTCTTCATCTGCAATTACTGGCGCTGAGAATTGCGGGAAATTTTTAATTGCTCTGTTTAATATCTCATAGGCACGCTGACTGGCTGCTTGAATTACTTGAAACCGTCGAGGTTGTTCTAAGGCTTCAACATTAAATGCCCAGGAAGCAGGTTGACCATTACTATGAGTGTTGAATTTTCTAATTGCTAAGATATTGATAGTTTGCAAATTATATTGATGTGTTGGTGTTAAGAGTATTGGGTCAGAGCTATCCATAGGTAAATCTCTAGCTTCTTGTGAGATATTTGGTGGCGGAACGGAATTAACATCAAATAAGTTAGGTTGCCTAACAGTTTTAGAGTCAAAGGGGTTAAACTTGGGCATTCCTTGACGTTCCCACCAAGCCAGTATTAAGCGGAGATTTTCTTTATCTCCCTGACACAAAAAATAACGATAAACAGACAAACTACGCCCTATCTCATCTCTTCCCCGTGTCACTACAGCCACCACCGACCAAACATTTTCTCCACTCCCTACGACCCGGCCGATGATTGCTGGCTGGTCGCTGGACGCGCCTTCTGTCACTGCAAATTCCCGATTGGCGATGGAGCGCTCTACCGGAGAGGGGACAGATGGAAGCGTCATATTCATATATTGTCCGGTGAAGCCCCGTGACACCCAGCCGTTATCAGCAGTTTTCTCTGGGCGAATACCAGTACTAAATTCGTGAATTTCAATAGTTGCTGGATTCATATATTTAACCTTTATCTAATTCTTTATGGCGATCGCCTGTACATAACCAGTAAATTGGAGCCACTAATCCAAAAGGTCGCCAGCGCTTCGGGTCTTTGATCACTGCGGCGATTCCATCTCGTCCACGACTAAGTAAATTTACGTTGGGTTCTGGGAAAGTATTCCCCAACATCCCAAAAGCCGAAGTAGTGAAGTAATCCACCGTTCCGGCTCCCATTTGCTGCCAAGTTTGCAATTTTCGGTAAACTTGGGGAAAACGAGCCTCAGCCAGAAATGCCGGTTTATGTCGATTAACCCACAACTCCGATTGTTCGCATTTGGTCAAAACAAGAGAGATTCTCCGCTTTCCAGTAACCAGATCAGCACGGTCTAACAAGGGCAACAATTTATCCAACCCTGCAAGATACTCTATATCTTTGCGACGACTATTGCCATCAACTAAGAACATTATTCCAGTGGCTTGCGAACAGTCATCCAAGTAATCTCCTAGTTTTGGGTTTCCTGCTTGTTGGAGGAGATCAGCAAAAAATTCTCCTGCGTAGTCTTTGCAACTGATATTGAGATTGATCAATTGGGAAGCAACACTGGCTTTGGCATTTTTCCAAGAAAACTGACCCTTAAGAGTAATTCTCAGAGAGTAATCTTTAACATCAGCTGCACTAGCATCGAGATTGCTAGCTTCGAGGGCTAATCCTTGTTCAAGAAGATTTTGAGCTTTATTAATTAGTTCTTGTCCGGCTTCACCAACTGGAATCACAGACTGCACGGGACTAGAAGGGTCAGCATTAGGCCAGCGTGCTAAAGAGGCCATATAGGTTGTTTTGCCAGAAGAGCGATCGCCTATGACTCGCAACACGGAACTAGTTTGCTGGGGTTCAGCAGAAATCTTCTTGAACAAATCACGCATCATTTCTCATTCTCCTACCCGTACTCAGCCAATAAAGAGGGGCAATTAAGTTGTAAGGTCGCCAACGATTTGCCTCTCGCAAAATTGAATTTCTCCCATTCGTTCCCCATTCTTCAACTCGATTTGGTCGGGGGTTATTGCGTCCTAAAACCCCAAAGGTTGATATGGCATAAAAATTTAAGTTGCGCTCTGGGATTTTTTCTTTTAATATTTTTGTAGTTTTCGGTAAATGAGTATTAAATAAATCTATTTCCGGGTCTAAACGACCAGGCCAAAGTTCCCCACGTTCGCACTTACTCATCGCCACAGCTAGGCGCAAATCATTGATTCTTCCTTGGCTGTCCATCAATTCAATAAAGCGTTGCAAAACTCGGCTGTAATGTTTATCTGTTCCTTGCTTCCACTCGGTTAACATAATCAAACAACCAGCCACATCTTTGGCTAAACATTCATCAATAAATTCTGTTTGTATATGATTTGTTAACCCTACTTCTAGTTCATCAAAAATTTCACCAGGATAATCTCTAACTGCTAAGTTTATGGGCTTTTCTCTGAGCAATAATTTTTTGATTTCGATATTGAATGAGTAAACAGGTACATCATCAATAGTTTTAACTAAAACACCAGTAGGCTCTAATGAACCACCTTCCATAATCAGAGCTTCAGCTTTTTCCGCTAATTTTCTTGTGTCTTCATTAATCGCCTGGACTTGAAATTTTTTAGTCTTACTTCCTGGTTGTACAGGCTGATAAGCTAGGGCTGCTAAATAAGTTGTTTTACCCGAACCTCGTGGACCAATTACACGAATATTACCCATCTTTCTTCTCCTCCATTACCTAGCTAAAAAACTGCCTAAATATATCCAAGGTAATTCCAATAATGAACGATTATAAATACTAGTGATAAAACAGCGAACTGATAAACCTAAAACATTGCTATTAATTTGTGCTAACTGTGAGTGAATCGGTCTAAAATATCTTTGTAAAACATAAGTGTGGCGTTGTTGCCAATTCATTTGAGCGCCGTTGGGATTATAAGCAAGTTGAGCAGCTTCTTTTGACAAATCACAAAATAAGTCTGCTTTGTTTATACAAATCAAAATATGTCTTGTTTTGGAGCAATCTTGACGGAAAAATTCTACCCAACGGTCAAACCTATTACACCATTGCTGTTGGTTCATAAATTGCTCTGTATCCACACCTGACTTGAAAGTTAGACCCCGATGTGGTGGGAGGATCAGTAAAATTCCTTCACTTTCGTGGATTGTTTCTAAGAATTTCTGCCATTTATCTTGGTTATCAACTTGCCAAGTTTTCCGCCAAACTTCTCCTGGCGTGTCTATCCAATCTACTAGGACTTGTTTATTACCTGTCGGGAGACGCACTTGGATATCTAAGTATTCTGCATAGATGGCTTGTTCAGCATCTGTGGCTCTAAATTCACCTGTGTTTACGTCATACAGTCTTTGTTTAAGATTTTCATAATCTAAACTTGTTACTTTGACATATTCATTTTTAGGATTGGCTAACTCCATTGCTAAATTGGTTTTGCCTGTTTTGCGATCGCCTATATAAACTACTCCCACATCTAATTTCCTTTTATTGCAGGATAAAGTAAACCTAAATTAAAGTATAAATGTGTAAAAAAGGTCTTTAAGAAAGAATAGCAGTGTCAGTAGATTTACAATAACACTCCGCTTAATAAAATATAAGCTGTTTAATCCAATATTTGCCTTATCCTTACTCAGCAATGATTCCATCGATTACGGCGTTTTTTTACTTAGATTAATTTTTTAAAAAAGAGTAATATATATTTACAAGCTTGTAGTCTTTCTCCAACTCCAGAGATGTTACCTCTGCCACTCGCAATTCGTGATGGTAGGTTAGTAAAATTCGGGTTGAATCCCAGTGAGCATGAGCGCTCTCAAAAATTTTGCTTCTTCACGCTAACACTTGATAAAAACTCCCAAACACAGCACTAGAAAATAGTTCTAGTAGTCAGCGAAGAAAATTATGATAGGTCTAAAGAAGGATATACTCACTTCTTGCACCTGGAAATATGGATGTCAAAACCATGACTACGTGCAAGGGGAGTTAGCCGTTCAACATTAAGTAAAAGAAGATACACAACTATTTGTGGAAAAATAGACTCAAGGGCAGTTTGTGCAGCCAGACCCCAATCAGGAGGTGATGCTGGTTGAATATGCAGATAAGTCCAATGGGCAATAAGGTAAGCAGTTAGAGAAAGAATCAACCAGCGATACATACCCAACAGAGTTCCTTGCCCGAAGCGATGTAACCCAAAACGATGCTTTGCCGTTTTAAACCAACCTTCTATCTGCCAACGACGCTTACCCCACCATTTAAGAGTAGGGTCTGCTAACAGTAAAATCTGCGCTCGTTATTTTTTGGTGTTCCCTATTAGTTTTACTTTTAAATATCTTTACTTTTCTGCCAGTCTTCAAGAGCGCTAATCACAAAACTTGCTGCGGGATGATTGAGCAATTGCGCCAAAGCTTGAACTCCACCTGCTTTTAAAGCACTAAGAATCCGATCATGCAATTTTGGATTACTGTCAATGTGTTTAATAGCTTCAGTTGCTACTGTCATCTTTCCTGTAGTTGTGTCGGTCGGATATGACTTCTCAAGCTGACGAAGAAGTTCCTGAATCTCAGCAGCAGCTTCAGAAAGTCTCTGTTTCTGCTCTTGAGTATATGTATTCAAAGAATCTTTAACTTCATTGATAACATCTCCGCCAATATATCCTGTGTTTGAAGGAGAACCAATATTTTTTCCAATTTTTATTGATCTATCTTCCATGTTTTACTACCTTATTATCTCTATGTTGAATAAATTAAGCTAAACTTGGTTTACAACATCTCCGCCAATGTGTCCTGTGTTTAAAGGAGAACCAATATTTTTCCCAACTTTTATTGAATTATCAACAGACATATCTAAAGTTTCAAAATTAAAATTAACAGCTTTTAACTCATCACTATTCATCACAGTGTATAAAGTCAAGATAACTTTCTTAAGAAAATCTTCACTTCTACTGGTTAGAATTGTTTTTGTTCCACTATTGGTATAAATGGTCATTCCATATCTTTCCGTTGTTTTAGTTTTATTTAGATTATGTTGATAAATTAACCAAGCTCCAATAACTATAAGTAAAAATCCTATTAGTTTTGCTATGTATGAGGTAATAAATAAAAATATGACCCCAATAATAGGTAAAACGACAAAAAGTTTCGGCATTGGCTTTATAACTGTAGTTGTCAAATCGACCAACCCAATACTTGCAATGTTGTGTATTTGATAAACAACATTGCCATATATTAATGTTTTACCTCTAATTTTGATAATCGATGTTTTTATTTCCGTTGGTTGATTAGGTTCATCTGGTAAGAACTGACTGAGCATACTAACTATTTTTTTCCGAAAATCTAATATTTTTATTGAGAAAATGATATAGCCGACAATTATTCATCATCAGTGATTTTGCTCATACTCATACAATGAGATAATCATTGCTAATTTTCAGCAAATAGTATATGGGCATTACCGTGGATTGTTTGTCAGGGAGCAACGCGAAAATGTTAGATCATCGCTTTTTGGAGCAGGGGGAGCAGGGGGAGCAGGGGGAGCAGGGGGAGTAAAGAGAGAATTTAGTAACCTTTTCTACTATAAATACTTCAAAATACACTTAATTTATTTCTCCTCCCCTGCCTCCCCTGCCTCCCCTGCCTCAAGAGCTTGCCCACCTCACTTGCATCGCATTGCTCCCGTTTGTCATTAGTTCATGTATTAGTAAGTAGGTGGGTGGAATTAATTATAAGATAGAGTACTGACTAAATTCGCCTTTGTCTAGCAATGGAGAAATTCTGGTCGTTAAAGAAGTTAATCCTGCCAAAAGTCTTTAAAGAAACTAGCTTGAAGCTCGGTATAGCGAACAGTATGTTGAATATTCTTGTGTCCTAAGTAGTGTTGAATTGACGGAGTGTCATGTCCCTCATTGACCAATTTATAACCACAGGCGCGTCGTAGCATATGGGGATGGCGTTGGCAAGAGCAAGGGTTGTTCATTTTCTTCTTGCCTCTCTATTGTTCACAAATGAATCCGATTGAAACCCAATGGCATCAACTCAAAACTCATGAAATCGCCGGACAGATGTTTGATAATGAGTATGACTTAGCGATGCTGTCATCGATGGGATGAAAACTCGTAGCCAAACAGGTGAATATACACTGGAGCGTTTTATATTTAATTGTGCCTAGCTACTTAACTATCTGATTTTCTGAAGGATGCTTATAATGAGGTTGATTAATCGGGGGACATAAATAGTCAAAAGAATTATCAGTATGTTCCAGTTGCATATTCCGAGGTGCATTGACAGCAATGACAGCATCTCCAATCTTTTCACAACGTTTGCAGTCACAGGCTGCTGCTCCTTGAGCCAATATCTCTTTTAGATTATTAACAATTTTGATAAATCCCCTAGTATTTGAATTTTTGGGTAGTTGGGAGGCAATTTGAACTAGTTGCTCAATTTCAGAACGGTACTGCACTAACAAAAACTGGTCAATTTGGCATTTGCTTCGACAAGTATTTACATCTCCAAATTCATCAGCAAACTGCTTTAATCCTGCTGCTGCATTTTGCAAATCAAGGTTAAGTGCTACAATGGCGCGGGCGCAGGCGGTAGCATCAGCGTTGGTATTGTTAAACTTTTTCCTGAGTAAAAGTTCAAAACGTTTGATATAAATTCCTAAAATAGAAAGGGCTGTTTCTTTATCTTGGCGACTGCTAAAGTTGAGTTGGTGCGTGCTAAAAAGTTGGGGGATAAGCTGTAAAATAGCTTTGAGTTCGCTAGTCTTAAATCTATTACTCCACAGAGCAATGGCATCTCCAATATTGTTGATAGTTTCTAAGCGCAGTACAAAGTAGAAAGAAATAAGGTTCATCAAATAACTGCGCCTCATCTCCATTTGAACGTAGTTAGAGATATAAAGCGGTTGGTCAGTAAATTGAGATTCAAAATACTGCTTATAAATTTGCGTACCTAGTAGCAGAGAACGTAGAACCGAAGTGTCTAAAAAGTGTTGAGGAGCAGAATTATCCTCCATCCTGTGTTATTCCTCATCTTCATCTGTATCTAAGCCATGATCAATTTTTACCCCGAACGGTAGGGTATCAAAGCCTAAGTTTTCTAGAGCTAAAATAGAGTCCTCTACTGACGAATTGTTGATGGTTTCTTGATTGACTAGGGATGTTAGTAATTCACAAACTCCCTTATATTGACTGGCATTGTAGTCAATCCATCGATTTTGAAATGCCAGTGCATCATGCAGGGCCATAACCACTTCTGTATAGGGGTCAAAAGGCAATTTATCGCGCATCTTCCGCATGGTACGCAGTAGGTTATCTGCGTAGACTGCTGCTATTGGTTCTCCAGAGTAAGAGGAGAGTTTTTGTAAATCTACCAAGATAGTCTTGGTAATTTCTACTCCTGAAACCTCTAAAACAGTCTGCTCAATCTTCATTGTTTTTCTTCGACAATAACTTGAATTTATTTGGAGCTAGTTGACACTTTATTGTCCTCTATCCCTGGCGACGATACCTAAGTCTACGAATTTAGTCTAATTCCAGTTTACATATAAAATAGTCTGCACCTTAAACAATTAATTGATTGCACGTCAGCGTTGCTAGATTGTGTTTTTTTTTACTTAATCCTCTTTCATCAAGGCTTCCAACTGAGCCAGTACTTTCTCTATTCGCGCTTTTTTCTTGGGGTCGTCCCACACTTTAGCTTTTTTGAAACGTCGCCAAGTATCATCTACACGCTCTTTTAGGGATGTTGACTCAGTTGGCGAGGATGACTGTGATTCAGACTGTTGCTCAATTTCTTTGACTTTCTGTTTAATTTCGCTTAGTGACAGGTTATAGTCAATGGCTGTCTCCACAAGTTCAATTCTGATTTCCTGATCTTTAACCCGTGCGATCGCTCGTGCCTTGGTGTACTCAAGCCTCCCTGAACGCACTACTTCTAGAACATCAGGAGGAAGATTAAGTAAAGGTAGGCGGTTGCGAACGAACGAATCCCACCTCATGCTTCCTAATGCCGTAAATACTTCCTCAATCAGCAGCGTTTGAGAGTTACCCGTAACGTTACGGGTAATTTTTCCTTTAGCTTCGTTTTCCATTTTTTGCAGTAGTTTGACAGTTTCGTCAACGCTGATTGCCAACCGCAACGCCAACAGTTCAAGGATACCTTCGGTTTCTTCTAGGGTGTTAAGGTCTTCGCGTTGGAGATTTTCAACGAGGCGCACTTGATATGTAATTGTGTCGTCCATTGCCTTCGCAACAATCGGGACTTCGGTTAATCCTGCCATTGTTGCCGCTCTGTAGCGTCGTTCCCCGGCTACCAATTCATAATCGCCTCCAGGAAGCGGACGCACTAACAGAGGTTCGAGAATACCTAGTTCTTTGATTGAGCGGGATAGTTCTTCCAGTTTATGTTCGTCAAAGTAGCGGCGGGGTTGTGAAGTCGGCAGATGGATTTTATCAATGGCAACAGTGCTGGTAGCGTTGAGTGTACTGTCAGGCTGCGTAGCAGTGGTACTGCTGCCAAACAGCAGTTCGACGGGTTTTTTAATGGCGGCGTAGGGTTCGTTGCGTTTGCTGCTCACGGTAGAAGTTCCAGTTTATCTAAACTGTTCGCAATTTTTTTGAGTACGCTGACGGCGGGATGATTTTTATCAAATAATGTTAAGGGTACTCTACGTTCCGACGCATCGGCAAAGGCAATAGTTTTGGGAATAGGTGGGTAGACAGTGCCAATATCTGATAGTTGTTCTTGTACAGCTTTGACTGTGCGTGATTCTTGAGCGGTGCGGCTATCGAACATTGTGGGAACAAACCCAGCAAATTGTAAATTGGGGTTGGTGTGACTGCGAACTTGGGCTACCGTACTAAGTAAAAGTTCTGTCCCCTTGAATGATTTAAATTGGCACTGGATGGGGACGAGAATGTGAGTTGCAGCTGTCAAACTGATGATACTGAGTAAACCCAAGGAAGGGGGACAGTCAATTAGAATGAAGTCGTATTTGTCCTGTACTGTAGTAAGTGCATTTTTGAGACGATATTCTCTGGCTATGGCACTTGCTAGTTGCATTTCGCTGGCAGCGAGATTAATATCAGCAGGGACAAGCGCCATACCATGAATTAACTCAGGATGGATGGGTAATGGCTGATTGTCAACAATTGCTTGCTGGATAGTTTGGTCTAATTCGTCGGATTCCAGCCCCATGAAAGTGGTCAAGCTGGCCTGCGGGTCCATATCCACAAGCAGAACCCGACGTTTTTTGAGTGCCAGGTGGTAGCCCAAGTTTTGAGTCAGTGTGGTTTTGGCAACGCCACCACTTTGGTTAAATAGGGCAATAATGCGGGTTTTGCTCACGAGTGTCAATTGCGATATCAATATTTATAGCTTCTAATACGGCAGATTGTAGCTTTGGGTAGCTGACAATACAACTATTAAAAGGGAACAGACAACAGTCAACAGGCAACAGGGAAATCCCCATAATTAAAATTAGGGAGCCAGTTGCGGTGGACGGGTTTCCCGGCATAAGCTTGCCTGGCGTGGATTTGTACAAGGACGTATTGAAACTTCGTGGCTTGCGCCACGAAGTTTCAAATGTTTGTTTTTCTCCATTAATGAATTAAGGGGCTTGTATCCTTTATCTTCTCTGCGAGACGCTACGCGAACGGGGCTGATTCTCCTCCTGTTCCCCGTTCCCCGTTCCCTCCCGCCCCGTTCGCGACAGCGTGCCGTAGGCAAGGGGCTTGGTCAGTTTTGCCAAAATTCTTTGCCCTTCCATCAAGGTTGTATTGCAAAAACTTTAGTGTAGTAAAAACTTGTTGAGGACATGAAAACCCTATTGGTGGACTTGGTTAGCAAATCAAAATACTCATGATCTTCTTTCTTTGAGTATCCAATTTCATCAATAAATTAGACGATTGTTGATAAAAAATTCGCATACACTTTGTAGATTACAGAACCAAAAACCAAAAGCTCTTATCAGTTGTGCAAATTCTATGAACTTTTACCGTTCACCTCATAATATCAATAACATGACTGAGGAAGAAATTCGTGAGTGGGCAGAGTCGGTGTTCCAGAGACCAAAAGCCTTACAAGAGTTGCCACTCATCTTGACTCCCGAATATCTGTTTCAAACTCCACAAAAACTACGTCGGCAATCATCTGTTATTAAGTCAAGATTGGATGCGTGGATACTCCATGCCAGAGAAGAAGATGAACGCCTGCGGATTGAAAGACGTTTCATTCCCTTTGTCGAAATTTACATTCCAGATACCTCTGACGGAAAGCAATTTTTTACCATCGCTAAGGCGATTGGTGAAATTCCAATGCAAGCAGGAGTCTTACCTAAAAACCAGAACCAAGGCTACTGGCTGAAAACTGACCATTACTTTTATCAAGCTAGAGGGGTTCTATTTGCTCATAAACTTTTGGGTGTGATTCCAAATCCCCTAGAAAAGCACGGATTATTCTGGGAATATCTGCCGGAAACTAGCATCCGCAATTTGGATCTCATCACCAACGTTGATTTGGCAGAGTATCAACTTATTAAGGAGGGAGAATGCTACATTCAGCAATGGGTTGCCGAACGCAATATTGTTTATCCATTTAACAATCCATTTGAATTGTTTCTTTCAATTCACCAGTCCGCTTTCCTAAACAGTTGGGCTTTAGGCCCTGCCTGTCAGGAATCTGAGTGGTTGTCTATCGAGCAACAAGAAGACTTCCTGGCGGTACGTATTCGTTTATTAGAACAAATCCCTTGGATTAAGCGAGAGAAAGAGCGGGGAACATATCAACAACAGGAGCAGCAATACCTCAAGTTTCTTAAGAAGGATAAGTGGTATGGTTATTTCATTTTGGCATTGCGATCGCACCAGTGGGAGCTTGCGGAATGTTGGCAGCAATATACTAGGGCATTAAAAGCAGCTAAAACAGCTTATATTGACGATTTTTATTGGCAAGGAGGACAACCCTACAAAGCACAAGAAATCCCAGTGGGTGAACAACCTCATCAAACTCGCAGAACAAAAAAACGGCAACGTGTTGAAGGAGTTATAAACGTATTAGGCTACATACTCTGGCAGTGGACTTAATATTTCTTTACCGATACCAAAAAACGATTTGACATTTATTACTTTCAGGTATTTTTGAATCAGGCTTTAAATTAGCCTGATTTTTTATTACTTACCTGTTGGTTAAGTTGCTATTTAAGCAATCTAATTCTGCATATTTTTGTAGCCAATTACTAAATGTATTGGACGTATTTTGATGGACTTCTAGTTTTGTTTATCCATTATTTGTGCATAACCAGCAGGTAGTGGATATGCACAAAAAGTTGTTATATTGTTAGATAAGTTGATGTTTTTAAGGAGATAAAAAAATGAAAATAATTGCAGGCTATGCCAGAGTTTCTTCTCGTGAACAAGCTGTTGATTCTCATGCTTTGAAACAACAGACAACAAGACTAAAATCCGCCGGAGCAACCGAGATTTATCAAGTTATTCAATCCGTTAGTAAGGACGATAGACCACGTTTTAAAAATAGACATTATTTGAAAAAACTGAGATTATGACTGAGAAAACAAAAATAATTGTAGGCTATGCCAGAGTTTCTTCTCGTGAACAAGCTGTTGATTCTCATGCTTTGGAACAACAGATAGCAAGACTAAAAGCCGCCGGAGCAACCGAGATTTTTATAGATATTGAATCCGGTAGTAACGATAATCGACCAGCTTTGAAAAAACTCATGAACTTAGTCGAATTACGACAAGTAAATGAAGTTATTATCACAAGAATTGATAGGAAAGCTCGGTCCTTAGTCAAATTACGAGAATGTATTGATATTTATCAAAAAGCTGGTGTCAATCTAAGGATTTTAGACCAGCAAATTGATTTAAATACATCTCAGGGTAAGTTGATGGCAAATGTCTTAGGCTCTCTTGCTGAATGGGAAACTGACGCTTTATCAGATCGAATAAGACATGGTAAACAACACCGCCGGAATCAACGAGCTGCTTGTGAATCCTATCCTTGGGGCTACCAAGTAATTAAGGATAAATATCAACTAGATACTCGTTTATTTCTTTGTCTAATCTCAGACAGACCAGACAATTATCTTGACCTATATAACGAAGATGATGTCACAAAACTACCTGGTCTGACTATCAAACAGATAGCTAGAGATTGTGTTGATATATTTTTACAGGTTCAAGGAGTTAGCCGAGCTTTGAAAGTTATATTCGCCAAATATGGATTACCCAGAAAACATCACAAGAGAAATAGTCGAGATAGTATATTACATTGGACAAATGCAGGTTTTAATAACTGGCTAACTAACCCAGTCCTTTGTGGTCACACTGCCTATTTTCAACGCATTACTATTAGCAAAGGAAAAAGAAAGAAAAATAAACCTGAAGACTGGCAAATAATCCATGATACTCATCCAGAGCATAGGCTGATTACCGATGCCGAAGCAGTAGAAATTCAACAAATTCTCAAATTCAACTCGAAAACTGGGCATTTTAGCTTTAATCAAGACCCCAATCACCCTGTTTGTTACCGAGAATATGCTTATCAAACAGGTCTAGTTTTTTGTGCTGAGTGCGGTTCAAAGTGTATTACTAAAAGTGCCAAGCATAAGAAAGGAATGTATTACTATTTTGCCTGTCGATATGCAGGCATGGGTTGTGGAAATAAAAAATCTACCCGCAAATGCAATATTGAGAATGCTCTCATCAATACTTTAGTGCAGCGCTCTCAATCTTTAGCCAATGAATTAGACCAACAAGCAACTAGAGAACAAGAAAAATCAGAGAAATTAAAACAGTTAGAATCTCGCCTAGAGGCTCTAGAAAAAATTCCAGGGTTTGACCCAGACCTAGAAAAGCTTAAGGAGAAAATTCGTTTACAAATTGCCGAGGAAGTTAATCCATTCCTCTCTGATTCAATTCTCAGTAGAAGCACAGAGGAAATCATCCGTGCAGGTAATAATTTAGCAATCTGGCACACCTTATCTCCAGATGAAAAGGTCAAAATTTATCACCAGATTGTTCATCAGATTACTATTCGCAACGCAGAAGTTGAAGAAGTCATTTTGAAAATTTAAGTCTGTAGCTAACTTGGCTCTATGAATACGCAAGAAAGTTTTAATTTAAACAAGCTCAGATGTGAAGTAGCAATGCAACAAGCGTTGCAGTCATGGCAACCAAAACCACAAGTTTCTGGCATGGAATGTCCAAAATGCAATTCTCATCTCCTTGGGAAACATGGTCGAGAACCAGATGGTGTACAACGGTATATCTGTAAGAATTGCTCCCGCGTCTTTAGAGCAAGACCTCTGATTACCTGTAATTGCTTGATTCCTGGAAAAGAGTTAAGGTGTCAATCTTGTCCCCAATTTCAGGAGTTTTTGGGCATTGTTAAGCAAAAGGTGGATAAATTACGTTGTTTGAGCTTTCAGGATTTACAGAGCCTGAAATTATCTTCCGAAACTACTCAAAACTCCACATAATAATATCCACTGCCAAATCCATGCTTCACAGTAGATTGTCAATTAGGTTTTTAGTCCCTTAGTCAATGATCTTGTTTCAAGTTGCTTGCACGAACCGAAAAATGCTTAAGCTTTTGTTTGATTTGGTTAGTAATACATTATCTTCATTACGGTTCAGTGCGACTACAAGTGTTTAGCTTTCAGCAGTTTAAGGTGAGTACTTGATTCATATTCAGATTCAGCAACACCAAAAGCCCGAAGATGACGGAAGCGATTCGCGATCGCACCCATTGCATCCAAAAGCTCATCCTCATCAGCAACTTGAATTATTTCAACTAACGATTGCTTTAAGGATGATGATTGTTGGTGACCTGACATTAGATAGCAAAAATACTGTTTGGCACCTGGGGCAAGAGTTTCCATGCCATCTAGCAGTTTTGACAGAACAGTGGTGCTGACATCGCATTTGCCCCGACGGAACTCTGAAATGTGATTTTCAGAAACTCTGGTTTCGCTAGAAAGCTTTTTAGCACTAATACTATATTTTTTTATCGTGGAATCAAACGATTGGGAAAGTGGGGATACAGAAGAAGAAACAGACGGTACACAATTGTTAAGTTTCATTACGAAATTAGCTTATTGGCTAATCAACTGATAATTTTTACAGCGATAGGCTAAATATAAAAATTTTGAATGTACTAAGTCAATGTTAAACCAACATCAACAAATAAATTTCAAGAATTTAAGATTTGTGATCCAAAACAAGCTTGGGATTAATCACAAATACACAAAAAGCTTCCCAAAAGCAAATTTGATTTAGGTAGCACTGCCAATATTACAGAAAACTGAGAAACAAGTTCAGAGTTTTCAAAAGTTATTACAGAGGATCAGATTTGGTTAGTTGGCAGCAAATAAACCCTAGACAGAATGATGAATTTATGGAAATTCAGTCCAATCAAGCAAAACAGGGATATCGCATCTTTTACCAATAAAAATACTATGACACAGCTAAAAATTCAAGGAACATTCTACCCGCTTCAACATGAAGAATGGTTGAGAGCCTGCCGGGAATTAACCCCAGCACAAAGAGACGTACTTTACTATCTCCGTACTCTCGACCCATACAGCAGTGGACTGGAAGTCTCGCCCGCCCAGATTGCCAAGGATTTATCTACCCCAGAAAAGGTAGTTCACCGCAGCACTATAGGACGCGCCCTCAAAGTTTTAGACGAGAAAGGGTTTATTGATATGGAGCTTCTTAAAGTCAAGGTTAACATTCTACCCAAAGGCTTGCACTGTTGCCTCAGCACAAGTTGTGCTGAGGCAACAAGTTGTGCTGAGGCAACAAGTTGTGCTGAGGCAACAAGTTGTGCTGAGGCAACAAGTTGTGCTGAGGCAACAAGTTGCGATGAGACAACAGTGTTGCCTACAGGCAACTTAGGTGATCATGACGCAACAAGCGTGATCATGACGCAACAAGCGCGATCGCTACGCAACAAGCACGAGCCAGAAGCCTCACCAGACAAAGATTCCAGCACCTCTAAGATTAATAAGACTTATTTAGATTTTTTAGACTCTCTCTCAGAAGGCGAGCGAGAGAAATTTTTTGAATTTGGTAAGAAAAAAGCAGCAGAGTTACCAAAATCCCCAACACTGCCCCTTAAGTGGATTGAGAAAAACTTTGAGGATATCCGCTCCCAGTGGTTCCAAACCCGCGATGAAAAAAACCAAAAGTACAATTTTGCGGCTTACAGCCAAGCGCAGCATCAAATGTGGTACGGACAACTACAAGCTTTAGTTTGCGGGGCTATTCAATCGGGCGATAAGGCGAGGCTCGAACAGTTTTTAAAAGATGATTTTTACAGCAGCTGGCTCAATTGGGCAAAAACTGCCCGCGAGGACGTGCGCGAATTTTTAGCAAGCAACCCGATACCCACAGAAAACCCAGTAAAAGCGCAAGTTAAGTAATGTCTGAGAATCTAAATTTTGGTGATAGTAACAAGCTGCCTCCCCAAAATATTGAAGCAGAAGAGGCCATTTTGGGTGGTATCTTGCTCGACCCAGATGCAATCAGCAGGGTGAGTGATCGCCTTGTTCCCGAAGCTTTTTACATTAGCGCTCACAAAGATATCTATCAAGCAGCTGTCAGGCTCCACGCACAAGATAAACCCACAGACTTGCTCTCGGTCACAAGTTGGCTGACCGATCGTGATTTACTATTTCGCATTGGCGGGAGAAATAAATTAGCAACCCTTGTAGACCGCACAGTATCAGCTGTTAACATCGATGCCTTAGCAGTGTTGGTGATGGAAAAATATCTGCGGCGGGAATTAATCAAGGCTGGCAATGAGATTGTACATTTGGCACACGACCAAGAAGAAGAAATAGCCAAACAATTAGAGACGGCTGAATCAAAAATTTTGGAGATAAATAATAGTGCAATTGCATCAACATCTCAGCCAATTCATCTCAGCGATATCTTAATAAACGCCTACTCCAGCATTGAAGAAAAAAGTATGGGTATATCCCCACCTGGGGTAAAGACTGGGTTTTATGACCTAGATGCAATGATAGGAGGATTTAAAACGGGAAAGCTGATAACAATTGCTGGTCGTCCGGCAATGGGAAAATCATCATTTCTAGGCAATTTAGCCTTTAATATCTCCTCACTTGAAAAGTTACCAACTGTTATTTTTAGCCTTGAAATGACCAAAGAAGAATGGGGAGATAGGTTTTTATCCCAAGATGCAAGAATTGATTCAAGCTATTTGCAACAGGGCAAGATTATTAAACACCAGTGGGAACCTTTGGCGCAATCAATCGGTAGGTTAAGCGAGTTGCCTATTTATATTGACGATTCGCCCGTGATAACTGTCAATTCAATTCGTTCAAAAGTTAAGCGAATTGTTGCAGAATACGGTCACATTGGGATGGTTGGTATTGATTATTTGCAATTAATGGAAGGGACGGATGGTGATAGTTACAACCTCGCTTTTCAGATCGGAAAAATCACCAGACAGTTAAAGCAATTAGCACGCGAGTGCAACACAACTATTGTCATGTTGTCACAGCTAAATCGTGGTGTAGAGAGCCGCACTATCAAGCGTCCTATGATGTCAGATTTGCGCGAATCAGGGCGAATTGAGGAAGATTCGGATTTAATACTGCTTCTTTATCGGGATGAATACTACTACCCCGATACGATTGATAGAGGTATTGCAGAGGTAATTATCGCCAAAAATAGGGGCGGGCCAACAGGAACAACAAAACTGCTGTTTGATGCACAGTTTACTCAGTTCAAAAATTTGGCACGTTAGCAAAATTGGTCTGCATTTATTGATACAAAAAAAGTGCGTTGACAAATATGAGTAAGTATTTTGTAGACGATTTTAAGGTAGGTGTAGCAAGCTTTACCGTAGGCGATCGCTTTTCCTCTAAGAAAATAGTTGATGAGTAGCGATGCCTAACGGCAGCAAGCAACGCTTTCACCCTACAATCAGTTTATTGCTATCAAATTTGATATCATGACTGACCACAAAACCCTACCAAGCGAAATGATTCGTGTCCCTACTGCTTTAATTCCAGCAGTAAAAGAACTATCTAAATTGCACCGTCAAGGGCATACAATCGCCTTGCTACAAGCCTTAGAGGAATTGTTCACCCAGTTTGATAGCAAAATTGATAGCGATATTGCCCCTAGCAGTAAATCGATTTTGCAGCTAGAAAAGAAACTAGAAACCAAGCTCGACGCAATTACCAAGAAGCTGGAACTCATGGAGAGGGCGATGGCTTCTGGTAGATACAGCAGCAACACCAGACCGCGCAGACAAGCTTATTCTCACCAACAACCCCAAGTCGAACTGCTACCCAGGACAAATGAAAGTTTAGCTCAAAGACTCGGTGTTACTCCTCAAAGCCTGATTATAGAAACAGAGAAATTAAGCCCCAAAGAATTTATCAGTTGGTCGCGTCACCGTGACCCTATGAGTGTGGGGTGGGAATGGGATGTTAGAACTGAACTTTACCATCCAGTGAAACAATAATTTTAATAGTATTTATGTACAACAAAGGAGCTTTCAGTACCGTCCAAATGCTACACCTTGAACACAACCAAACCCAAAGTCCGGGCATTGGTTAACCCCAAATACTTGTTCTCTTCATGCCGGCACATCCACTTAAGCCGTAGAATATAATAGCTTCCTGAAACCGCACTTCCAGGAAGTTATATGTTTATGGTCGCGTAATCCTTATTTCCCAAATGGATGTTACTAATATTGAGGTTAGCTCCGTAGAAATTCTTTCTCTCAACCCTGTTAAGGTTGTAACGTCAAATACTTCGCAACAAGTAACTCCAGAATTGGTAGAGGAGGTAATCAGGCAATATTATTACCGCACACCTGCCGTAAATAATGATGAAGAGTTAATCTTAGCTTGGGCTGGCAGTCAAAACCGGGAACAAACTAAGCGAAAATACTATCGTTTTGGTCAAAAATTACTAGATTGGGTTCGTCATCAAGGAATACCTGATTTAAGATTGCTACAGCAGCCAAAGCTACTTGAATTTATTGCCTCTTGGGGTGAGGTTTCCCCTTATACTAAATCTAACCAGATTTTGATGCTACGGTCGCTGTGGAGTTACGGATCTGCTGAGAATATTGGCTATTTTTTGCGGAATATTGCTAGTACCATAAATTACGATAATTTCAGTAATTTACCCAAAGCAGAGCGTTATTTAGAAGATTGGGAGATGGCGAAACTTGCTGATGCTGCCAAGCAGTTGAGTGGGAAGCACTGGCTGGTTTTTTGTTTGCTTTTTTATAGTGGAATGCGGGTAGGTGAAGTGGGTCGGGTGACAGTTCCAGGTGATGAAGCAGGTAAACCGAGGGAAGATTTTCCGGGTTTATATTGGCACAACTTTAAATGGCAATTTGACCCAGCGACGGATGATAGGCAACGTGGATATTACACTATCAAGTTTCGGGGTAAGGGTGGGAAGTACCGAGAAATTGGGTTGGACTACGAGACTTCTAAGTTGCTAAAAAAATACCGGGGGATGGCTAGTGACAAGATGCCAGTATTTCCCAATATGTCGCCTGACCCTAAAAAACGGGGGTTGCCGTTAAGCGATCGGGCGATTAAAAGGTTGATTCAGGATATCTCTGAGGTGGCGAAGGTAAAGTTTTCTTGTCACTGGCTAAGGCATTCCCACGCAACGAGGGCGGTTGATAGTAAACCACTGTTTGAGGTGCAAGACCAGTTGGGGCATAGTAAGAGTGACACTACCAAGACGTATGTTCGCCCCAAAAAGGATGCAGGGACAGGTACTATTTTGCCGAGGTTTTGAGGTAAATGTTTGCAGTTGGTATTGAGCCGAGATGTGTGTAATTTTGAGCAAGATGGTCTGAAAAAGCCTGCTGCATATAGCTTTTAGCGTTTTTAATAGTTCCGCCTGATTTGAGCCGCGCATACTTGCAGTGTGAGCGTCAATAATTGCTTTTCGCCTACCACAGAGAATTATAAATACTGTGTGGTTGAAATGAATATAATCTTTACTCTGTAAGAGTTTCAGACAATTTATTGTGACAGATACCCATTGCCTTAGCTGTAAAATCTGTAAATAAAGTTAATAGATACTCCGGTTTTTGTAGCTATAGATACCCAAGATTTGTACCAGAATGTCAATTTCACTTGAAAATTGCTGAAACCTTTATATAGTAGGAGTTTCCAGACCATCTTGCTCAAAATTACACACATCTCGGCTCAATACCCAGTTCGCTACCACCTAATTGTTGCCCATCTCCCCCGAAAAAAAATCGCTCTCCGATAAGAAGAGTAATTGCAGACTTAGAAATTGTTAACCCCAACTGCTTGAAAAACTTGTTTAATACCTTGGGCTAGAGGGTGTTTTTGTTGCTCTGTATATAATTCAACCGCTTTCCGATAGGATGACAAAATTTCGCGGAAGTTTTCTACCTGACCATCTTGATCTTTAATATTCAGAAGCACCCAGCCTAAATTATGATAAGCTTCTGCATAATTGGATTTTTCGTGAACTGCTTTTTCTAGATAGGAGCGTGCTTTTTCCCATTGTCCTAATCGTCCATATAAAGTGCCGAGACGGAATAAAACAAAAGCATGAGGCGAAAATTGCTGAGTATGAGTTTCGTAGGCTTGGATAGCTGCTTGAAAATTATGCAAATATTCTTGAGCAATTCCTTGATTTATTAATATCCAACTAGAAACTTTTGATTTACGACTTGCTTGTTCAAAATCGGAAATAGCATCAGTCCATAAACATTTTACGGCTGCTTTCCAACCTTTGAAACCCCAACCAAAACTGTTGTCAGGTACTTGAGTAATAAATTCTTGAATACGTCTTTCTACGTCGCTTGCTTGCTTGGTAACTACTGCTTTATCTAGGGCAAAAATTAAATAAGGATATACCCAGCGTTGCAATTCCTGAGAGTTTGTATAAGAGCTTTGCTTGGACTTAAAAATTGCTTGGGAAGCAGTACGAATTCCTGATTTCCATTGCTCTTGATTTACGGCTATCCAAGCTTGTAATCCTAATGCAAAGGTACAATTAGCATCCAGTTGAAGTGCTTTATTGACGGTATTCTCCGCTTGTTGCCAATTACCGGATTTACCCAAAGCCCAAGCTAAATTTGCTTGTATCCAAACTTCCTGGGGAGCTAAATTTGCTGCTTGTTCTAAATTTTTTAATGCTTCTGACCAATTTGATTTACGGCAGTTAACAAGTCCTAAAACTCCATAGCTCCTACCATCATTTGGTTTTAACTGCATGGCTTTTTTAGCAGCAATTTCTGCTTGAGTTTCATCAAGATGTAGTTGAATTATTGCCAGTTCAACTGCTGCTTCACCATTGTTTGGTTCGCTATTGAGATATTTTTCATACGCTAGAACTGCTTCTGCTAATTTACCTTGTTTAACTAATTCTTGCGCTCTTTTGTGGCTGGGGGAAATAAATTTACCATTGAGAGCATCAATTAATTCATCAGCTGTTTGGAAGCGGTCTTCAACCCTAAATTGCATTCCGGTAAGGATAACTTTTTCAATTAGAGGGCTAAGATTGGGACGTAATTGTCGAGGTGGAATCAAAGGTGTAGATGTACTTCCTTGTAATAAAGTATTTGCTCTTTCTGTTGCTTCTGCGGGTAACTGTCCAGTCAATAACTCATACATTGATGCACATAAAGCATAGAAATCTGTGGCAGGATAACGCTTACCACTTTGGATATATTGTTCATAGGGAGCGTATCCAGGTGTTAATATTCGAGTCATATCTCCAGTTTGACCCGCCATAAATTCTCTAGCCGCGCCAAAATCAATTAATACTGCTCTATCCTGACTATCAACGATAATATTATCAGGTTTGATATCTCGATGAAGTAATCTATTAGCATGAATAACTTTTAAAGATTCTGCAATTTGCAGCAAATAGTATTTAACTTTATCTTCTGGGAGTGGGCCTTCTTTTTCTAAAATATCCTGTAAAGACCTACCAGAAAGTAATTCCATTACTAAGTAAGCAGTATTATTTTCCTCAAACCATTCATAAATTCTGACAATATTAGGATGAATACATTGATGTAAATAACTAGCTTCTAACTGAAATTTTTTAAGTTGCTGTTGCTTTTGAATTGGAGGTAATGAACTAGGCCAAAGCACTGTATTCTTCTGTCTGGCAGCGCCTTCTGGCCATAGCTCTTTGATAGCAATGTAAGCTGAATTTTGTAAAAAAATTCCTTGATAAGTAATACCAAATCCTCCTCTTCCAAGAACTTTTTCGATCTGATATCTTCCTTGTCCTAATAAAGTACCAGCAGCTAAGTCTAAAGCAGATGAAGCAGACGAATTACTAGTATAAACAAGAGGTGTCCCACAGGCAATACAGTTAATCGCATCGTCTGTATTGTCGGTGAGGCAAGTTGGACATTGAATAGACATTGTCGTTAAATAAAATTACTCTACTTGTTTTCTGATATTTCTTGAAATATTTGTTTAATCTTATTATTTGTGTTGTTTTGTGTAACCTTTAAGATATCTTTTTCACTTCCTTGCCACAAAGTATCAAAATGCCTTTCTGCATCATCAATTAAGTCTTTATTACTTATATGAAATGCTGGATATTCATTTCCATTATTAGGATCTGAGAAATACATCCAGACAATCCGATAGTTTCTTGAATCTGAATAGTAGCCAATAGGTGAAAATAAATCTTTATGAAATCTAACTTCTATTGAACCTTTAATTGGTTGGTTGGTTGCTCGATAAATCTCTAACATATTTACAAGTTGATTTAATTTTCCTGATAATCCTTCTAAAAGAGATTTATGGGTAGCTTTTTCAGCAAATTTTACACGATCTAGACAATCTAACAAGCATGATTGTGGATGTAAAATTAAAAATTTTAGCTGACATCCAGCTATAACTTTATTCCTTATTATTATTAAATTTTGCTGTGTGAAAAAATTTACTTCTTCCTCAGATAGACATAATATTTTGATTTCTTGAGATGAATTAGCTGTATCAAAACTATCTTCAATTAAACGTTTATAATCCGCTCTTTTTGAATAAAATCCTTTAATATGCTTAGTTGGTTGTGTAGAGATAAAAATCTCTTGCATATCTTTTATCGATTCTTGTCTTAATCCAATTTCAAAAAACCAAATAAGTATAGCTATTTGTAAAATGTTTCCTCCTAAATCCCCAACTAACGGAGAAAGAGAACATTTCAAGGATGTTTTTTGACCCTCACAATTCTGTTTTAAATAGTAATTATCCAAAACGTATAGACTGCCACAAATAATAATAAGTAGCCCAAGTTGCTTAATAACTTTCCAACCTTTAACAGTAATTAATTGAAAAAATGGATTTTTATTTTCGTTGTGTGTCACTTTAGATATCCTTTTCATTGATTTAATTTAAATAAATCTATTAAGTATAAATAATTTACACTTAAGTTTTTAGCGTTATTGCAGTTATGAACTAATTATGATTTCTCCATTTGATATTGCATAGCTAAAAGAGTCGCATTATCTGATGCACCTCTTTCAATAACCTGTTCAATAGTTGTATCAACGGCTGCTTGTAAATCTTTATTGTTATTAAAAATTTCTACAAACTCATTTTTAGCAACTAAATCCCAAACTCCATCAGAACATAACAACAAAATATCTGCATTTTCTAAAGTCATTGATAACTCTTGAGTAGTACGTTTTAAATCTTGAACATAGCCATCGCTGAGTTTGCTTTTGGAACCAAGAGATTTAGTCAGTACATTCCGGTCTGGATGTTGTAGACTTTCTGCTTCTGTTATTTGACCACTAGCAACTAACATCGCTACGAGAGAGTGGTCTTCGCTTAACTGACGTATTTCTCCTTGGCGTAATAAATAAATTCGACTATCGCCAACATGGGCTACCATTAATTGTTGTGCTATGGCTAATACTACACTGAGGGTAGTTCCGCCATTTTTGACATTTTTGGAGACAACATCATTGGCTTTTTGGAATAATGACATCAACCATTCATTTCGTTGTCCTACAGTTTTAAATTCTGGCGGTATAGGTTCATCTAACACTGTCTGTACAGATAGTTTGCTTGCTACTTCTCCTTGAGACATACCACCCATACCATCAGCCACAACTCCTAAAATCATTGTTTCAATATCACTTAATTGCTGTTGTCTGACACCATAGTTGTCTTCATTTTGCAAGCGGCTAGTTGATAATCCTACAGTTGAGCGACTAGCCACATTCCACTTAATTTTAGGAGCGCGAATAGCTTGACGAGTTTCTACTAATATGGTCAGAAGTTGAGACAAGGGAAATCTTTCTTCAGGAATAGAAGACAAGCAAATTTTTAGTATTTGATAAATCCGAGGAATAGGGCTAATTTTGAGGTCAATGCTCTGATGTGGTGATAAGGGTTGTTTGTGAATAGAGTGATACAATAATGCTCCAACTGTATAACTACTCATTGATTCGTGAATGGGATTGTTGTTATATGCAAGTTCGGAAGCACAATAATTTCCTAACAAACCAGATGTTAGTATTTCACCAACAGGATAGGCATTAGTTAAATCAAAAAATCGGCTGGGAGTTCCTGTTTGAATCATGCGGGGTTCTAGGGAAATAAAACACCAGTTACGTTCACAAACATAACGAAAAAATTGACAAATTTGGCTAGTTATATATAAATATTCTTCTAACGAATACTCTGATTTTAACCAAGTATCTAGTGTTGTTGTATTTTCGGGAAAATCACTAAGTAAGATAAGTTTACTACCTGAGTCAGCAGAGCAAATTTCTATTTGTGGATAGTATTCATCTTCTAAATATTCTGAGTCTACTTCTAGCAGGCTAGAGAGATACGAAGCATCTTCATCAATTGCTGATTTTGTCTCATTTCCGTCAGTTACATTTTCATGCAAAATTAGGTTTTCTGAATTAGTTGTATTTTCCGTATCTTCTGTTTTATTTTTTATCTCATCTTGTTTATTCTCTTGATTTTCTATATCTAAAATAGGTGACAGAGGATTAATAATTACAGATTCTGCTGTAATGTGAGTGATAAGTTCTGCAATCATTTTGTAATCGGCGAGAGCTTCCCTTAGTTGTATCTCTCGGTGTAGCCCACCTCGATCTGAACCTACTCTTAGTAAGCCTAATTTACTTTGAGTACTATTTGAATCTATAGAACAAATTTTAACTTTAAAGCTGTACACATCTGATGTAAATTGACCTAGGTATGATAGGACTTCCACTTGAAAGTTATCTATTTGAAAACTTTGGTTTTCCTGAATCACTAAACTGCTGCTTGCATCTGTTGAAGGTGATGTCATAGAGAAAGTAATTATTAATCAATTTATCGAATGTAATAAATATCTATAAAGGTTAGAAATGGGATGAATAACTTCCCACTTCCCCGGTAAATATCAAGTACTTTGAAACAGGAATCGCACTTTACCAAATGCAATTTCGTCTCCAAAATTTATGGTTTCAGGTACAGTAATTCTAGCTCCAAAACGAGTTTGACTACTTTGTTTAATGAAAACTCCATTCGTCGAACCAAGGTCTTTAATTTTCCAAACTCCACCTTCTATATAAATTTCTGCATGGTTGCGTGAAACTGTGTTACCACCAGGAAATTCTTCTAAGTCAATATCAACTGGCCCCATGTCTGGATCAAATATTCCAACCACAGCATTACTATCTAAGGAAAATTCTGCTATGGGAGAACCTGGTTGCTTGGAAATAAGTTTGGCTGTTGTTGCAGTAGTTGAGAAGGTAGGAGAAGTAGGGGTAGAAGTTGGATAAGTTGGTTGTGGTATTTGTGGTGCTGGAATTTCTTGCTCAATTATTGGTGATTGAAGAACAGTAGGTGCAACAGAAGATGTAGATGTGGGTGCGGCTACTGTTTGTAGTTCAGAGCCGCAAGCATCACAATATTCAGCATCATCTGGGTTTTTATCATAGCCACAAGCTGTACAAGTAATCATGGATTTATCTCCTGATGTTGTCAATAAAATTGGTAATTAGTGATTGGGTATTTTTCTAGTTAGAAAACTAAAATTAGTCTAGGAAAATTTGAGTACTGGAAATCGGCGCTCAAATTTTCTACAAAATCCCAAATTATTTTAAGTTCCTGTGAGTTTACGCATTTCTTCTTCTGAAAGCTCGTCATTAATATCGCTACCTATTTTGACGGTTTTACCTTTGGCTCCCATCTTGACAGTTTTACGGGTTCCGGCAGATATCTGGCGAGTTTTACGTAACTCTTGTTGAGCGCCGTTGAGGGATTCTTCCATTTCTTTGTTGCCAATTCTCACTGTCATACGCCGTGCAGTTTCTAATAGTTCTTCGGCTTTTTGTGGGTCGCGGTCAGCAATTTTAGTCGCTTGGTTGACTAAATTGGAAATATTGCATTGCTGTACATAATCCATGACTTCTTGATCCACTTGCGTTGCACCTCCCTGTCCAGCAACAAATTGCACTACTAAGTTTTGGGGTGGAAGTTCACCGCGTCGGTTTTGTCCTGGAATATCGTAGGTTAAACCAAGTTGAGCAATCCGGACACGGGATGCAGGACGGCTATTCATGCGGAATTCGAGGATGAAGATTGTTTCATCACCGGCAGCTGCATTGCCAATGGGATAAGATTCTTGAGTAAGAGAAAATTCTGCTTGAGTGGGATAGGCGCGAACAATGCGGTTCAATTCTACACCTTTAACAGTTTTGACTGTTAAAGCTAAGTTAGTAATAACTTCTTTCTGTGCCTGAATGTAGTCGGCAATAATTCTATTTGGTAAATCTAAAATAGAAACTTGAGTACCAACAGCGTTTCCCGGAACTACATAAAATAGGGTTCCACCTGTAGAATCGCTCAGATGAGAAAGTAAATCTTCTTTGAAGTCTTCACCAACTCCCAAGGCGGTAATCGGGATATTTTTAGTAGCAAAATCTGATGCGAGCGCCCGACAGATATCTTCATCAAAAGTTTGACCATCTGTGAACAGTAGGGTACGTCGGACAGCCATATCCTGACCACTAAGCATATCTAAAGCGCGACGCAAACCCAAGCCCATGCGAGTACCACCAGAAAAACTGCGAAGTTGAGCGATCGCATTTTCTAATTGACTAACTTGCGTCGCTGGGGTCAAGTCAATAATCTGGGAAGCTGTATCATCAAACTGGACAATCGCCACGCGATCGCTTGCTTCTAATCTGCCAGAACGCACCAGTGCTAACAAAGACTCGATGACAATATCAATTTTTGATTTACCCCCTGTCACCTGGCTATATTCCTTAGCATCTTGGGTATAAGTCACACCTGTAGGCGTTGTTTCTCCTGTAACTATTTCATACATGGAACCACTAGTATCAATGACAAAAGCAAAGGTAGTAGGTGGACGAGAAACTGCAACTTCTTTTGTTGGGCGCAGTTTCAGCATCAGAAATAGCTTTTGTCCCTCAGTTTCCGCAGGCATAAATTCCCTGTGAGGGGTAATAGATACGTTTAGCACATTGCTCATGGTGATTTTCCTGATATTAAATATTTTGTAATTACGCTGACAATTTCATCAAATGACTTAAGAAAAATTTAATGGTGGTAACATTCCCCACACAGGTTCTATGTTTGATAAATCAGGATTAACCACATGAGGATTTTCTTGATTTCCTTGTTCATTTATCTGGGCAATTCCCGCTTCAATTAATAAAGGTAATTGCAAGGTAAGAGTACTATCTCGATAACCTTCTTTAATATCTTGTATCCAAGTGTTGATAATTTGATTTAGATGAAAGTCTTTGATGGCACATAGAGTTTGATTTTGAAGATTTAAACGGATATCCTCACGAATTTGTGAACTAAAAACTTGCTGAGGCATATTTTCTTGATTGGGAGTTAAGTCTAAAAAATATGAGTATTCAGAATCCTCACCTTTCACTTTCAAAGAAAATCTATATTTCACCATGAGACTTGTGCTTCACTGAATAAACCTCATCGTTATAAAATACTGGTAATACTATTAAATTTTTCTCATATTTACTGATTAGTAGCAGCTTTCACTTCTATGGTGATGTTACCAAGCTTGCGGGTATCACCTACATTTAATTCTTGTAGAGTTTGCTTCATATTTTTACGTCCAGCATATTCCGGATCAAATTGCATAACAATATTGGCTCCTTCTTGATAAATTTTTGCTGTAATTGGTGTAAATCCTTCCGAGGCATTTAAGGGTATTTGAGCATCAATAGAGCTACCAATTAAAACTGGTTTTGCACCAAGTAATAATGATGTTTTTTCTGTTGATGTCCAATGCACCAAGAGATACGGTTCATGATTTAATTGTTCTTGTTCTACCCAAGCAATCATCAAACCAATGAAAAAACCTAATATGGCTGCACCTGATAAACGACCAGGGATGTCTCCAAAAACTCCCGCAGCAACTAAAAAACCAATAGCTCCTAGAGTACCGCCGATACTACCACCAAATAATGCTTTGTCAAGCTTGAGATTTGGGACAAAAAAGCGTGTTCCTCCACCTACCAATAAGCCTAAAATTGCCCAGCCGATGATTCTGCCAATGGTGTCTAAGATGGAAAAACCAGGGATGGATAAAAATACCAATTGACCAAAGGTGGCTATTGCAATTAAGGCAACTAAACTTAATACGGTGGAACCAGATAATAGTCGAATACAGATACTAAAAATAATTGCAGCCATAAATCGCGCTAACATATCTCCTACATAAGCAGCAGACATTAGCCAAGCACCCGCAGCCAAAGCACCACCGATAGCGCCAGTAAGTAAGACACTCGATAGTTGTAGTTTTTGGAGTCTGCGTATAAATAAAGACAAAAAACCTGTAAATAAAGCACCAAAAACTGACCAATTCAGAACACTTTGAACCAGTGCAATATAAGGAATACCATTTGTCAGTGGCAAAAAAAGTAATTGACCAGTTGCGCCTGCAACCATACCAGCCGCTAGACTGCCTATAGTACTGACACTACCTTGATTAAATGTGAACAGACGACGGTGCATATAGTGGTTTTGCCCCATAATCAGAGCTAGTGCTATACCCATCGCCAGAAAAGCTGTCCAGCCACCAGTTCGTAGGGCAGAGTATATTACACCGTAATCTCCTGTTGCTTCAGATTCGACTAATTGCTTGTAAATAGCAGCCTCAGCATTGCGGAAGGCTTGGTCAAATTGACCGGAATTGGCATAAAACACCAAAGAAGGATCAGCTGTAAGTTGCGCTAGATAATTTGTGTCAGCGTCACCAGTCGCAACTGCTATCAAGTTAATTCTCTGACTTCTCGCAGATTGGGCGGACAGGGAGGCTAGAGCTTGGGAATCTGGCACGCCATCGGTAAATAATAAGATGTTGCGACTGAGGAATGTAGCCTGCAACTCTCCTATTGCTGCATCTAAGCCTTGTGCCATAGGAGTACCACCAGCTTCTGATAAACTGGCGATCGCACTTTCAAGAGTGTCGGCATTATCAGTCAAAGGAGTAGCGGTTTGAATGTCTAATCCAAAACTGACTACAGCAAGTTTATCTTGAGTTAGGTTACGACGTTCTACAAATTTCGTGGCGGCGGTTTTAACTTCTGTTAATTTACCATCGCTCATACTGGAAGAAGCATCAATCAACAAAACAATTGCTTGGGGAGTTTGTTGCGAAGATGGTGCAAGTTTAGTTAAGGCCAGTAATGGTTCTCCTAGTAAAATCGCCGCAATTAAGCAACCAATTGCGCCGTATATTCCAAATAGTAGGGGTTTGTTTGTTCGTAAGTATCTAAACAAGTTTTGCATAATTAGATTTATTACAGGGATATTTATGCTCAAGATAAAAATCTTTAATTTGTCATACGTTCATAAACTAAACGTGACAATTCTGGAAAAAGTTTTTTATCTTTATAAAAGCTAGGATCATCTCCAAAAATTACTAATATGTATTTATGTTTGCCATCTGGACTGCCAATAACAGCAGCATCATTGCGAGTATTAAAATTCCAGCCCATTTTTGAGGCAAAGTAAGCATTTTCAGGCAAAGATTCACCTAAAAAACCTTCAATAGCATTAAACTCCTGTTTTTTCCAAACCCTACGACGTAAACTTCTTTTTAAAAGCAACTTCATGCTGCTACTATATTTTTCTGAAATAGCCTTTCCTTGATCAATTTCTAAAAGCAACCGAGCTACATTGTAAGTAGTTGTGTAATTTCTGAAAGGGTTTGATTCATTGCTGCCACGTATTTGTAAATCTCTACCAGCAGGGGCATCATTTTTTTGATAATCAGTAGGGAAAAGTTTTTGGCTAATATTAATTTGCTGGTAATTAGCTTTTTCAAAAAATGAATTCATTGCTAACCGCTTTTGCACCCATTGTTCAATTTCATCTGGAGGTAAACTTTCACCAGATTTCGTTTGGCTAATTGTATCTACAATCAAACTAGCAGACTCATTATCAGAGTCTTGAATCATCTTCGCCAGATTTTTGTAAGGAACTGCCCCCTCTGGAAGCCTTTTAGTTTCATATTGACCATACAAATACACCATCCAAAATAATTTAGCCACACTGGCGGGAAATCTAAGTTCCTGATCTA
>NZ_CP047244.1 GCF_009856605.1 Trichormus variabilis 0441 | reverse complement strand
TATTGATGAAATACATCAGGAATATTTTCCATATAGAAGTAGACAATCAGTAAAAGGAAAACTGAGGTTACTAGGATTAACACTTGAACCACAATGGACTGTCGAGGAAGAAGAAATATTACATGAACTTTACTCTGAGCTATCACCAAAGATGATACAATATCAGTTCATGCCTCATAGAACTCTTCCCGCAATTCACGCTAAAGCACAAAGACTTAACCTAAAACAACGCCATAGATGGACAAAAGATGAAATACGATACCTCAAAGATAACTATTTAACTGAAACTTATGAGGTCATAGGAAAAAAATTAGGTAGAGACGAAGCAGGGGTAAGAGCGAAAGCTCAAGCAATGAAATTAAGAAAACTTGAGTCGTACACAGTTAATCATAATTATTTTAGCACTCCAAATTTAGAAAATTGCTATTGGGCAGGATTTTTAGCAGCTGATGGATGCATAAATTATTCAAGTCATGGTTATATTTTAGAAGTTGGACTACAGGAACAAGATTTAGAGCATTTAAGAATATTAAAGGATTTACTTGAATGCGATCGTCAAATAGCCGAAATGCATAACTCTAATCAAAAACATCAATATCCATTTGGGAAAACCTACACGAATGGTAAAGCCTTTAGATTGAGAATAAATAGTAAACAAATATGTGATGATTTGATTGGCAGATTTAATATTACACCAAATAAATCTTTGACTCTTAAACCTCCTGAGCTAGATAATGAGCAATTGATAAAAGCATTCATTATCGGATTAATAGATGGGGATGGTGGCGTAAACTTATTCAAAGTCAAAGGAAAAGTTAATAGCATAGAAATAGACCTCACAGGAACAATAGAAGTACTCAATTGGGTAAAAAACTGGTTTGATATTTGGGTTTCCAATAATCATTACAAATGTGCTAAACCCAAACAAAGCATGAATTCAAAAGCTTATCGATATCATGTAGCAGGGAAACGAGGAATAGAATTATGGAAAATACTATCCCAAGTTAATGTACCTAAGTTAAAACGTAAATGGCACAAACCTTTACCCTATTTTTGACCTCCATAAACTACCAACATTTTTTGATAATAATTACGTAACTCTTCTAAAGATTTTGGGTTTTGATTGTACGAGTTGCAAATAAGACTGGCCCAAATTTTACCTACTTTGCATACAGCAGTATCAAATCTTCCTGCTTCAATGTCATTTAAAGCATTATTACGACGAATATATTCAATTGCCATTTTGTCCTGAGAAGCTGGACTAAAATCTTTTAAGTTTAACTTTGGTTGAAGGTCATACCAACTTATATCTAACATTTGATAAGCACCAGCCGCAGTCGAACAAACATTTTTACCATTAATAGGAGCGCACTGTTTCTTTAACGGGTGTGTAGAAAAATTATTAAAAGTTCCGTTAAATACTAACTTGCGATAACTTTCTGGCTCACTGGTTCCTGTTTCTGCCCAACGAATTGTTGCTAAAAAAGCACTCAACCGTGGTGAATAATGATGTGGTGAGTAATCTCTTGCACTAACTCTTCCTTTTAAACTATTTGACGACAATGAAGAAACACTATTACCTTGAGAAATTGAGAAATAAATGCCTAAAGTAATTAAGGAAGCAGTTGACAAATGAATGGGTTGAAAACGGGATATAAATTGATGACGAGGACTGAAAATCCATCCTACTAAACCACCAACAATAAACCCAAATTTCCAACTATCAACTGCCTTACCGAAACTACGCACTTGGCAAACACTATCCGCACCCTTGGATACCAATCCACATGGCAGTGAAGCTACTCCATAAGAAAATGCAACAGAGCAGGCTGCACCAACCACACCTGATATAAAAATCGGTACAATTTGCATTGCTCTTGCCAATAGCTAAATAACTTTCAACGGTTTGCTAAATACTCGTGTAAATAAGGGCGGGGGTTCTGTGCTACACCATTAACGTGAACCTCAAAATGTAAATGCGGCCCCGTCGAAAACCCCGTACTACCTACTGCTGCAATCATCTGCCCACGGACAACAAGTTGTCCCTGCTGTACATACAGCTGACTGGCATGACCGTAGAGAGTAGATAAACTTCCCTGATGCTGAATAATAACTGCTTTGCCGTAACCATCCTTGTCACCCGCAAAAGCTACTCGGCCAGCATCAACCGCATAAATTGGCGTACCCTTGGCTGCGCCAAAATCAATTCCCCTGTGAAACTTGGGATCGCCTGTAATGGGGTGTGTGCGCCAACCAAATTCACTAGTTACAGGAGTACCAGCCGCAGTAGGAAAGGCAATTCGACCGTTATTTAAAACCTTATTACTAACAACAGTTCTAGGTAGTATTAGATTCTGGAGAGATTTAACTAACAATTGAGATTCAATCCATCCAGAAACCTGGGGAATGACCATAGCTGCAATGACAACTGAAGTGGCGATCGCATATCTCCAACTTTCACTGGAATTAGTATCGGCTGTCTCATCCAAACTAGTTACAGTCGAATTACTAACCTCCTTTTTACCGTCAGTTTCAAAGATTATTCGCATTGTTTCAACGCCTTTTTGCATTAGCAGGAGAAACCTGCCAACAACCAATCTTTGCAGTATTCAATACTTCCTCAAAATCATTCTGAGCTACACGGCAATCAGGAGAATTTAGGCCATCTCCGGATGTTGCAGATTCCTGAACTTTAGGGGAATAACGCGTAGAGACAGGATTAGAAGATATATTCACGCTAGGTGCAGCAGTGGAAACAACTGTTGGCGATAAAAATTGAAGCTTTTGTGCCAATGCCACAGCATTACGCCAGTTATAAAACTGCAAATATCCTGGTTGCAAGATATCTGCAATCCACACCAGCAGTACGAACCAAAAAATTGCCTTTACCCACATTATTCCAACTGCTTAACCACAGGCAGGGCAAAAGAAGGAACTTCTTTGGGTACAACTTCAATCTTCTTCCCAGCTGCATATCCTGGCCCGGTGTAACTGCCATTAAGGAGAAAATTCAACAGCATTATTAACAACCACACTCCTACAGCAGCGACACCCACAGGAGATTTAATTACATCTGATAAAAAATATACTGGATACCAGCCAAATCTCCAGGGATTCTGTGGGTGTAGCCGATGTGCTTTCCAAGTCTCAATATAGGGAATTTCTATCTGAGGAACCCTGGACTTATAAGGAGTAGGTGCATTAATATACCTCACCTCTACTGGTTGAGTATCATAAGTGGTCATAGGAGAAATGTTAGGTTGCTGATTTACCATTCCTCCTTGCTGTACCTGCTGCAACATATTTTGCAAACGATTGGCAGGCACAATTGCTCCACCTTCAGAATAATCAACATCAAAATTACGGCGTTGATTTCTACTCATAATATGACCTCAAATTAACTAACTAGCTGGCGGGTTTATTATTTATTTGGGAGTTAGTATCTTCCCAAAAATCTTCATCTTGAAGTTGGGCGTAAAACTCTTCTGGAGATAACATTCCAGTTTGATTTTGCACTCCATCTTCAACAAAATGACCACTATCTACTCGCCCTAATCCAGAAACAGCAGAACGAGGAGAAAATTGAACGACATTCTTAGCAGAAAACTCGTTATTAAACCTCATCCCAGGAGGCGAAACTGGGGGGATTAAAGAAGGCTGAATATCAGTATTAGAAACACCAACATGAAGTTGTTGATTGCCAGAATTTCCCAAGTGTTCAGAAACTTCATCTGTTTCTTCAACTGCATTGTTATAGTCAGAAATTCCCCAACTCAAGAAACAAGCAAACCCAGCCAAAAATATAACTGCACTCATCCAATGCACTCCTGAATTAGGAGATGGCATCATCTCAACCGTTGTGCGAGTTGAACCTTCAAGGGTAGTACGAATAGGGGTACGTTTGACTGCCGCTACAACATTGAGCGAACACAAAGCTATGCAAATTATCGCAGCAGCAAACTTGACATACATGACATCACTCCCCTGATTTATTAACAGGCTTTCTATTAGGAATTGGATTAGGTAATTGCTTCTTCATTTGTTGGAGATATATTCGCCTTTCCTCCTCTTTCTGGCGTATTTTCTCGCGGATGTCTGCCACCTGTGCCATCTGCTCTACTGGGTCTAAATACCCCCGCGCCCGTAACAGCTGCGCCTGTGCAAGAGAGTATGGTTCTTGAGCATTCCTAATCTGAATTAGCATTTGATTCAGATCGACCGATGGTTGAGATTCCAAATTCTGGGCGTAATCAATCGCCTCTAATTTACCCAAGATCAAAACAGCAGCAGCCCCGGTTGGTATCTTCTCCTCAACTTTCGTACCATCGGTTTTGCGGTATCCCCAATAAAAACTATTATTTCCAGAAGCCGCTTCTAGTAAAACATCCAGCGAGTTGAATTTAACTATCTCCAGTGCCGGCATATAATGAAGGCGGTAAAACCCAGATTTCTCATTAGCCTGCATTCTGGATATTTCACCCCGCAATTGCTGTCCCCACAATGCCGCCGCTAACTGTCGCCAGCCTGTAAGAGTAGGCGCACCTTCTACTGAGGAGTAACTGGACAGATGGTCTATATTATAGTCAGTACGGGAAAGCTTTTCTAAGTACACTTCTCGAATTTGGGCAACTTGCGCCTTTACTTGCTGTACCTCCGATATCTGATTACCTGGAATTTGTTGCTTCCATCCAACCATTAATGCAACCGCCCCGATAACAGACAGCGCACTAACAGTCGAACAAACCGTCCACAGGGTGACATTTACCTTTTGTCTTCTTCGACTTGGTTGTTTATTTCGCACAGGTGTAGGAGTAAACATCATTTACCCCTCACGTATTATCAACAACCAACTGCAACTGAGGGCGCTTGTTTAACTCGCGGGCGATCGCAATTCCTGCACCACCCACAACTATCCCGGTTAGTAGTAACAGAGGGTGCAGGGCAAGAGTGGCCCCCACTCCTAATAGCTGTCCCACCATCCCAGAAACACCCAGGTTCATCAACAAACCACCCGCAGTGTTAACCAAAAAGTCAAATGCTGCACTCATACTTACTCCCTGGTAAACCAAATAACTACTAGTGCCAAAATTAAACCAACTAATTCACCTATACCCACACCAATCAAAATTGGCTGGATGCTATAAATCTCCTGTTTATCCTGCGTTGGGGGAATTGCTACCCATGTCCCAACTACAGTACCAGCTACTACCGAAAGTAAATTTATACCAACTGCTTGGGTAGATGTTTTTCTCAAGTTGAGTAAACTCTCATCCCGTATTCGATAGCAGATGGGTAGCATCTGGCTAACTATTTCTTCGGAGATTGCCCGGTTTTCGGCTGCGAGGACTTCAACTGTCTGGGCTGCGGTGTCGATGTACCGACCAACAGAGGATGAATCTCTTCCCCCCAGTTCACTTTGCCGAAAAAATCGTTATCAATGCGCGAATTGATTCGCTCTTGCGCCTGGTCGTAACCAGCTGGAACGGAAGTATTACCTTCAGCCAGCGAACTACTGCCATGAAAAACAAATTCTTCTAGAGCAAGCGTGGAAGATTCAAGCACCACTTTATGGCGTAATTCTCCTAACTGAATACCCCTGTCTGCATCCCGATAAAGTATTCCTACAAAACTATCGGGGGAAGCTTGTTCTGGGTCTACGCCAAATCGCTGTTTAATATACTCGCGCTTGTCGAATTTATGTTCGCCTACTTCTGATTTGCGATCGCGCATTGCAATCAAGTGCTGGGCAGCTTCTTCCAGGGACATACCTTCACGAGAAGCTATCTCTTTAAGTTGAACTAATTGCTGTTCGATTGTTTCGTCAAGCGTATCATTTGGCTGCAAAGCTAAATCTAACAACCGACAGCAGGTACGTACTACATCAGGCGACACCTGCAAAGTCTCTGCCACTTTGTTGATATGCTTCATTGCGCTCAATTCTCCTAATTACTGATTGCACAATTGGGTTATTTTTTTCTTCATCAGATATGTGCTTGGTCAAAAAGTTATAAAGGGTTAAGCCATTAACTTTTTGTAAATAAGCATCTAAGCCACCAGCAGGAATTACTTGCTGTAAATATTCCTTATACGTCAACCGCCGAATTTTGGTAGCAACGTAAAAAACATCAGCAATCTCAACTGTTGCTGCATCAAAATATCCTCCCCGCTTTCGCGGTTTTACTATACCGGCATAGGGATACCACTTTTGTAAAGCAGAGATTGAAATCCCAACCATTACGTGATTGGTTAGGTGATTTTTCTGCTGCATCAATGCTGATACTTGATGAGGCTCATAACGCCGCCCCAGCAAGTGGTGCCAAATATGCTGTTGATTCTCAACTGACACGAACTGTCCGTGACTTAGCACCTCGGTTTGAGCATAAGCTGTTTCTGTCTGCCACTCCCCACAACGGCCACTCTAACAGCTTTGCCGCATTACTAGAAATTCTTGACCCACAACGGTTTTGCCGAGGCGTACCTGTTCGTAACCCAAAACTCCTTGATACTGTGATGGTAAGGCGATTAAAACGCGACCTCCGGGAAATAGGAGAAGATTTTCCTAATCGCCAAGTTATCCCCCTAGTTATTGATGGGCTACCTGCAAATGCTCCAGAGTTAAAGCTGTCTCGATTGTTACAAGAATATCGCCAACTACGTGAGGAACGGTTAAAAGATACATCCAAATCCACTCAAAAGTCAGCGATGCTTGTTGTCACTTCTCTGCAAAAACGCTTACTCTCCTCTATCGAAGCATTTGCTAGAACTTTAAAGGTGCATCGTACTGCAATTGAAAAGCAAGCAGCTTCTACTTCTAATACAACTAAATTGTCACGTAATTTACCGCTACTGTGGGAACCTCCAGGGGCTGATGATGACCGCGCTGAACTTGACGAAATAGAAGTACAGGCAGAAGAAGATGCTCAGATGATGGCAGCAACTAGTCAAGCTACCACATCTGCACTTACAGCCCGCGAATTAGAACTACTAGAAGAAATGTCTGAGACTGCAAATGCTGCACGTTATCAGCCAGATCCCCGCATCAAAGAACTAGAAAATTGGATTCGTAGTAATCTGTGTCCAAATTTGGGTGAGCCAGGGGCTACTTGGAATGACCGCCGTGTAATTATATTTACTGAGTATACAGATACAAAACGTTACCTTCAACAGCAATTAGAAGCGTTGATTGCAGGCTCAGACCAAGAGCATGAACGTATCGATGTATTTCACGGCGGTATGAGCGAAGAACGTCGAGAAGCAATCAAACTCGCTTTTAATACTGACCCGTCTCGCCATCCTCTGCGTATCCTCATTGCCACCGACGCAGCACGGGAGGGGGTAAACCTACAAAATAACTGTGCCGATTTGTTCCACTTTGACGTTCCCTGGAATCCCAGCCGTATGGAACAGCGAAATGGGCGGATTGATAGAAAACTGCAACGATCGCCTATTGTTCGCTGTTACTATTTTGCACTGCCACAGCGAGCTGAAGACCGGGTACTAGATATCTTAATTAAAAAGACGGCAACCATACAAAAAGAACTGGGTAGCCTTTCCCCAGTGGTAGAGAAGAATTTATCAAGATTGCTGGAAGGGGGTATTCGCCATGAACAAGCAAATTCAATTGCTGAGGTAATCAAAAAAGTAGACCAGTCTGAAACTCAAGCCAACGCTTTCTCCCAAGTAGTTGATGAAGAATTGGAGGAAATTAGACTCAGGAAAGAGCAATTGGTGAACCAAGTAGCACAACTTCAAGAAATGCTCAAAACTTCGCAGGACTGGTTGGGACTGGATGACCGCCATTTTCGGGATGCTATTTCCGCTTCTTTGGAAATTTTGGGAGTCAGTTCGCTTGCACCTGTGGATGCTAATGAGGCAGCTAATGACCCTACCACTGCACGTTGGATAGTACCATCTCTTAACCAACGCTTGGGAGCAGACCCTACCTGGGCTAGTACCCTTGATACCTTAAGAATACCGCGAAAACACGGTCAAAAACCTTGGGAATGGCGGCGGGAAGCTCCTATTCGTCCGGTAATCTTCCGTGACTCCGGTACGTTGGATGGCGATGTAGTTCACTTGCATTTGGAACACCGATTGGTACAGCGATTGCTAGGACGCTTTTTATCGCAGGGTTTTACCCATGATGAATTAACTCGTGCTTGCGTGTGTCTCACGGATGAACCTTTACCCAAAGTGTTAATTTTAGGACGCTTATCTCTATATGGCGATCGCGCTACTAGATTACATGATGAAGTAATTGCTGTGGCTGCGGAGTGGTCAGACCCAGTAACTAGAGGGCGTAAAAAGTTACAAGCTTTACCAGAAGGACAAAAGGAGGATGTTTTAGCTTTATTGGAAACTTCCTTGGCTTCTCCCCGGTTGCGAGAGGTTCCCGCATCAGTGAGACAACGCTTATGTCAAGCTACATCTCAGGATGTGGGAGAGTTGACACCACATTTGCACAAACGCGCAGAGGTACTAGCTGAACGCGCTAAGAAAAAGCTGACAGCACGGGGACAAAAGGAAGCTGAGGAAATGAAGAAGATTTTGGAGGAACAACGCGATCGCATTCTCAAAACTAAACAAGAAACCGAACAACCCCTACAGCTTTCATTATTTCCTGAAGAAGAATTGCGTCAGTTAGAAGCAGACCGTCGCCATTGGGATAAGCGGCTAAATATGTTAGCCCAAGAGTTAGTACGGGAACCAGCACGAATTGAAGCAATTTATGAAGTGAAGGCGGTACGAGTTGAGCCTGTAGGTATAGTTTATTTGTATCCAGTTAGCGGTTAATTCATCAGTGCAGCCAGCAACGTTCTGACCACAACTTCCAATTCTTCAGTCACTCGATAAAGGTTAATTGCTTGTTCAATACTTTGTTTTTGTCTATTTAATCTACCAAATTGCCAAACATTACCTGTAGTTACTGCTCCTAATATTTCAGCTTGTGTAGAATCAGTCCATTTATCGAGAGCTATCATCTCAGTGGCTAGTTGTATAAATCCCCTATTTATATCTGCTTGCTTGGCTTCAATCACAATTAAATTTGTTGTTGTTCGTAGATAATAGTCCAAATTACCTTGGAGTTTATTATCAACTTTAATATTGTATTCTATTCGTAATTTAGCGTGGGAATAATGAATTAAATCTGTAACAATCGGTGCAATTAAAATTTCCCTGCGAGTAGCTTCGTTTTCTAAATCTACAAAAGGTAATACTTCTTCAATTCGTTGTTTTAGTTCAGTAAGTCTATCTAATGAGCCTGAATATTGTGGTAATTCCAGAAATTTACGCTCGAATGAATAACCAAATTCAGCTACTAAATCATCAACTGCAAACCCTAATTCAAAGTAATTGCTAAAAGTATATGAGCGATTTGGGTCTAGTAATGGTGGACGACTCATAAAATTTCTCCAATCCAGCAAATTACGTTTTCTGCTAACTTATGTAAGCGAGTGGGGATATCATTTAGTATAAAAGTTTGCTGGTTGGTAGTTAAATCAGTTATGGATGAATTCATCTATTTAAATCTATGACTTATGCTGAAATTTTTTCAACAGAAACTTGATACATAATTGTCTCTTTTAACGAATCTGCTGCAACTGCTGCAATAGTTTCCCAATCTTCTTGTTTCAACAACACCGCCAGCAATTCGCGCATTATCTCTCGATTAGAGATAAACTCTTCCCCGTAAAGTTCATCTTTTCCCAAAACAATGAGTATCTGTTCTCTGACTTCTGGTGTAGGTTGTTTTAATCTTTGAAGTAATCTATCTCTTGCAGTTTTTACCGCAATTTTTGTAGCTGTTCCTAAATTCCAATTATTCAGCAGCAACCGCACTTCTCGATTAAGAGAAACCCGTAAAGTTGTTAAACGTCCCAAAAGTTCAAAGTTAAGCATGAGGTCGCCAAATCCAGAACCCCAATCCAAGCCAGCACCAATTTTACCACCTACTTTATCTTCTGCTTCAACAGCTTTTCGCAACCATTTTTCATCAAACAATAAATCCATTGGATTTACTGTATTTTCTTGATTAAAAGTGCTTTGAATATAATTAGGTTCTTCCTGATTCATTAACTTCACCTCGCTACCTTATTCAGAAGAACGGCGAACTCCATACTCAAAATAAACTAGGTCTTCGTAATCTTCATCTTCTCCTAAATCAATCATCCCTTGATGATCATAAAATTCTTCTGCTCCTGGTAGCGAATGCAACCCTACTCTACCCTCGTAATCTAGTTCTATACTGCGGTTTCTGGCAAATGCTAAGAGTGCAGTACCAACGCCTTTTAATTTTGGTGGGCGTTGAATAAATTCCCGGTTCCAAGGCGCAGAAGCAATTCCATCAATGTATACTAACCGTTTACCCTCACTGATACGTGAACCGTGCATTTGAGTTTCAATCAGCATTAACCCTTGAGTTTTGCCTTCGTACTCAATTGCATAGCCTTCGCGGTTTGGTTGTCTGTGAATAACGAACTGAAGTTTAAACTCCCAGTCCCAAAATTTATCTTCTTGTCCGTACAATTTTAATTGTTCTTTCCACTCTGAGGCATAATCATTGACGTGCTTTTGCACTAATTCTACTAAATCTGCTTCCACGGTCATGCTATCTTGACCGCGAATTAGTTGTATTTTTGTTCGCATCGCACCAATATCATGTGCATTAGCAGATTTTGATGTTATCAGATTAAGTAAACAAACTGTACCAGACTCAAAGACCGCAAAGGAGAAACGATGGCAATTGACCCAGAAATCACCAGACATAAAGAGTGGTTGGGTTTTCTCCAGCCTGTAGGGTTGGTGGTATCTCCCCCAGCGTTGGTGAAGGCGCAGGCGGTGGTCAACCGGAATGTTGTAGATTTTCAACAATCGTTGCTGGCTGCGGTTGATGAAGATGGCTTGATTGCTGATTTTCCCGCTTTTACTGTTAATGTATTAGGCTGGGCTGAGAGTGACCTTGTTAAACCATCAGCAGAATATGAGATAGCTTTACCTGATTACAGCGAAATTCTTGCGCCTACCTATATTGTGCCTGACCCAGATAGCGACAAGCCGCAGATTTTGGTGCAAATAATTTCTCCTGGTACCGAGTTAGATGTAGTCGCACCAGAATTAACTAAGTCTAGCAGTGGTTGGCACGCCAGCCCCCAAGCTAAATTTGAGCGTTTGTTGCGGGAGACGCAAATACCCATAGGTTTGTTGTGTAATGGCGGGTTGCTGCGTTTGGTGTATGCGCCACGGGGCGAGTCTTCTGGACATTTGACCTTTCCAGTGCAGGCGATGTGTGAGGTTTCTGGAAGGCTGATTTTGGGGGCGATGGAAATGCTGCTATCGGCATTTCGCGTGTTTAGTGCTACTACAGGTCGTTCTTTAAAAAATTTGTTGGAAGACAGCCGTAAGTACCAAGCGGAAGTTTCTACAACCTTGGCTAACCAAGTGCTGGATGCTTTGTGGGAACTGCTGCGTGGGTTTCAAATGGCGGATGCGGCAGTTGATGGTAAGTTATTAAGTGAAATTGCTGCTACAGATCCGCAACACATTTACGGTGGATTAATCACTACGCTGATGCGGCTGGTGTTTTTGCTTTACGCTGAGGATGAAGGGCTAATGCCGCCAGATGATATTTACCAGCGTAACTATTCTGTAACTGGCTTGTATGAACGGCTACGTGAAGATGCAGGAAACTACCCCGACACGATGGATCAGCGTTATGGGGCCTGGGTATGGCTGTTAAGTTTATTTCGCTTAGTTTATGATGGGGGCGGACAAACACCAGAGTATTTACCAGCACGGCATGGTCAGCTTTTTGACCCAGATGAATATGCGTTTTTGGAAAGTCGCCCACGCGGTAGTAAGTTTGTGGCGGGTCAAGCAATCGAGCCTCCGCGAATACCCGATGGTGTGATTTATCGGTTGTTAGAAAAATTACTAATTTTAGAAGGGGAACGGCTATCTTATAGATCCTTAGATGTAGAGCAAATTGGCTCGGTATATGAAGGCATTATGGGTTTTGCGGTGGAACGGGCAGAAAGTCCCAGTATTGGAGTTTACAGTAAACCCAAGGGTTCAAAGGTTTCTACAACGGTGGTAGTTGATGTAGCAGCCATTTTGGCAGCGAAATCGGGCGATCGCCAAAAGTTACTGAAGGAGTTAGCAAATTGCGAAGTATCAGGTAATGCCCTCAAGGAACTGAAAGCAGCGCAATCATTGGAAGATATAGCGATCGCACTAGGTCGAAAGGTATCGCGGCAAACACCAAATTTATTGCCTGTGGGTTCGCTGTACTTGCAGCCAGGGGAAGAACGCAGGCGTTCTGGTTCGCATTATACGCCCAGGTCACTGACTAAACCAATTGTGGAAACAACCCTGCGTCCGGTTTTGGAAGCGTTGGGAGAAAAACCGACTGCGGAACAAATTTTATCTTTGAAAGTTTGTGATTTGGCGATGGGTTCTGGTGCGTTTTTGGTAGAAACCTGTCGTCAGTTGGCTGAGAAGGTGGTGGAAGCGTGGGAACGCGAGGAAAACGATACCCGCCTGGGAATTAGCGATCACTCCGCCAGCCAAAGGCATCCCAACCAAAATGCGACAATTAGCAATTATGGCAAAGAAGAACCTTTATTAATTGCGCGTCGCTTGGTGGCGCAACGGTGTTTATATGGTGTGGATAAAAACCCGTTTGCGGTGAATTTGGCGAAGTTATCTTTATGGTTGGTGACGCTGGCGAAGGATTTACCGTTTACATTTCTTGATCATGCCCTCAAGTGTGGGGATTCGCTGGTAGGGTTGAGGAAAGAGCAGATTGGGTCTTTTGGGAAGGATGCTACTGACGATTTACCGCTATTTATATATTTAAAAGAGCAACTTGACCGTGCGCGTTCTTATCGGGCGGAAATTCAGGCTTTGGATACGCGCAGTGATGCTGATGATGACCAAAAGCGGGATTATCTATACAAAGTAGAACAAGAATTGTACCAAGCGCGGTTAACGGGGGATGTAAGAATTGCGGCGTTTTTTGAAGGAAGTAATAAGAAGCAGCGAGAGGAGAGAGAAACTGAGATTGCAGAATTAGTAAGAAAGTGGCGATATCACCAAGCTGATACTGAGAGTTTGGAGGAAATTGCTAGTAGGTTGCGGAGTGGGGATAAGGGGATTATTCCATTTAACTGGGATATTGAGTTTCCAGAGGTTTTTGATAGAGAAAATCCGGGGTTTGATGCAATTGTGGGTAATCCTCCGTTTTTGGGTGGAAAGCGTATTAGTACAGTTTTAGGCGATGCTTACAAAGATTGGTTGCCTGTTGTAAATCCTGAATCTAACAGTAATGCTGACTTGGTTGCACACTTTTTCCGTCGTGCTTTTGACCTGTTACGTCAGGGTGGAACTTTTGGATTAGTAGCAACTAACACAATTGCCCAAGGAGATACCAGAAGTAGTGGTTTACGATATATCTGTCAGAACCAAGGCACGATTTACAATGCTCAAAAACGCATGAAATGGCCTGGACAAGCAGCAGTAGTAGTAAGTGTGGTTTATGTGCTGAAGGGAACGTATAAAGGTATATATTTGCTGAATGGACGAGAAGTTTCTCTAATTTCTGCGTTCCTGTTTCATGTGGGGACAAATGAAAATCCGGCAGTGTTGTTGGCGAATAGCAATAAAAGCTTTATTGGCAGTTATGTTTTGGGCATGGGCTTTACTTTTGATGATACCAACGACGAAGCAACACCTATTACAGAAATGCACCGCTTAATTGAGAAAGATGGAAGAAATGCTGAACGAATATTTCCTTATATTGGAGGTGAAGAGGTTAACAGTAGCCCAACTCACGCGCATCGTCGCTATGTTATCAACTTCGGAGAAATGAGCGAAGATGAAGCGCGGAAGTGGTCAGATTTGATAGAGATTGTTGAGATAAAAGTAAAGCCTCATCGTGACACATTAAAGCGAGATGCTTATCGTAAGCGGTGGTGGCACTTTGCTGAAAAACAAGCAGCTTTATACAGAGCGATCGCTCCACTTGAAAAAGTGTTAGTTGTCTCCCGACACCAGCCAAATTGGTCAGCAGCATTTATGGGAGCAAATGTTGTTTTTTCTGAAGGCTTGGTAGTTTTGGCTCTTTCACAATACTCATCATTTGCTCTCTTGCAATCTCGTATTCACGAAATTTGGGTGCGTTTTTTCGGATCATCCCTAGAAGACAGACTTCGCTACACTCCCACAGACTGCTTTGAAACCTTCCCCTTCCCCCAAAACTGGGAAACTAACCCCACCCTAGAAGCCATAGGTCAAGAATACTACGAATATCGCGCCGCCTTAATGGTTCGCAACAACCAGGGACTAACCGACACCTACAACCGCTTCCACGACCCAGAAGAACGCGACGCTGATATCCTAAAATTACGCTCACTGCACGCCGCAATGGATAAAGCCGTACTCGAAGCTTACGGCTGGAGTGACATTCCCACCGATTGCACCTTCCTGCTAGACTACGACGATGAGGAAGACGAAGAAGAAACCAGCAACGGACGACAACGCAAAAAACCTTGGCGTTACCGTTGGACAGAAGAAGTGCATGATGAAGTTTTAGCACGCCTACTCGACCTTAACCAAAAAAGAGCGCAAGCTGAAATTCTCGGCGGTAAAGCAGCACAAAAGAAACCCAAGCCTAAAGCTACTAAGAAAAAAACAACCAAAACCAAATCTAAAAAGGTTGGGGAAACTACACCAATAATACCGGGATTTGATGTGGAGACTGGCTTATGAAAATTCAATCCCTACAGCTAAAATACTTTAAAAAATTCCGGTCTTCTACATTTGATTTCACAGATCCAGAAACTGGCTTGGCGCGAGATATTATTGTTCTCATCGGCATGAACGGTGCTGGAAAAACCAGTCTTTTACAAGCGATCGCCGCAACTCTCGGCACAGCAACCGGACGCTTAAAAGAACCCTCCGATTTAGAATGGGCAGGATTTAACTATGAACTGCTTGGGAGTAACTGGGGAGCATTTGAGCCGGAGGTGACTGTACAGGTGCAGTTCTCATCTAGTGAACTCGAAGCTGTGCGGTATTTTCAACAGAAATTACGAGAGATGGGTCGTGATTTGCAGCCTCCTGCTGAAAAGCATATTGTTAACCTTAAATGGCGAAATGGGCGTGTTCAAGCAGATAGTGCTGCGGAATTATTTCAATTTAAAGGACGAGAATACGCTAAACAACTGCTCCGTGCTGAAGGATTTTCAGCATTTGAACGAGTGGGTACAATTCTTTGGTACACAGAACAGAGAACATCAACTAGCCTAACTACAGAAGACCCAGAACGCAAACTAGAAATTACAGAAGACCTGTTGCGCGATCGCCTTTCTAAGTGGCGACAATTCCATCAAGATGTAGGAACACCTAAAATCCCCAATCTACGCCCAGGACAAAAGGATTTATACGCCGAAATTGAACGCGCTTACAAAGCAGTCTTTCCAGAACGCAGTTTTGAAGGCCCAGTTCTGCGAGAGAATGTAGACGATATTTTAAGTGAACCCTGGTTTTATTTATACGACGGTAAAAACCAGTATGAAATTTCTGAGATGTCCGGCGGTGAACGGGCTATTTTCCCAATGTTAATGGACTTTGCTAGTTGGAATATTCACAACTCTGTCATTCTGATTGATGAAATTGAATTGCACCTACATCCACCAATGCAACAGGCATTACTGAGAGCTTTACCCAAATTAGGCACAAATAATCAGTTTATTATTACAACCCACTCTGATTATGTAGAGCAATTAGTGCCTGAAGCATATATTATCCGGCTAGAGGTGTAATTGTGAGTCCAGTGCTGAAGGAGGGTCTCCCTCCGTAGGCAACTGGCGAACCCGAAGGGTGAGTGTCGTTAGTGGCAAAATTATTTTCTGTGAGGGTAAGCAAACTAGTTTAGATTTTAGACTACTTAATAGAGTTGTCGAGAACCTTGGAACAAATAAGCCCACAATTGTTCCCTCTGGCAGTAAATTTACTTTTTCAGGTTTTGTTCAGGGTTACTTTTCTAGAGAGGGAACGACAAATCAACAAGCTATTATTTTTCGCGATCGTGATTTTGATGCTCAACCTACTACCAACATCGGATTAATCCCATTCCAATCCATGTTGCTTACCCATCGTGCTTGTGTGGAGAATTATTTAATAAATGCCGATTTAATTCATAATTATTGGCACTCAAAATATCTAGAAAAACAAGAAAATCCCACTTCCAAATGGGGACATGGAGATTCACCAGGGATTGAGGCGATCGCAACTTGGATTGAAGAAGCTGCAAGAAGTTTGCAAGATTATCAAGCAGTAAGATGGGCATTAGCTGACTTGTTGCAATCAAGTGCAAGTCGGCATCAATTAAAAACAACATGGACAGGTGGTAGTGGTAAACTCCCATCCTCACTAACCCTCCAAGACTGTCAAACTGAAGCTGAAGCACTAATTAACCAGTTTCAACAAGCAGTTGGAACAGTTACATTAGCCAGATTTCAACAAAGTCTTGCTGTATATCAGCAGCAGTTTACCCAAGAGGAATTTTGGATACAGAAGCAGTATTTGATCTGGTTTCATGGTAAAGATATTCAAAAAGCAATGCAGCAACAGAAACCTCAGTATATTTCTCTGAACGCTTTTTTTGATTGGGTGCTGAATCAACTTGATGTTAATCAGTACCCAGATTTAATTGAGTTACAAAACAGAATTAACCCACTTCAATAGGAATTTCTGATTGTAAAGATAGACTAAAGTATTATTTGACACTTTTAAACACTTCAGGCAACATAAGAAAACAGTTAGTTGCTTGTTATATCTTTTAAAGGAGTAAACAGCGATACACCATGCCCAATACTCCTGCCGAAGTGCGTTCATGTCTCATTGATGCCCTACAACTTGACTTAGTGGGGCCTACGCCCAATGATATCGCCCATGTTGACGAAATTATTGACCAAGCTCCATCTAAGTGGTATCTCACGGGTTTTTTAGTGCCTTATGAAGCTTCGGTAGAACAGCGTTCAGAAGATATAGGTAACGATGACATAGACGAGATTTCTCAGGTGAACGCTGGCGATGATGAAAAGCAACCCGACAGTGCCTCCGCCCGGAGAGCATTTTTCCCCTCATCAATGGGTTTAAGCATCCTTGTACCAGCAACTGCTAAGGAAATAAATGTTACTGTTCACTGGGGCGATTACAGTCCGGTTGATGAAGAGGATGAAGAAAATCAAGAAGACTCTAAAAGCCAACTCCAGTTGCCCCGGCTGTGGCAAAGAACCCCCGGACAAGCAGAATTAACTGTTCCTCTCCATTTAAGTAATGTCCCCAAACATTGGGAAATTCCTGGTAGTAACGGTTTGAGACTCGTTACCTCAGTGCGTCCCGTAACTGCGGCGGAGTTAGTTCCTGTTGGTACTCGTTCCGTATCCGTATTCCTGGTGAACTATCGCCCGCCAGTAGCCAACCCCTACAGCGATATTGCTTTCGCCTTCCAAACTTGCCTCATCATCCGCACCCCTTCTTCTCTCGTTCCTCGTCCCAACCTGCGCGGACGACACGGTGATGATTGGGATGAGAAGGTAGCAGATTTACAGTATCGAGATGATTATGAGTACGCAGTGGGACATAACGTTTCAGCTGTCGCTGTCACTAACGATGATGCTACTTGTCAAGAAGTCCGCACTGCTTGGATGCCCATTGCTGATGTAGAAAAGGTAGTACCTGAAAAAGTTCCAGGCGTGGAACTGGGAATGGAAGCACTCGCCGCCGCACCCACGGTGGAAACTCTGCGAAATATGATGTCTGGGATAGTTGATGCTTATAGGGTGTGGATTGAAGCACAAAAGCTAAATCTTCCTAATGATCCCGAACGACTGGAAGTTGCTAACGATTTACTCAACCGGGCAACCAGGGCAAACAAACGCATCGCCGCCGGATTAAAAGCACTAGATGATCCTAATGTATTAGAAGCATTTCAAATTGCCAATCGCGCGATCGCCACTGCTATCCGTCAGCGTCTTACCCACAATACAGATACTACCCCAGAATCAGTCAAGCCTCCGGCATGGCGACCTTTTCAGCTGGCGTTTTTATTAATGAACTTGGTTGGTATCGCCTATCCCGAACACCCTGACCGAGAATTAGTAGACTTGCTGTTTTTCCCCACAGGCGGCGGTAAAACTGAAGCTTACTTAGGATTAGCAGCATTCGCAATGGTATTGCGCCGCCTGCGAAACCCCACAATAAACTCAGCCGGCGTAAGTGTCTTGATGCGTTATACCCTGCGCCTGCTTACCCTTGACCAATTAAGCCGTGCTGCGACTCTTGTCTGCGCCTTAGAGTTAGAAAGACAAAAAGATACACAAAAATTAGGCCCCTGGCCTTTTGAAATTGGACTATGGGTAGGACAAACCGCTACTCCCAACCGTATGGGAAAAAAAGGCGACAACGATGAATACACCGCCCGCGCCCGTACTATTGCCTTTCAAAATGACACCCGCAAACCTTCACCCATCCCTTTAGAAAACTGTCCTTGGTGCGGTAAACGGTTTACCTCTGACTCCTTCCAATTACTCCCAGATGCAAATCAGCCAAAATCTCTGCAAATTACTTGTATCAACCGAAAATGCAAATTTACCCGCAATCAATCGTTGCCCATCGTTGCCGTAGATGAACCAATTTACCAACGATTACCCAGCTTTATTATCGCCACTGTCGATAAATTCGCCAATCTCCCTTGGGTAGGAGAAACTGGGGCATTATTTGGACTGGTAGACCGTTATGACAAAGATGGTTTTTACGGGCCTGCCCATCCCGGTCGCGGTCAAGCACTTGCAGGTCATTTACCAGCCCCAGACTTGATTATTCAAGACGAGTTGCACCTAATTTCCGGCCCCTTGGGAACAATGGTAGGGTTATATGAGACTGCCATTGACGAACTGAGCAGCAGAGAAATTAACGGTAAAAAAATACGCCCTAAAATTATTGCTTCTACCGCAACAGTACGGAGAGCTAGTAAACAAATTCGAGCCTTATTTGGTCGAGATGCTGTAGATATTTTCCCACCTCCCGGCCCCGATCGCCGCGATTCATTTTTCGCTAAAACAGTACCAGCAAGTGAAAGTAATGCCCGTACCTATGTAGGCATTGCGGCCCAGGGACGAAGCTTAAAAGTGGTACTGTTACGAACTTACTTAGCACTACTGGGTGCTGCACAGAAACATTATCAAGCAGCCGGAGGAGCAAAAAATCCTGATAACCCCGCAGATCCTTACATGACCTTGCTGGGATATTTTAACTCCCTACGCGAACTAGGTGGTAGTCGCCGCATCGTTGAAGATGAAGTCAACTCTCGTTTAGCAAGGTATAGCCTGAGAAAACGAGTCAACGAAACTGAAGGTTTATTTGCTGACCGTCAAATTGCCTATGAACCGGCGGAATTGACTTCCCGTGTCAGCACTAATGTTGTTGCTGAAATCAAAAGCTGCTTGGCACTACCATTTCACGAAAAGAAACATATCGATGTAGCCTTAGCAACAAATATGATATCCGTGGGTTTGGATATCACCCGTTTAGGGTTAATGGTCGTGTTGGGTCAACCAAAAACAGCATCCGAGTATATTCAATCTACCAGTCGGGTGGGACGGGATGAAAATCGCCCTGGTTTGGTGATTACATTATTAAATATACATCGACCACGCGATCGCTCTCACTACGAACGCTTCCCAGCTTGGCATACCAGCTTTTATCGTTCTGTAGAAGCAACTAGCGTCACTCCATTTTCACCTCGTGCTATTGACAGGGGTATTGCTGCTATTTCCGTTGCCTTGGCGCGTTTAGGACATCCTGGCATGACTGCACCACCCCGCGCTATCGAGATTTTACAACATCGGCAGGATTTAGAATATGTTGTCGATGCCATTAGCGATCGCGCAGAAATGCACGATAAAGAACTTGATGCCGTAGAAGCCGAAGCACTACGTCAAAAAGTTCGCGGACGGGTGAAAGATTTACTAGACACTTGGGAACGCATTGCTAGTCAAAAAATCAGCTTGCAATACCAACAAGAAGTAGGTCAAGCACCGCCATTATTATTCGACCCCCTTGACCCAGAACTTGAAAAGCAACCAATGGAAGCACGCAAGTTCAAAGCACAACGCAGCCTGCGAGATGTGGAACCAACAGTCAACTTGTGGGTTTGCAACCCTGATGGTTTTGAGGTTGAGGAGGACGAAAAATGAAGTCGAAAAGCAAACGCAAGCCTTCAGGAGAAATACGGCAAAGCCAAATTATCTCCACCTTTGGCCCCGGCGCAATGGTGGACTTACCAAATTACTCAGTCATCATCGGCGGACTCAACCACTGGCGGGGTAATAGACGGCGAATTTACGAAGACCGCCTTGCAGCGAGGGTTGCCGAGATTTTGGATGTCAGAGACATTGCTATGTATGCACCACCTACAGACGAGCAAGACCCAGCCGCCGCCAGAAGTGGAATTTCAGCTTTTACCTTCCCCACTTGGTTTGTCGCCCAAGTAGAAGAAACTTGGACTTCCCCTAACGCCAAAGAATACCGTACTCGTCCTCTGATTCCTTGGGGTAGTCTAGTTAAAGGTAAATATCTCAGCGATACCAAAAAGAAAATCCCAGTTGTCCCCGTTCGCTTTGTCCAAGCCTGTGTTAACGGACACATCAGTGATATCCACTGGTATCGCTTTGTCCACAGCAATAGCGATACCAGTAAATGCCGGGGTCAACTTTGGCTTGACGAACGTGGTTCTGGCAACGATTTCGTAGATATCTTCGTTCGCTGTCAAGCCTGCGGCGCTCGTCGTCCCCTCTCCGATGCCACAGTACCCAATGGCAAAATTTTGGATCAATGTCTGGGGCATCGTCCTTGGCTAGGGCCAAAAGCTTTTGAACCTTGCGTTTCCCGCGTCACTGGTAAACCAGAGTACAACCGACTGCTAGTAAGAGCTGCAAGTAATACTTACTTTTCTCAAGTTTTGAGTGTTATCTCCCTCCCAGACTCAGATGAAGCCCTGCGAACAGCAGTTAATTTAGTCTATGAAGACTTTCTTCAGTATGCAGAAAGCTCAGATGATGTCAAAAGAGAACGCCGCAAACAAAAAGTTGCCAACGCCTTGGAGGGATTTAGCGATGAAGCTGTATGGGCAGAAATACGGCGCAAGCAAAGTGGACAAGGAGACCAAGGTAAAAGTATTAAGCAAGTAGAAATTGAAACATTGCTTTCCAGCCCAGAAGAGATGGGAGAAGATGCTCCAGATGGTGACTTTTACGCCCGCGCCCGCAAGTTAACTGCTTTGCCCTCATTATTATCGTCTCGTATTCACCGGATTATTTTAGTACATCGGTTACGAGAGGTCATTGCCCAAGTCGGGTTCACCCGCTTTGAACCTGCAATGCCTGATATTGATGGCGAACTGGCACTGGATGTGCGACGGGCAGCCCTTGATATCGAACCAAGCTGGGTTCCTGCCATCGAAAACCGTGGTGAAGGTGTATTTATCAGCTTTCAAAAACAGGCAATCGAAAACTGGGTAAAGCAGCCTGCGGTGCAAAAACGTGGGCTGGAATTGTTGAGGGGCTTCGAGGTGTGGCAGAAGCGCAAGGCACTCCCAGAAGCTAAATTTCCTGGGCTACCTTATATTATGCTGCATTCTTTATCACATTTATTGATCACAGCAGTATCTCTAGAGTGTGGTTATGCTGCTTCATCAATTCGTGAACGCATTTATGTTGGTGACACTGGCTATGGAATTCTTTTATACACTGGTTCCCCTGGGTCGGAAGGAACTTTGGGAGGTCTGGTACAAATTGGCAAGCGAATTGAGTACCATCTAACTGCTGCCCTAGAATTAGGAAAGCTCTGTTCTAATGACCCTGTTTGCGCCCAACATCAGCCAGACAACGTACAAGAGGAGCGTTTTTTGCATGGTGCAGCCTGTCATGGGTGTTTATTAATTGCTGAATCTTCCTGCGAACGTGGTAACGAATTTCTTGACCGGGCGCTTGTCGTAGCTACAGTTGAGGGTTTGGGTGCTGAGTTTTTTCTCAATCAGGAATTGTCATGACAGCGTTTCTCCAACTGAGCCGACCAGTTTTGCTCAGTTTGGCTACAGCCTTTGAAACAGGAAGGCTTCATCCACCCTTTAGCATCTCAACTATTAAAACCTACGTCCCAGAAATTCTCAGTAACGGTGTTGTTGAGGAACTCAATCGACTTAACGCAATGGGTGCTACTCCTGAACACATAGCTTACACATTGCGTCTACTAGCAGCAGAACGGTCAGCATCTCAGGAAATACACGACAGAGTAGAGTTGGTTTGGACAGGACAGGAGGTTGTGGGTTCCCAAAGCCGCGCTACTAGCGTTGTCGTGCGCGAGTTATTCAGCACGGCCAAAAGTAGCATCCTCATTTCTAGTTTTGCTGTTGACAAAGGGAAAAAAGCACAAGCTTTGTTTGGTGTACTGGCTTCCCGGATGGATGCAAATCCAGAGATAAATGTCAGGATGTTCCTTAATGTGAAGCGATCGCACAACAATAAATTACCAGAGTCAACGCTTTTGAAAGAGTTTGCAGACACATTCCGTCAAGAAATCTGGACGGGACAACGCTTACCAGAAGTGTTTTATGACCCCCGTTCCCTCGCCCCAGGTGCAGGTACAAAAGCCTGTCTTCATGCAAAATGCGTTGTTGTAGATGAAGAACGCCTGCTTGTAACTTCAGCCAACTTTACTGAAGCCGCCCACGAACGCAATATTGAAGCTGGTGTACTAATTGATGACCCTGTAGCTGCTAAAGGAATGCGATCGCAGTTTGAAACTTTAGTGGCAAAAAATATACTACGTCGAGTACCGGGAATTCAATGATTTGACTAATTTCGCTGCTAAAGCATATGCGCTGGCAGCTGAATGTGATTGTGAAGCAGGTTGTCCAAGGTGTCTACATTCAACTGGTTGTCCGCAGCATAATGAAGCACTGCATAAAGACTTGGGTTTGTTTTTGTTAGATGCAATCAGTCAGGCAGTGTAGAACATTTGCGCCTACTGGGTTGAATAATTGCATCTTATACCGTATCAGATTTGACCAAGCCCACAAATGCTACTTGATACTGTTCACCCTGAATATTTCATACAGATCTATTTTTGATTCTGTAATTGCTACTGCCTGTGTTATCGCATATTCACCTTCCTGTTTCTTATTGTCCGTTAGTGCTTTGGTATTCGACAAGTAAATTAGCAAATCATCGGCTGATAATAGCTTGGTAATAGTTAAGTGCTATTCTCTCTTCCTTTGTAATCTTTAAAAACAATAGGAAATTTTCAATCTTGGTATTGTGAAGCATTAGCTATGGATTCCTTAACTGCTTGGTCTAATTCCTCAATTGAACATCCATAAAGCTTACATAATGCTGCTGTCTGATCAATTCTTAGTTTTGGTATAGTACGCCCTTTCTCCCAATTGCGTACAGAAGATTCTCCAACACCAACTTTACTAGCTACATCGACGGTTCTGAGATTTAACCGCTCTCTTAACTGCTTCATATCCATTACAGTAACTTTACCATTTGCATTACCGCAACGGGTTGACGCTTTTAGTTAACACAAGTAGAATTAGTAACAGAAAGCCGCTGCACTCGACTTCCAGGAAGAATCGCAACGGCTAACGTCAACCCCTTGCGAGGTCAATATAATCATGACACAACTGCAAGGAGCGATCGTAGTTTTACCCGACAACCAAGCGATCGCCCAATTAGAATTAGAGCAATATATCGAAGAACAAGCCGATGCCATTGCTCCTTTTGCAATAACTTACAGCTTCGATTACAACCAATTTAAAAAACCTGAACTACAAAGCAAAGCCCGAACAACGTTGGGTAACTTCTTAGGGTTTGTTCGCCAGACCTTTGATGGTTTATTAGAAAGTGGTCGAGCTTTGCAGCATGTCTATGACGACTGCATCGCTATGGCCACTGATGGGAAAAAGATTTTTGCAGCATGGCTCGATAGCCCTGACTTTGGGGCATCACGCTACATTGCTAAAGCCTCAATGGAAATATACACTTGGTTTGAGAAGCTTCCGAAAAGGTTACAACGCCTTGTGCGCGAGAAAGTACAGAATTGGAGCGTTGCAGCCCTGCGTCAGTTAACTCAAATCTCAACTGACTTAGTGAAGGAGCTGGTAGGTACTGGGAAAAAGACAGTAGCACAAATTAAAGCGGCAGCAACCTCAAAACTGCCTACTCCTAAAGCAAATACTCTTTATAACTCTAAGTCAGTTCTGGTTGTTAGGAAATCAGATTCTATCGCATTATCTAAGCCACAGTTTGCACCGGGAGTGCGGGTTATCGTGGTCGAGGACAATATGGGTTGTACTGGATGTAGGGGCATCATTATTTCTAAATGGGATAAAACTGACTCAGATTTGTGGTGGGTATTATTAGACCATACAGTTTCTATGGGACTAGAAACTAAGCGCCTGTTTGAACCAGAACAGTTACAAGTAGAAGTGTCCACTGCCGAAATTACTCCCAAACAGACAAAGCTTTACACAACTGAAAAACTCTACACTGCGGCTCAACTAGAGCAGAAAATAGCAGAAGCCTTAGCACAACAAAATCAAGAAAAAGCCGAAGAAGAACTGGGGCGGTTTGTTGAAATTCGAGATGCAGCACTAAAAGCAGCAACTGTAGAACTCCAAGCAGCAAGAGCATATGCCCAAAAAATGGCCCAAGCCAAGGAAGAAGTAGCTAAAAAGCTAATTGAAACAGAACGCGAACTAGGGAAAGTGCGGTCACTCCAAACAGAAAAGGCACAATTGGAACAACGAGTAGCCCAATTAGAAAAAGCTCTCGAAGATGCTAACAAAAACAGATGGAGCAATACATTCAATAGCCAAGCTGCTAAAGTAGTGAACTCGGAGTTGGAGAAAACTATTACACCTTTAATGTCGGAAGTTGAGCATTTAAATAATGTACTCTTATTACGAGAAGAAGAACTAGCCAAACTTCAAGTTTTTAATACCAAACAACAGGAAGAAATAACGCAATTACGCCAATTATTACCTTTGCCTAACATCGAAACCCAAGAATCAACAATTATTGCTGAATTTGGGCATATAGGAGAGCAGTTTGGTTGGGCTGGTTGGAGTCGTCAAGGTTATCTAGCAGTCAATGGAATTTTACATACAGGGATAAATGCTATTGCGGCTTTTGTCTTTGATTTGACTAATTCCCAACGTCATTAATAACAACAAATCACATTTTAGAGTTACGCCTAACAAATTACAGCTAGCTTCACATAATTGCTATGCAGAGAATACACAAAATGTATCTCTGTCCCTTGAGTTGCTGTAATTGCATTTAGGTGAGGGATCATTTATGAAAAACTATGAAATGCTCAAGAGTTTACCCAAAGAAAGGTTAGAAGCCAGACAATTTCTACGCCACTGTTTCGGTATTGCAGAACTCAGCCCCCCAGAACTTCTTGAAGAAGAAACAGATTCGCAATACCGCAAAAAATGTATCACTGTACTATGTGCAGTCTTAGGTGTACAAAGACCAACAGTTCGTAAGTGGGGAAGCGATCTCAACTTTGACGGAATACCCAACTACTGCAAAGTTTCACTTGCTTACATTCACGCGGCCGAAATCGTACCAAACCAGCTAAATAGCATCTTGACAGGAGAATACAATGCACCGGAAGTAGACGCTCAAACCTTTCTTGAAAAAATACTCCTTGAAGGGTTAACTGAAAAACAAATACTGCAAACCGTTTCTCACGCCAATTTTCGCGCAACTTGTGTCAAAACCCTCACGCAAGTATTACATATTGGCACCAAATCAGTCCAAGATTGGGGTCAAGATATGTCGTTTCACAAAATGCCCAAAATTCACAAGCATACCTTGAGCTATGCTTTGGCTGCTATCTCCAAATCGTCATCAAAAAATTGGGAAAAAGCAGCCTGATTTATTTAAATAGTCGAATTAGGAAACTTGGTCTTAAAGATAAAACCGCGCATTATATTAGCGCAGAAAAATGAACTCAACAGCAACAAACAAAAAAATAGCTATTAGCCTATTCTCCGGGGTGGGTGGATTTGATTTGGGATTTGAAGCAGCAGGATTTGAAATCGCGATCGCCATTGATAATAATCCCATCGTCCTAGCAACATACCAACATAATTTCCCGCACGCCACAGTCTTGTGCAAAGACATTCGGGAGGTGACGGCGCAAGAAATACGTGCCTGTATTCAGGCGAAGTATGTAGATTGGGACGGGGAAATTCATACCGTTTTTGGTGGCCCACCATGCCAAGGATTTAGCGTTGCTGGACTGCAAAATGTTGAGGATGAGAGAAACTCGTTGGTGGGGGAGTTTGTTCGCCTGGTGTTGGAACTCAATCCTCTTGCGGCAATCATGGAGAATGTGCCAGGGATTGAGAATCAGAAGTTTGGCTGCATTACTGCTAACCTCCAAGCAGTGCTAGAAGAACATTATTTTCTCTCAAAGTGGAACCTCACCGCTTCAGATTACGGAGTTCCGCAAGCTAGAAAAAGGGTGTTTTTTGTTGCATCTAAGTTTGGAGAAATTATACCGCCGGAGCATCAACCTCAACATACAGTTAGAGATGCGATCGCGGACTTGTTGCCAGTCCCCCTACTCCCCAAGCAAAACACTCAAGAATGGCATCCAGATTGGGTGAAGGGAGAATATGCTAAGTATCTTGAAAAAATATTCCCAAATTTTGGTATAGTAACTAACATTGAGACGGGATTCGCAGCGACAACACATACACCAGAAGTAATTCAGCAATTCATCAACACTCCCCCAGGTGCAAGGGAAGCTAAATCCAAATCAAAGAAGCTGCAATGGGATGGATTCTGCGTGACGTTAAGAGCGGGGAGTGGCAACCGCACTGCATTGCGTCCCCTGCATCCAGAACAGCCACGAGTTATCTCAGTTAGAGAAGCTGCTCGTTTGCACAGCTACCCCGATTGGTTTAATTTTAGTGAGGCAATACTCCACGCCCAAAGAGAAATCGGAAATTCGGTACCCCCATTGCTTGCATATGCTGTGGGAATGCAAGTTAAAGAACATCTAGAATGCAATATCAATTATCAGATTAAGTGCCAAAATAGGCATTTTTGCCAATTTTTAACAATTTATTGCAATTTTAAGAATATATTTATTTTTGTGAATGAAATGCTGTCTTTAAGCGGGTTAAGGAAAATCAGCAAAGAGCGATCGCCTCCTTTCAGCAAGAGGTAGACGAGCGATTGGGGAAATTCGTCGCCTGAAAGCAGAGGGCGAATCTTTTGGGCTTGTTGATTTTTTAAAGCGATATCTTAAATTGCTTCCTTGGCTGGAAGAATTACGCTGATTGCTTGAATAGCTGGCACTTTGAAAGGAAGATTTAAGCCATTCAAATTATTTTCTAAAAACTGTTCTGCATCGGCTAGCAATCGACTAATTTCATTCGCGTTTAGTTGACAAGCATTAGAAGATTCAGACATTTTCTTTAATTCTGGTAAGTATTGATTTAATGTGGCTATTAGTTCCCAATCTTTCACAATAGTTGCTTGCTTGAATAAATCTATGCTTACCCCTACAACAGCTTGCCGTACATTAGACTGGATACCAGTCACGCGGTCAATAATCAAAAAGATAAATAAAGGTTGTTTTATACAAGGTAAGACAGTTACACAAGCAGTAAAACTCGTAGCTTCTGACAAAGCTGCATTAAACAGTTTGTGACCAACGCCAAGCAAATGATGTGCAGGATTTTTATCACCTCGATAACGATTAAAGTGTACCTCTTCGTACTCTCTTTGAATTGCTGATTCAGTACGCCAAGTATCAGGTGTTATAAATGAGAAGCCTTCATCTGTAAATTTTATTCGTCGCTTATTCAGTTGCAACATTGTCAAAAAAAATGATTGTAAATCGGGTAAATCAAGTTGTGGTAGTAAAGGAGAAACTTGTTGAAAGTCAAATTTATCGCAGCTCCCAACAATTTCCTGTACAGTAGCGATCGCATCTTTTCCACCAAATTTAGCAGTTTTGCTATCGAACCATTGATTTAAATCTTCATGATGTCTGTCAGCTTCGCTAAAAATTTCTCGAAATAACTTTGGTGATGTCATCCCCAGAACAAGTTGTAGCAAATCTTCTGGTTCATCCATTACTTGCTGTAGAGATTGCATGATGTTATCAATCTTGCGATTGAGTTTGTCCCAAATTAGGGTTTCTACAGTCTGGGGGTTACGTAGTGTAATTACTTCTACTGCTCGTTTTTGCCCGTAACGATTCAAGCGGCCAACTCGTTGGTGTAGACGCATAGGATTCCAAGGCAAGTCTACATGAATCAGAGAATAACAATTTTCTTGCAAGTCGATACCTTCACCACCAGCCTCAGTGGAAATAAGAAATCTGACCTCTCCCTTGTTAAATTTTTCGGCAGCATTTTCGCGTTTCTCTCGCAGACTTATAAATTGATTAGATGCGCTAATAACTCCCTCTGCAAGTTCGTCACCATTAATAAAAGTAACGCACCGATCGCCATATTGAGCAACCAACGCAGACATTAGTAATGATTGCGTTGCTTTATACTCTGTGAAAAAAAGCACTTGGCGGTCAGTAAACTGATTGGCAACCACATCCAGAATTTTCTGAATTTTTGTTTCTTCCCTGATGGCACTGGCAGCTTGTACAAGTTCTCTCAGACGAGGTTCCTCATCTTCCATGAGTCGGATCATTTCTGTTAATTCCAGAATCCGTTCTTCCAAACGATTAATTTCGTCACTATTGAGTTTTTCCTCGTCCTCAAGGTCATTGAATTCTTGCTCTAACTCCTGTTTTCGTTGTTTCACCTTATCGAGTTGCTTCCGGTTGTTATCAATTCGTCTTAAGCGACCTTCTAATGCTCTGCGAATTGCTGCTACTGAGCTAGAAGCAAGCTTTTGCATACAAATCAAAATCAACATGACTGCCCGTTGGTTAAAATCATCAAGTCCAGAAGCATAAGCTTTTCCTGTCAGGATAAACTCAGTTAGCTGTTCGTAGAACAGTGACTCTTCAGGCGAATAATCGTAAATTTCCGATCGCACCTGTAGAGGTAGAAATAATTTATTCCCCTTCATATCTGTAACAGACTGCTTGTTGTTGCGAATCATTACACTTCGCAGCGATTGCAATTGCTCCTTCAAAAGTTTTTTGGGATGGAACAGGTCTTCTCGTAAAAGCTTAAGTAGAGAGAAAAACTCATAGTTTTTGCCGCGATGCGGTGTTCCCGAAAAAAACACAACTGAACGGACTTTTTTATACCTGTTAACCAACTTATCTATAAAACTATATCCAAGGGTCGGCCCACTTTGTTCATCAGCATTAAGATGGTGTGCCTCATCAACAATTAGTAAGTCCCAAGGTTCTGCATCAAATAGACGTTTATGGCGATCGCCGCTATTCTTGCGGAGTGTAGGCAATGAAGCAATTACCTGATGATGCGTGTTCCAGAAATCGCTTTTCAATGTATCTGCTTCAGTTATGTATCGTGTACAGCGAATATCAAACATCACCCGCAGTCGGTGTTGCCACTGCTCAACAAGAGAAGCAGGGCAGACAATTAAGATACGCTTCACTGCTCCCTTACTCAAAAGTGTCCAAAGAATAAGACCTGCCTCAATAGTTTTCCCCAGCCCAACATCATCAGCAACCAAGCAACGGGCTGGTAGTTCCTGAACAACCCGACGACAGACCCATAGTTGATGGGGTAGTAGAGCAATCCGTGCCAGAGAAAATATACCCCAAACATCATTAACCGAGCGTATTGCCAATGCTTGCACGCGAGCAATCACCTCAAGCGAATTATGCGACTTTAGGGAATTGATAGCTTCTTCCAGTGAAGAGAGACGAGTGAGTTCTTCTCTAGGACATTCTTCCAAACCATGCTCAAAACGGACAATAACCGTAGTTCCTTCATCAGTTCTTACCTGACCATTGCCGTGTTTGGGATGAGATACACTATTGCCTTGCTTGAATTCGATATCCATATTTAAAATCCTCATTCTCTCAGCCCATATATGATCTAGGAATTACTCGACCATCTGATAGTGTTACAAAATCACTATCTTCACTAGAATATTCGTACTGTGAATGTTCTTCATCGGAAATACTTTCATACCAGCTAACATCATCTCGAACCTGTATTTTCGCAAGATTTAAGCGATTAGCTCGTGAAGGTTCTTCAGGATAGAGTTCAAAGGGAATATCAAAGCAGTGGTGAAAAATTGGTTCACCTTGTAAACCTAATCTCTCAAATTCCCGCTTTAAAAATTTATATATTATTGTGGATGTTTTATAATCTGGTTTACTTAAATCTTGACAACCAAGACGTATTAACAATCGTCTTACATTTGCTCTAGGCACAAAACAGTGTTGATGAACAGATAGTTCGGTAATTGGATTAATAACCTCTAGACGTACCAGTTCTCTCAATACGAAGTTTGCGCCAATACCCAGTGGTAAGGGTGGCGCATCGGCTCCACCTCCTTGGAATGCCGGATTAGTTCTTGGAGCAGTAATATGATGTAAATTAAAATTAGTCTGTATGTTTTCAATACTAAGGAAAGAATCAATATACTCATTTAAGTAGTTAGCAATTCGATAAATACTAGGAAATTTTTCCATCCAGTAATACCAAGTTGTATCTTCAATTTGGTCATCCATATACTCATTCAATACTTCCATCCATTTCTTAGAAAGTGCGCTGGGATTATTTTCTGTAAATATTTCCCACCAATATCGCTTTAAACAAAAACGAATAAAATCTCGATGCTGTTCGTGTTTTGTACGACCCATTGTATGGGTAATGCCAATGAAGAAAAGCATTAGCCAGGCACTGCGATCGCGATTTTGTAATTTCTGTTTAAGTTCATCAATGGTTATAGGATAAAGACGCTCATTATATTTCTTAATTTCAGTAATGTGATTTACTTGCCACCAAGTATAAATTTCTGTTAGTGTTTTATCAATATTAAACGTTGGAATTTCCGGGATAATTTCCTGAACAATTTCGTTGCGGTTTTCTTCTAGTGATGAGTTACTGACCTCAGCCCAAGCAATTTCCCCTCTGATTGCCTGTTCAACCTTTTGTTGAAAAGAATTAACCTTTAGGATTTCTTGAATACCTTGATCATTCTCTATCCAAGTTTTAGCGGTACAATTCCGCAGTGCATTGGCAAATCCTTGTTTGCGCTCACCCGATGCCAAGTACTGACGCACAGCTTGCTGTTTATCCTGGGTCTTAGCATTGCGTGCCCATTCCACCATTTCTTGTTCTGATATAATATCTCTTGGCTTACGGCATGCAAGGAAAAACTCAAGGCTAGTTACAGCATAATCTGGATGCAGTAATCGGTCATTTGGAGCAAACTCAGCCAGTAAACTTTCTTCTTGGCTTGCTCCTTTAACTAAGAGCTTCAATGCTGTAATGTACTTTTTGTTATCTTTACTTTGGAAGTGGACATTCTGTAGTGCTATCTTGATGCGCTCGCATTCCTGGCGATGGGATACTTGTAGCTGTTCCAAACAAGCGGATGTAATAATATTCCCTAATAAAGCTGCTGTTGTGGGATCAACTTGTTTTCTTTCGCCTAACTCCCAATCTAGAATGTCAACAAATTGCAGTTTCTCTGGTGTGCTAGGAATGATACTGAGTAACTTTTCAACATATTTCCAGACTTTACTGTGAATAACACAGTGAGAAGGGCAATTTTCTTGGAATTTTCTCCAGTTTACTATTTTCTTAAAGTACTCTTCTTCCGCAATAATACCTTCAACAACGTAGCTGACATTCTCTAGTGAAATTAATTGACGATAAATTTTTCCGTACAAACCATTTGGTAAAGCTGCATGATTATTAATGAGATAACCTATGCCACGATCTGCACTACTAAGCGCGCTCCGGATTATATCCATCGTGTTGTAGACAGTATCTTTTTCTAACCAATCTACAACCAGCACATTCCAAAGGAATTCCCAAAAAGTGTACTCATCTGCTGACTCAATTTTGAGAGTTTGGCACAGTGTATCCCAGTTACGATGTGATTGATGGAATAGTTCACCAAGTTTTTCGCCTAAGCCTTTACCTATTTCTTGAGCAATTTCCCGATTTCGTGCAGAATTGGAATCTAGGTTTGTGCGCCCCGTCGATAAATCAAACATGGCATTAATGACAAACCTTAAGCCTAATTTTTCTTTTGTGGGAGCAGTCACCCAGAAAGTAGGAAAGTCTGACAAAGGCGAAGGCGAACTACTTTGTGAGAATTTTCTGGGGATTACAATGGCAATGGAGGCATCCTTAACTTGAAAACAAAGCAGGTTATAACTGAACCACTCTCGGACAGGTTGCTTTACCTGTGGAATCTGGATTTGCCCGAACTCAATACCTGAAATTCCCAGTAGGTTAGTTGGTTGCCATGTCAGAAATTTCTTAGGAGAGGAAACTAAAATAAATTTGCAGGTTTTAATAAATTTAGCGAAGACAAGCAGTAGATTTACATTATCTTCAAATTCAGCCACAACATTACTAATATCAGCATTTGCTTTAGAATCTATTTCTAAATGAATTAGTGTGCCATCTGTGAGATTTGAGGAAGATTGCTCACTTTTTAAGCGAGAACTTAGATTATTCAATAGATGTTTATCTTCCTGTATACAATGTTCTCGAGGTAAAGTGAAAGGAAGTAATCCAGCCTGAACGACAAAGCTTAAATCGCCACTGATTACCTTTGGTTCTTGAGAAATCAAGTGAACTGTTTTAAAACCCAAACCAAATTTACCCGTTGTATCTTCAGACTTATCAGAAATATTGAAAAAAAGCATTTTTAGCAGGTCTTGGTTAAAGCCTTGCTGACTAAAATCTTCTGTACGATCATCAGGGTGAATATAGAGATTAATGGGTCTTCCCCAGTGCATTACAGTCAAAAATTGAGTATCCCAATAAATAACATAGCGTCCTCTATCCTGATGAATATGACCCAGCATCTCGTTTAATTCTGCAAGAGCATCATCAGCATTTTGAAATAACTCAAAAAGAATACTATTAGCATTGTATCCATATTTGCGAATTTCTTGGCGAACCGATTCTAATATAGATTTTTTAACATTTTCATCATAATTAATTAACTTGTAAATAGAATTACTAATATCGCTAATACTATTTTTAACCTTTTCTATTCTTTGATTAAAATATTTTTCTAAAGGCTCTTTTTTTTCTTGTTCTTCAAGAGCAGTAAGTCCAAATTTCTCATTATTCAATTGCTTGATTAAAGATGTAATTTCATGTTGATTTGGCTTTAGCCTACTTAACAGATTGTCTATATTTTTAAGAATATGATTTCTCGTAACTTTAACCTCTAGTTGTCTAGGTTGAAAAACAGACTCATCCCATATATCCTTGAGTAATTTTACTCTTGTGACAGCTTTATAAATACGTTCCAAAAGAAATTTAGCAGAATTAAAAAGTATATTGGGCAACTCATTTTCTACAGAATCTTTTGGTTTGAATGAAGATAGTCTAATAAGTGATGTAGTATCAGTAGGCTCCATAATAAAGATGTGTTCAGGAGTTTGACTCTGAGATATCATCACATCGAGGGAACCACCAAGAAGACTAACCACAGATATTTGTTGATCTTCATTGGATAATACAGAAATAGTAAAATTTTTCTCCATTAATGAATGACTCCATAGCAATTGATGCCTAATATCATCAAAATTGCGTCCTCTGAGGTAATCTTGAGCTAACTTTTGCACTTCTGTGTCAGTACCGGAAAGTAAGCTTAAAAAAATACCAATTGCCTCAGAAGGGATATAAGAACGCCAAGGACGAAAATATTCTTCCAGAATCTGAGCGTTACTTTTAACACTTTCAGCCAAATAATTATCTTCTACAGTATTATATTTAGGTGGTAAAGAAAGATTAGCTAACCATTTACTTAATATTTCCTGTTGAGCTTCTATCAGAATATATTCGTTGTCGATACCAGTAGAGCAGCTAAGAGCATGAGGAAATTTCCATTTACTAGATTTGTTCAGTAGTTGAATTTTTGGTAAAAATTTTTGATAAAACTCTGGTAATGAATTGACAGCCATTTTTAAGTAAAGATTGTAAAGTAAAACTACTTCTTCAGAAGGACTTTCGTAACTTTTTACAATCCATTGTAAAAGTTTAACTAACTCTTCTGTGCCAATTGGTTTTAAGGCTTTGCTAAGAATATATTTCTGAAACTTATCAGGTAATATCTTTTGTGCCAGCTTTAAGATAGGAAAGCCTTCATAATACTTAAAAGTTTTTAAGAAGCTATCTAGATGAACTTCATGTATATCTATATTACCAATATGATATTCTTGAAGTATATCAATAGCCTCACCAATTGCGTCTAGAGCAAGATCACCTGTGACGAATAATTCCTGTATCTGTAATTGTTGTAAACATAAACTAATATCATATCCGAGCATTTTTGGGGTAACATAATCCCAAGGTTCTATCAACTTTAAAATCGTTGTAACATCATCTTCGAGACTAGAAAAATTTATAACTTTTTGTATGCTAATAGCTCTTGCATTAGCATCAATTAACCATTTTTTATTTTTTAATCTTTCCAAATTATCTTTACTAATATTTCGCTTACGAGTAAGCATAATTTTTATAACTTTAAGAATTACTTGGCAATAATTAGATGGTTCATCTATTTCTTCTAATAAAAACTCAAGAATATTATCGTCATACCAAGATTTTGGTAAAATTTTCTTGATTGGCTCAGAAAAGGGAATATCCTCAGATAGCATAGATAGTGTAGCATAACTACTTTTTTCGGACTTAAAAACCATTTCTAAAGCCTGTTCTATTTCTTGTGCCTGCTGTTTAATAAAATTTTCTGACACAAGAACGACTTTCTCAGGGGAAATAACACCTCCTGATTTTAAAGGCAACCATTTAGTCTGTTTTAGTCTTGATATTAATTCTTCGTTTACTTGAGGTAGCAGCTTAAGGATTATTAAATAAAATTTGGCTGGATGCTCCTGATTCAAAATTACATTGATTGCAGTTTGTGGTGTCCACTGAGTAATCCAGTTTTCTCGTAATGCATCGCTAATTTTAATGAGGGTAACAATATCTTGGAATTGGGAATCAAGTGGAAAAGTAGGGTTGTCTAAATAGGTATTAGTAGTAATATTAACTAGTTTACCATCTACTGTTTCATGCAATGGCAGTCTCTTCCACAAGGATTCACAGCTTGAATTAGATGAAATTTGTCTCAAAATTTCTTTCCGTTCTTCTTGTGATAAATCATTTCCTGTAATGGATAATGAATTAGTTAATAGCTCATTGATGATAGTTTCGGGTTCAATGTATTCTATAAATAGAGTATTACAAATTTCAGGTTGAATCTTACCTGCAAGCATAGGTGGAATTATACGCCATGATTCAAGCACTTTATGAGCAACCTTTTCCCATACAGGTTTTCCGCGTGAAATGTACAAAGTATCATCACTTTCATATTTGTCTCTATTGCCATGCAGCAAAAAGCGTAGTTCGTAAAAATTTTTGTGTCTAGGTAAATTCATTAGAGTAGTTCCTCCAGTAATTTTGCACGATCTTCTATATTAGATAGTTCTGGCTTTTGTTTAATCAAACTTAGACAAGCAGAGTGATTGCACCCCCGTATTTCTTCCTCTAGAAAATTGTTGGCAATTGTATTATTAACTAAAATAATTGTCTTGTTTTTCAAGGCCGCTTGTAGGGCAGCAGCAATTTTTCTACTGTCCGATAAATTCAAAAATAGTAATCCTTGTTGTTGTAGATTTACAAGGTTTGAGGGAGTATAAACCTCAGAAATATTACTGCGGCAGTTAAATACAGAAACAAATTTTAAGTCTTTAGTATATTCTCGAAATATAACCATTTCCTGTTTAGGAATAGCTTTAATAATTTGTAGAATAAGTGTTTCGTTCTGTTGAATATCAGTTTTTGAATGTCTTACCAAGTAAGAAACTATTAATCCTGCATCATGTCCAGAAATTTTAGGTTCTGTTTTTCGCTGTGGAGCAAAATCCATTGGAAGAATCAAAATATTAACCTGATTTTGGATAATCCGTAATATTTGTGTATCATTACATGGGAGTTCAAACCAATTTGACTCATCGATAAGATTAATAACTTTTTTTAGAGAGTCTTTCAAATGTGTAAGACTCATTAGTTCTAAATTAATAAATACCTTTAGAAGAACAGCCTTTAAGCAATTCTGTATTTTCTCAGTCAGAGAATTTGAAAATAATTTCAGTAAGTTAACCAAAAAATCTATACATTCAACTTGCTCAAATACATTTTTTAGATTAAGAGATTTTAGTATTGCTTGAATGTCTGATTCCTCCCAATTATCTGGCTTGCAAGACGTAAATAGATTAGGGGTATCTGACAACACAAGACAATATTCTTTAGCACATCTGCATAGTTCTGGAAATGCTGACCATATTTCCTCTGAGATGCTTGGTAATGGCAAAAACTTTTGTGTTCTCTTCACTAACTGCCAGTCATATTGTTCTGGCTGAAGTTGATAAACCCAGAAATCGTCAGTATAAATATATTCTTGACAAGTTGTGGATTTAAATATTTTGGTTTCTCTCAATGAAGCACAAAGATTTGCAATATCCTCTCGTTCAAGTTGATGTCGTCTACAAAATTTATTTAAAGCAGGTAAAAGATTATATAAAGTGCCAACAGTAGCAAGAATAGCATTCCACTGTCTAATCATGTCGTTCTCATTTTCGGGAAGTTTCCAACAAATTCTATCCTCGCAAATATCCTTTAATACCTCAACATAACGCCGTCCAGAATCAGGAAAGAAATAACCATGAAGCAGAAGCGTATAGTTCCAATTACCATCACATTTACAATTTTGAAATTCGGTAACATCTGACTGTTCATCTACAAGTGGTAGGAAAACCGCCCATTGAAGGTTTAAACTTCCTTCTCCTTGCACCGGAGTTCGAGAAAAGACAACTGCACAATGGGGGACTGCTTTATCGGGTTGATTCTCTATATTTCCTTCTTGATCTTTTGTATATGGCTTTGGCCAATGTGTGGACTTTTTGATGTCATCTAGTGTTGTGGGAGGAGAAGGTAACAATTGATGAAATTGATTGGCTGCTAAAATAGCCTCCCAACCTGCATAATTAGTAATAATGGTTTGGGCATTTCGATTTCTTAGAGAAATACAGCCAAATAGCGGTCTTTGCATCTTCGGAATGTCTTTCCGGTCTGGCTTCTCGGACTTCGGATAAGAACAGCATTCCGCTTTTGCATCTAAATAAACATGGAATTCTTCTTGCAATTGCCCTGCATCATTAGGTAGCCAATAGTGAACTTCTCGAAGCGATCGCAACATAGGTAATAATGTAGTAATTTTCTCACCCATATTCTTAGGAAAGTCTTTTTCGATCAGACGCTCATCATAATAGTTATCTACAATACAGCGATTATTATCAGCTTCTTTTCGTCGTAATGGTATCCAAAGAATGAAATACTGTTTACCTAGTAAAGCTTGATTACTCAAATAATTCTCTACAATTTCTTTATCTTTTACTGTTAGTTGTTTCCATTTAGGTTGTTTTGGATCGGTAGGATTTGCCCAAGGATTAATAAATTGGAACCGATAAGGATCACCTCTAAGCAATTCTGAACTAGCAATATAAAAAAAAGCTTCACAAAGGTGAAATATGCTTTTCTGTCCAAGTCCAAATTTTCCAATTTTAGCGGAATCTTTAGCGTTTAAATCTATTCCAAAGTAGCGAATTGCTTGAGCATCTTCATCACGAAAACTACCATCATTAATAAAAAATAAGGCAGGACATTGCAGCAGAGGATGACTTGCAGTGTCAAAACCACTAGATACTCCAATATCCAGCCTTTTAGCGCCACCATCATTCGCATTTTGAATGATTTCTTTGATGATGGGAAAACCTTGTTTGTAACGTTCTTTGAGTAAGGTTTTAATTTGTATAGCTGCTGGGGGATACAAAAAACCTGTGCTGTCTTCACCTAGCTCTCTCATGTATCGCACCTTGTACTTGATAAACTACTTAAAATTTCTGTTTAAATGATACATATTGCCGCACAAGATTTTTTGAGCAGCTTTAGTAGCTATCATAACTGCATAATTTTAAATTCACATAGAATAATGAATGGCATCTTTAGTCTGAAGCAGTCTAATTAGACGAAATAACCACTCATAAGCAGGTATCAAGGCAAGCAACAATGAAAGAGTTATAATCGTGAAAGAGTAATAGCTGGTTTTAAGTATATACACTGAGAAAGCAACTATTATTATATTAGGAATAAGGTTTTTGATATTTTGCCATCTCAAACTAACTGCTAAAAGTATTGCAGTATATCTTTTTTATACTTATAAAAGTAATTACAAGTGCAGTCTAAGTACTGAAATTAGTGCTGATGCCTGATAATCTAGTGCAAACGTTTAGATTTTTTTTGGCTAAAAAGACATCTAGGTAACTTGGATGCTTAGTCTTCTTGAGCAAGAATCAAGTTTAATATATTCAACTCATTGGAAGTCAAAAGCTGCTTATCTGTGAATAACTTGTGCCTAATTTCGCTTAAACTATAGCTCCTAAAAACAACAAATGGAAATTCTCCGTACTGAGAGCTAATGGGCAAAATGTTGTCTACAGGAAACATACAACGGATATATTCAGCTAAAATATCTCGGAATGATTCTCCATCTGGCTCCTCTACACCCCTAGAAAAATAGTCTTTAATCGCTTCATTGCTGGTAAATATAAATAGTGGAATTGCATAATACTGGTCAAAACGCTGACTATTTTGCTCAAACCACTGTGTTCGCCTCATTTGTTTTCCAAGTAAATTAACTAGCTCAATTGCTCCAAAACTTGCTGAACGCAAATTTTCTGGATAGGCTTGATTAGAATTAATAGAATATAACTTTTTTAAAAGTTCATTATTAGCATAAGGTTTGAGTTCTCGCTCTAGACGCATTTCATAGTTTTCTTGAAGTGCTTTATTAGCTAAAGAAACTACTAGCATACTGCCACTAATGTGGCTGGCTTCTACAGGGCCAAAGCTTAATAGCTGATCCAAACCACTACTTACCAACTTCACAAACTGGTCTGCAAAGGACTCTCGCATTGACAGATAAGAAAGGGTTGGTGTCGGCGGGGAATTGTCTAAATCACTCAAGATAATCTTTACACGACCTAACAGTTGCTCTAGGCTCGTATAAACCTCTTTCAAAAGTTTGTCACTGCGACGACGAATATGCTCTTTCTTCAGTTCTTTGATTAAACCAGATATCTTACTCGTAAAGGTTTCACCTGCTGCAAATACCGACTTTCCCCCAATAGGAATCATCATAAAATGGTCTTTACCTATCTGCCCAGACCCAGAAATTCTTGTCATGACAGATGTCTTGAAAATTAATAGAATATTCACAAGACTCAGCACACTTTCTTGTAAAGAAAGCTCCGGGTCATCAGCGTAATATACAGCCCGCTCTGATAAATAAAGAATTAAATCTTTCTCCTCATTATCTAGGGTTTTGGTCATTCCATCTTCAAGGTAGTTACCGCGACCCCGGTAAATTACCTGAATAATTTCCATTAAGTTTTGCTCAATGGCAAAGCGAGGAATATCAACCAGAATATGTTTAGCTTTAGGAAATGATAACCCTCGACTAGCTGAGGCGGTCATAAAGACCACTTTTACGTCAGTATTACATTTTTGGATTTCTTCTTTTTCCTGCTCTGAAATATTAGCGTGAATTTCTAAGTAGTCCGTAAATAACTGAAAATTACGTCGATGTTTTTTTAGATATTCAGTCAATTCTTTTAATCTCTGCTTATCCTGGATATATACAATTACCTGTCCAGCTTCTGGGTTATCCAAGAAAGAATTAATATCTTCAGCAATCTCTGCTTGTACACGGTTAACTAAGCTATTGTTTTTCTCTAAAAAAGCTGAATTGCTATATTTAAAAGATTCTATAAATACTTTATAAGTAATGTTTAAACTACGAGCAGGGTAAGAGTTAGAATTGATGACAGTTGCGCCTAATCCCTTAAACTTGAAATTTTGTACTGAAAGGGGTGATTCGTTCTCTGACGCTCGCCGATAAAAGATTTTGTCTGGTTCTGAAACTGTAGTAGAAAGATGCTGTTGAATGACATCTGGGTCAACAATAGAAGCATCAGCTACAATAATTTTGGTATTAAAGCCATATTGGGAATTAGTCAGCTCATATTGGCGAAGGATAGAACTGATGCGGTTTAAGAATTCTACACCGCTATGGTCTCCTGTAATCTCATCAACCATGATAAATATATGTTTAATGCGTTGAGAGATTTTCTTCATTTGGTCAGGAATGACTGAACCTTCACTTTGGTTATAGGCGTTCCTAAATATCTTCTCAAAATGGCGGAGAGTGTCTTGGCCGTTTCCCGTTTTTTTCAAAGATTGTAGCGAAATTGTTGCCACTATATTATTGGAAAGTTGACGGTCTATAATTGTGTAAATAGCTTCACAGATACTATCTAAAACTCCTTTAGTCTGCTCACCAGCATCCTGAATTAAATCTTCCATTTTGCGCTGGAGTCTTTGAGAAGCTGAGGGACGCCGCTCAATAAGAGCTTGACCATCGATAAAATGAACAGCTTGCTCTGTAAAGTCCCCTTCTCGTAAATTAGAGAAATACTGCACAGTACAGTGTCCACCATTAGCTTGAATAATGTCTGCATTGGTATTGATGCAAAACAGTCCGTGATTCTCCAATGGTGCTGCAATGCTCCCGCCCAATGATTCTCCCGGTTGACTCTTGAACTTCTCAATTACGTCCTTGTTAACGTTTTTTCTGGGACTGACATAGAAGAACAAAAAGCCATCGTCGAGATGCTGTTTGAGAAATTCTACAATGGTTGTGGTTTTACCAATGCCAGGATTGCCAGTTAAGAAAACATAAGGATTGTCATTAGTCAGGGCAGTTTGAATTAGGGCGGTGTGAGCCGAACGTAGGTCTAGACTACCACTCAGTCCGAGTTGAGCCATTAATTGAGGCGGCACTTCCCCGCTTGAGTTGAAAAACCCTGTTACTCGCTCCTGGTGAGCAACCAAAGTAGTTGTGTCAGGTGGCACTGCTAAAAGAGAGTTTATAAATGTCTTGCCATCAACAAAACTCTCAGCTGCTTTCCTTTTGATGATTCTGAGAACTTGTTGACGAGCTTCGGCGATCGCTTGACCGCTTTGTTGCTGCTTATAAATGCGGTGGCAGGTATTTAAGATATCTAAATTTTCTCGATTTACTGACATGGCACTAACGCCCCGGTCAGTGTAACCCATAACGTTAAACATCACGGAGTCAGCTTCTTGGAGAAGAGAGTGCTGTCGTAAAAACTTATAGAAGCTATGAGCATAACTGGCGGCTTGGATTAATTTGACACTCTCTTTGTCCTTGCGCTTGAAAGCTGTGAAATAACGAGCAATCCCTTCAGAAAAGGTTAATCCAAGTTTTGTGGTGTCTGTTCCCGTGTCGATACTAAGTCCAGAGAAAACACTTTTTGAGCGTAAATAACTAATTTCACTGAGCAGTAATTGCCGTATAACTTCTACATTATCTAAATCTTTAATATCTTCAGCTGACTTAATCGAGAACACTGATAAATCCACTGAGAGGATACGAAACTGTTTGCCGTTGTGCAGCAGCATTAAAGTATCAGCCCTAAGAAACTCTCCTTGCTGCTTATAGCGACCGATATCAACCTTGATATTTCCTAATTGTGACAAGATATCTCTAAAGACTTGTTCCTCACCCTTAACAAGAATACCAAGGCTGTTGTCATCACAAAAGTTACACTGGTAGTATAAAATTTCCAGCTTTCGCTGTTTCCAACCTGTTGATTCCAGGTACTCCCTAAAGAAATTTAAGCCGGATAAAAACCCCTTTTGGAGAAAGAACACACTCCACTTAGCAATGATTTTACTATCACTATCATTAATTACGTTAGCGCGGTCAACTATACGTCGATGCAGTTGTGGAAACCGCAATGCTTGTAAGTCACATTGATATAAATCTCTGAATCGGTGATTCAATTGGTTTTGCTGAATATAAGCAAGGATGCCAACATTGAAGCCGATTTCAAATAATCTTCCTAAATCTTCCGCAATCATTTCCGCTCCTCTCCTTCTACATTCAAAGCACGTCTAACTTCAGTTAAAAAGGCTAAAGAGTTAAAGCTTACACTCCTAGTGGTGTGCTTGAAAACTGACAATTTACCAACCGCATCATCCCCAATTATGTTTTCGTAAGGGTCAAGTTTAAAGCTAATGTTCCGATTCTTTCTGGGAACAGCTTCGTAACGCGAAAAGTGGAATAAGGTTAGATATTGCAAGATATCATTTTTGATAGGATTGTTTTCGCGGTCATAAATTAGTCCCCTACGGATATCTTCATCATCTAGAATGTCATCATAGACATTTAGCAAGGTGGCGTAGGAAATTACCCCGTTGTAGTAACGCTCGTCATCTTGACCGACTTTAATTCCATTGAAGAGATTGAAAAAGACAACAGCTTTCTTGCTGGGATCTTCAACTAAGCTTGTTAGTTCAAGCGTGTCTTGTATGTACAGAGAACTAACAGTCTGCCCTAGATTTACCACATAATATTTATCAAAAAATACTGGATATATTTTGATGTCGTCTCTATCTCCCTTTAAAGCCTTGAGTACAGGTGTAGACATGAAAAATAGTGATTCATCTTCATCACTCTGAGTCATATTGAGAGTGCTAGAATATGGAGACTTGGCAATATACATAAAGTGCCGATAGCCCTGGCGGTACAATTTGTCCACTTCATCAATGACAATAGTAGGTCTTTGAAACATCTGCTGATGTTCATAGTTTGCTGCGAAGGTGTTGAGCCTTTCTAAGCGAACTGTGCCATCCTGTAGACGCTCTACTCCTACAACTTCTCCTAACAAGTTTGATATTCGTTCTCCACCTCGCCAACTGGCATCACTCTCACGGCTAGAGACTATAATAATTGCTAGTTTGTCTAGCTGGGTGTTGTAAGAAGAAGCGTTGAATTTAAATTTTTTGGGCAGTACAGAGTAAAGAGAACTTAGACCATTTTCAATTTTGTAAGGATTCAGGTTTTTGACACAGAATCCTTGAGTACTGGATTGATGTTCTTCGCTCAATAAGTGGGATAAAATTTTAGAGAGCGAGCGCATAAATTCTTCTTCTGGTGTGGAGTTCTGCTTAATATTCAGTTGTAACCGCACAATGGGAATAAACAGTTTATCTTTGACAGACTCAAGCAGTACTTTCAGGCAGATATAAATAAGCAGAGAAAAAGTAAATCGGTAAATAAACGCTTTGGGGGAGTCAGGATTGTTGAAAATTTGCTCTCGTAACTTTTTATGATTGTAGATGAATAAAATTGGTTTTTGATCTTTGAAAGAATTATTGTAGATGTTCTGACAGTTTTCTTCAGTAAAAGGAACCAAAAGAATTGGTAGTGCTTTAATATTTGTGATATCATACGCCATGCTAAATATTTGGCGGTCATCAGTGGGGAAATAGCGAATATCTTCTACTGCAATACTGACAGAAAGATTGCAAAGGTAGCTGCTATCAACATGAGGCTCCCTGATGGCAATATACTTTAGGGCTTCTCGTGACTTCTCACCAAAGACAGGCTTGAAAAATGTAGCATCAGTTAAAATGCGGTCTAAATCGCGCTCTAAAATGCCTCTTTTAACGCCGAGATAAAGCGGATACTCTCGTCTTTTTAGAATAGGCTTATCTTTGAGCAAATCCTTAAGTAACTGCCTGAGTTTTTCAATTTTTATTTTGACGTTAAATTTTTCAATTCCTTCCTTAATTTTGGCAAATATTTTCTTTTTAGCTTCTTCGTCAGAACCTTTAAGTACAGGTAATACCTGTTGCTCAAAGACCGAAACAGGTTCATAATTTAGCTCTGAATTTTCTTGGTAGTTATCTGCTAAAGGATTACTCCTAGAAGCAAATATAAAATAGTATAAAAATATTATTTTTAATACTTTTTCTTTGAAATAATCACTTTTAAAAGAGTCCCCTAATCCCGCCTTATGTTCCTGACTTTCTGGGTCGATTAGGTTGAGGTAATAATCTAGTACAGAAAGTGGCTTGTCTCCGTAAGCTTGAACTGTACCGCCAAATTTTAGTTTGAAACCAAAAATAAACTGCTGCTCTCCTTTAGTATCATCTTTTGTTTCTCCTAAATACCCTTCTATTAAGGGAATAATGGGGAGAATATCTAAAGCTTCGGCACGAGAAAATAAGTCTCTGTAGTTGACTGACTTTCCGGCATAGTTTACTTGGTAATGACCATACCCTCGGTTGATATCATTGATATATTCTTCTAGTAATCGTAGCCGTCGAATTAAATCTTGAAGATATATTTTGCCATCTACACTATCGTTAACATTCTCCAAAATAAACTCTAAATACCTGATTTTCGCCTCTCGTTTGAGCATACCAATAGCTTCGGTATACATAACTCGTTTGAGTTTGTAAAAGTCAGATTTTTGATTTTTAATCAGTTCTTCTAGTGTGTCGCTTAATTCCTCTAAATCACTCTCAGTTTCTTCGCTAAATTCTTGTTGGATATAATTATCAAGACTGGAAGAAAGTTGAGAATCAAATCCCTTGACATCTTTAACTGTGATGATTAGTTTATGAAGTTTCAAGAGAGAATCACTGCCTGAACGGTGGCGCTGAAGACTGAGCCGCTGTTTTTGCAAACCTGTATACTCTCCGAAAGGATAAGTAAATCCCAGAGATGGCTTTGTACCTTGAAAAGACTGTAAATCTGTCAGTAATTGCGAAATCGCTGATTCTACTGTTTTGTTTGGTGGTAATGCGGCAATCAAGAGGTTTTGCAAACGATCGCGGATTAGCCTGATTTGCTCTGGGAAATTTTTACTTGTGCGATCGCTAAGGTTGATAGTTGCACAACGAATCCCGCTAGCAGATGCCAAAGGGCTTTCCACTTGTGAATTAGCAACCAGATCGGCGATTTTGTCAATATTAATCCGCAATCGACTGTCATCTGGGGAGAACTGGAATGGGTTTTGACTGGGCAGCACTTCCAAGATTTTGTTGAGTAAACTGCTGTAATCTAAGGGAGCTAAATGATTGTCACCTTCAGAAATAATATTCACCCTAATGTCTCCTACAAATGGTTGAGATAGTGTAAAATGCCTTGATTGATAGTGGCGATATAAACTACATCATCTGCGCTCTTAACATTAAAAAGCAATACATTTGCACTATTACAGCATAAGAAATCAATGCTAGGCAAGTAGGGACAGATTTAGCGATCGCCACTGGATTTAGTTGCTATTTTGTACTTGAATATTGGGCTGCTGCGATCCTTGAGGTCTAACAAGTTTTAAAACCAGGTGGACATTTTGTGTTTGACATCCTCAATCCAGAACAAGCTTTAGCCGAAGATTGGTCAGTTGAAACATAGTTGGGTGCTAAAGTGTTTCTGGAATCTGTGGCTGAGTGGGAAAAAACAATCACGGGAAAATCCACAACTAAAACTAGCGCGTCTCAATTCATTAGGGCTTATTTTGGGTCAAGACAATTGTTTTATAGCGAATTTCAAAAACCCCCAACATCTTCTCCTCCCAACCTGCTTGAGTCTTCCCCAAAAATCCAGTCGCTATCACTGTCGGCATTACCTTCGCCATCCACTTGAAGATTTAAGGAAGGTATTAGCTGTTCAATTTGGCTTTCAAGTCGGGAGATCGCCAGCGTTAAAGATGCAAGTTGCTCCCTATCCTTCTTAATTTCATTTGAAATTCCCACCCGCAATTGATTTAACCGCTCCTGGAGGGTATGTACTTCCGTTTTGGTCGCAGAAGGAATATTCACCTTCTCTTCCAGGGCGGCGATTTGAGCTTTCAAAGCTTCAATTTCGGCAGCAGTTGCACTATCTGCATCATCCGGACTCTCTTCCACAAGTGCTTGTTTAATACAATTCAGCACAAACTCCTTAAAAGTGAGGCGCAACTCCTCAGCACGCTGCTTGGCCTGCTTCACCAACTCCCGGTCTTCTTCAGACAGAAGTTTTATATTTATCTGCGGATATTCCACCAGTCCCTCGCGCTTTTGTTGTGGAGAAGTGATTTCTAACCAGTTCTTTAACCATTTGCTTCGAGTTCTAATATTTACTTACTCTCCCTACCTCCCTATCTACCTCTACTTCCCCTACTCTTCTCACTACCATCATCGCATACGGGATATCCGCGGATATACGATATAGATTATTTTCAATGAGTAATTTTGTGGTGCTTGGGAAAGAATTATCATAAAGATACCGGGAATTACAGTTCTCGGCATCATAATTATCAGTGGGGGTTGGGGAATTTTATTATGGAAAATTTACCCGTCAAAAGCGTGGAATCACTTGCTGTGGAGGTTGTGACTCTACCACTTGATGAAGCTCGTGTCGCGCTTGTGGATTATTATTTCCCCAACCGCCAGAAAATTAATTCCACACAACAGCTAATTGAGCTATGGGTGCATTCTGTCACTATCAAAAGCGACCAAACGCGACGGGCATATCGGCAAATTGGTTATGAGCTTGTCGATTATATGCAGTCGCGGTTTGGGATATCTGATTTGAGGATGGTAACGTTATTCCATCTACACGCTTATCTGGCTTGGCTCAAAGATGAAAAGCCAGTACGCGGAAAGAAAAATACTTATGGAATTAGTAAAAATACTGCGGCTAAATACACGGCGGCGATTAAAAGTTTGTGGGAATGGGGTACTAGAGCTTCTATTGGTTATTTTGCTATCGACTTGGGCAAGGACTTAAGCATCCAGTGGGACGATAAGCTCGCAGAGCGCATTTTGTCGGAACGCGAGATTGCTAAGTTGGAAAAAGCGGCGATGGCAGTAGACTTGCAACACAACACTAATAAGATGCACTGGTTGCTGTTTACTCTCATGTTTTACAGTGGGGTGAGGGCAGGAGAAATTGCGCGGCAAACTTCTGATTATGGTAAGCGCGTAATTACGCCGGGGTTATTTTGGCGGCAGTTTCGGGAGGATGGGGACTGTCTGTTGTTAACTGTGACGGGGAAACGAAATAAAACTAGAACCATTAGTCTCGATCCGGAAACTAGTGCAGTGTTACTGGATTATCGTGGGGATGCCAGCAATGATCGGCCGGTGTTTCCTAGTCCCAGTCGGCGGGATAGGGGTAAACCTTTAAGCGATCGCGGGTTGCGACTGATGATGGAGGAAATTTCTACTTGTGCGGGAATTAAGTTCAGCGCCCACTTTCTCCGCCACACTCACGCAACACTGGCTAAAAAAAATGGAGCTTCTGATTTTGACTTACAAGCAGATTTGGGCCACGCTTCCCCAGCGACAACTGCAAAGTACATTCACCATGTTGGGCGTGTTGGGACTTCTCACGCACTGCGTAAAAAAAGCAAACATCGGTAAAAAGCGTAGGCGTAGGCGTAGTCTCTCGTAGAGAAGGTATCGCTTCTGCCGGGCGGTTCGGCCATCGCACTCATACGCTCATCATGATAGTGTCAAGGTAGTTATCAAGATGGAAACACGCTCAGTTGTCCTGATCACGGACAAGTTTACCTAGATATTACCTAGACATTACCTAGATATGAGCAATACAGGGAGAACAAAGAAGCTAGCATCTTTCAACTGTGACCAAAAGATGTGGGAGCAGTTTATCGCCCGTTGCAACTCGAAAGGCACGACAGCAACAGCGACGCTCACCCGTTTTATTGAGCTATACCTAGATGGTTCTCTAGATGACCTTGATGCAATTGCTGGTAATGAAAATAAACGCCTGGTGTACATTAAAGAATTATTTGTCAGTTTTAAAGAATTAGTGTCCAGGCACTCGATTTTTTGAGTCCTTTGGAATGAGAGCCAAGCTCTAGTTCGGTAAATTCCAGTTTTAAAGAATTAGTGTCACTTTTCACCCACAATAGTAAAATCATGCTCTAACAGGTACGGAAACAGTAGTTTGGGCATTCCAAAGGGCATAATTGGCGGGCGTGACTTGAGAATTGTTATCTAGGTAACGTATAGGTATTACCTATAACGATAAAACATTGTTAGAGCCTGGTTTAGCGGCTCTAACTGTACCTAGACTTGACGTAAATATGAGCAACACTGGACGTAATAAAAAACTAGCTTCATTCAACTGCGATGTAGAACTTTGGGAAAAGTTCACCCGCCAGTGTCGAGATAACAGTACAACAGCCACTGCCGTACTAATTAATTTTATCTCCCAGTATGTAAATAATCCCTTAAACGAAGTAGTTAAGAGTTCAAGGAATATAAAAGATCCAGGAAAAATAGATTGGGAACATCTGATTAAACAACAGGTAGATAAGTACCTAGAACAACATTTGCCCTCTTACCTGGATAAACATATAGCTAGTAATCAGCAAAAAAGTCAAAAACGACAAATGAATACTCAAAATAAAGAGTATTGGTTAGTCAAAGAGCGAGCTAAATATTTAGGAAGAGAAATAACTGATAATCAACTCATACATATCGAATTGTATGCTAATGATGCTTTTAAACAACGGCACGGAACTTTACCCAAGAAAAAGCTATTTCAGAATATTGAATTTTTTACTTATCCAAAAAGTGATGTTGATATTTTAGATGTAGCGATATTAAAAATAACGGGTGATTAAAAAATCTAAAAAGACTTACCTTTATGAAAGTGGGGGAACTCAAACTTGTGCTAGAGACGAATGGGACTTTTCAACTAGGATACTCCATTAACAATGGTTATCTGTTTGAGTTTAGTAGCTAAGTGGATATTCTGTTAACAGGTTTACTACGAGTGAACAGAATGGACTTTAAAGATGAAATATTTAGAGCTAAGTCAGGCTTTTCTAGGGAGAAAATTGCAATTTTTCGTAGCATTTCATATAAAGTTTCAGCCTGTCCCCCTGACCTTTCATAAAGAATGTTTACAATGCCACTATCACTTGTAAGATTTAATGGTTGCTTCCAGCCATCTAGAACTTGAGACTCCCAACTTGATATGACTTCTGCTGTTTCTTGTTTTTGAAATGAGCTAAATTCATGCCAATCTAAGAATGTATTGGCTACATCTGTATATTTCTTACTTTGACGAGTGAGAATTTCATGTAGATAAAGCGAACCAACAGGAACTACGGAAATTTTTAAATGGCGAGTAATTTCAACAAGCTCGTTAAAAGATTGATAGGTGAGGTAATGTGCATTCCCAATGATTAGCACACTAACGTTGTAGTAACTAAGTGTCATCCAAGTACGATTTCTTAAGAGTTTTAATTGACATACGCCCGTAAAAGGATTACTCAGTTCTGACAAAATTGCTAGAAATAAATCTGTTGGCGTACCCGGTTGCTGAACTTGTGCATAAACAACAGGCATAGGAATTGTGTGTAAGGTTCCACGTTTGCGTACATATCTCAAGCGATAAAATTGACAAGCTTTTCTTAAATCTGCACAACTAACTGCAACAACATAACCATTAGCTCTAGACTCACGTTGGAAATCTAACCAATTGAAAAGTTGTCGGTCTCGAATGAAAAGGTAATAGGTATCGCTTTTTCTTAGACGCTCAATCAAAGATTCTACTTCTGGTGAATGTTTTGATAGCGCTTCGGGAGAAGTTTGAGGCTCTTGTTCTTCTATAAATTGTTGATAATTTGGTGATGATTGCGTCATAAAAGCTACCAATTCTCTTCAATAATTTGGTTCCAGTCATAAGCAATGCTTTGACTCGATTTAGCGCATTGTTGTTTAGGCTCACTGACCAAATTTATTGCTGATTGTTGAGATAGCTCAGGAGCGTCTGTTTCCTTTTCTAAAACAACAGTAGTCTCGTTTTCTTCAGGAAATAATTCAATGACTTTGCTTTGAACCGATTTGCGGTTAATGCGTTTTTGTTCTGATGCTCGTCGTTGTTTAAGAGTCCTAATTTTCTCTTGAGCAAACTCATTTAAAGCTAGTCGCTCTGATAAAATTGACGACTGGTCAATAGTTTTACCACAAGAACGAACCTTTTGCTTTATTGCCTTCCACTCCTTCAAGGACAGACGTTCTTCATCTAAATCTCTGGCTTTTACCGTACCTAGAAAAACAGACGCTTGATTGTTCTTCTCCACGCTATAAACCAGGAGAGTAACAATATTGCTGGGATTGTATCTGAGAGTAACTTGCTGTCCCTCAAACTTTTGTAGCCAAGTGGCACTATAGATTAGACACTCAAACTGTACACAGCCATACGCTTGCACACAGCGCGGTACTGTCTTCATTAAGCATATATCTAACTCGCGTTCTTCTAATAGCTTAGGTTGTTTGCCAATTAACCCTGCCCACCACCGTTGAATTCGTGTCTGATTTTTGACTCTAGGATAGAGATGTTGATTGTAGTGGTCAACAAAATATCGAGTTAATATTTTCTCAAATTCTTCGTAGGTTATACAGGCATATTTTTCGGCATCTAATGGTCTTTTTTGGACATTGGAGCCTTTATAGCCAGGTAGCATTGACAAAACTTCTTTATTTGCTTTATCAAACAGGCTTTCAATCAGACCTCCTTGCTGTGGATAAGCACGTAACCGTAGTTGAATATTCAAATCCATTGCAATTCGTCGCAAATGCCCCGATCTAAATTCCTTGGCTCGGTCTGTGACAATATATTCAGGCAGTCCCGCAAGCATCCACTCATGTTGTATTTGGTAATCAGGCGGATACTGTTTGGCTAAAATCGCATGACGCAGGGCTAGTGCTACTTCATGAGACCCTGCTGCCTCAAAGCCCAGATAGAACCCCATTGCACACCCGGAATAGCTATCGATGACCACAGTAATGTAGAGACTGCCAGCTAGTTCTAAATTCTCATCTACTAATAAAGTGTCTAAACGAGTATGGTCTATTTGCCAGACTTGATTGCTACGCTCAACTACTAACTCTCCTGCCGTTGTCTTAATTACAATCCGAGAACCTTGCCCTGGATGTCGGACTTTTTTCTTTTCGACTAAGGGAGCTAGCACTTGATAAACAAACACATGGCTTGGGTATTCACTCTCTTTCAACCCTAATTCCAATTCGGCGTGTCCCTTCACCTGGTTGTAAACTTGGTTGCGATTCATGCGACGGCTATTTTTATTGCCATCTCTATAAGTTTTTTCGATAAAATTCACCCAATACTCGACGCTGGGCTGCCACTGCTTTTTCCCTCTACGTTTACCAGCATCCGCGCGTTTGGTTTTGATTATTGCTGCTAATCCTTCAATGTCTGCCTTAGACAACATACGGGTAATGGTTCTTGGATGCTTCCCTAATTTTTGCGCCCACTGTCTGATACGTTCCTGTTTGCCATTATCAGAATTAGTCTGGATATCCTCTATCGCATCCATTTTCAAGAGAATTTCTCTTTTCATCTGGGCATCCTCAATTTGCTCAATCAAGATTTTGTGGTCTTGTTGAGTGGGAGCCGTCAACTCCATGCCTATGGGTGTCACCTCAAACAGATTATTTTGTTCACCTTGGCTAACTTTCTTTTCTAGCATTGCTGCTTTTAAGTATCACAAACGTGCAACTTCCGCTTAAAGCGGCATTTAATTATTTAAGCTTAGAGGTGCCACTTTTTCAAGAAAAGGCATTTAATTATTTAAATTTTGAGGAGTCAGTTTTTAGAGAAAAGGCATTTAATTATTTAAAAGCCTTCAAAGAATATAAAAGGGCTAAAAAGCCTAAAATACTTACTGTATAAGCTTTTTAGCCTCTATAACAGCAAGACATTAATTCCTTAAAATTGACAAATAATTCTTTAATGGACACCTGGACTCTTTAGAACAAAAAACTGAAGAGATAACAGCGCAAATGAAACAATTTACTGAGGCGATTATTAAAATTCAAAATTATCTCAACAACCAACCGAAACGGCAGAAGAAATCGTACAATAATAATTCATATTATCAAGGGCAAACTCCTCGAATCCAACCGCTAACGGAAGAAGGTTTAGCTTCAAGACTTGGTGTAAGTGTAGAAACTATACGCGAGCAGCGAATTAATCTGCCACCACCGCTTTTTGTGGGATGGTGCAAAGGCAAGGATAGAGCAGGGTTAGGATGGGAATTTAATCAGGATACGGGGTTATATCATCCGGCAAGTTAGAATTTCTGAATTTACACTGATTCACTCTGTTAATGCGATCGCGGGTAAGAAAAAGAATAGGGCTTTAGTTCCTCCTGGAGATAATGCCGATCTGCGCTAACACTACGGTGCTGGCTCGTCTACACAAACAAAACTTCCCTCCAGATAAGGGATTAGAACCAACAGAGCGTTCTGATTATTTTGTAACTGAAAGCTAAAATTTTAATGTTGAGTGCTGAACCTTTACCCTACTATGTGGATAAAGAAAATAGTTTGGTAGTTATTGGAGAAATTTCAGATGATGCTGTGCTTGCTGGTTGGCATAAAGCTATTGATATACGCATTCACATTTACTCTTTTATCTACCAGTCAAATAGCAGTCACAAGCTTTAATAATCAGTTGACAATTAGGAGCTTTAGGTGCAGCGAAAAATCGAGTTAAAAAGGGGTGTTGATAATACACCTGTTGAAGCCTATCTGGTAGATTTAGGACAAAAACATGTTGATGATTATGTCAATGATTGGATCGAAAAGTTAAGGTTATTTACTCAAGAAGATAAATACTGGGACTGGATATTTAAATTAAGATATATTGCCAATCAAGCAAATCTTGAAGGTTATGCAGTTGAGTGCGAAAACAAAACTCAAGGATTAATGATAATAGAAACACAAATGCACGGTTCCCGGTTGAATATTGGTAAGAGACTAGTTTATGTTGATGGTATTGCAACTGCCCCCACTAACCGAATTGAAATTCAGCGTCCGCCTCAATTCAAAGGTGTTGGTCAAGCACTTTTAAATTTTGCCAGAATTAGAAGTGTTGAGCTTGGGTATGAAGGTAGAGTTGGGTTGCATTCTTTACCAAGGTCTGTAGGATTTTACGAAAAACAAAATATGTTTAACTGCGGGCCTGAAGAAGAATACGATAATTTGGTTTATTTTGAGTATGGTGTATTGAGACGGAGAGCCGATGAAAATTTATGAATCATCAACAGCAAAATAATAATTCTCAGGTGAACGAGCCAGTAACAACCCAAGAAGCTATAGATTTACTTTTTGGTGAAGGATGGCTCGATGAGGCTGTTCGTATCGAAGATGAAGCCAATTGCACTATTGGTGCTGGTTTAGATTGGGGTAATGCACTACCACCTTTAATGCTCAACCTTCCTTTATTTGGTCGCCTATCAACGCTGCGTGTATCACTTAACCGTGAAATCAGGCTAATAATTGAAACATGGGATTTAGGTGTAGGTACAACTTCTGCAACAGAGACGGCAAGGAGACGCATTAAAGAACGGTTGTTATCTCCTGCGCCTGAGCTATTACCTTACTTAGAAGCCACACTGCTGCAAGATGATTTATACGGTGAAGAGTTTATATCTAACCGCGAAGCTCTCAAATCGCTACTTGCAGTACTTCTTACTGATTATGATAGAGCAGAAATTGCAGAAACGGCTGCTAATTCAATACGCGCACAAGTTATGTCGCAGGTGAATTTTTCCGAAAAACTTTCTGCTTAAATACCTAATATAATAACAAAAAGCTTAAAAGCTTAATATAATAACAAAAATAGTGTATATCTATCCTTTTTTAAGTTTTAAGAGTTAAGAATGCTGGCTCTCCCAGAGTTGTTATGATAAATTAACAATAAAAATAGTCTAAAATTATTGATACAGAAAGGTTTTAGCAATGCAAAATCAAAGATTTAATAAAAATATACTTGATTTGTTTAAAAGCCTCGCTATGTAATAATTGAAGCTGACATTAAGTATTAATTTTACATAGCTAGTCTAGGAAAGCCTAAACTTTTAGCTCAAGATATGGGTTCAAAGGACAGTTATTCATTCATAATTTAATTTTGTCTGATGTCTTCCTTAGAAATTGGCGTATTATCAGCGATATCTCCGATGGGCTACGCTTACGCATCAGGCAATTGAGTTTCTAATAAACGTAGAGGCTGGTATAAATAGAAGCTTACTGTGGCTAACATAGTCAGTATTCCCATAAGAATAAATAATAGGGCAATGCCGTATCCTTTCCCTACACCAATAATCTGTCCAAGGTTTCCGGCTAATAACCCTCCTGGAACAAGTAAAGGTTCAAAGACATGATCGGCTAAGGGGCCTGCCACAAGGCTAGCAAGCGGTAGAGATCCCCAAGTAAGCATACGTCGCAAAGCAAAAACTCGTCCCTGGACAGCAAGCTCAACTTTGCTTTGCCAAATAGCTTGATCGCAACTGTTGACAATGGGGAAGCCGAAGAAGTAGGTAAACGCAGCTGCAAAGAAAACTGGTGCTGCTGGTTTGATTCCAGCCATGATAATAGATAACCCACCCAACAGGGTAAAGCCCAGTACAGCATGAATACGTCGCCGTGAACCACCCCAAAAGCTCATAACACAACTGCCAAGGAGCATACCACTGCCACCAATTGATAGTACAGTGCCTAAGACAGTAGTGGAAGTAAAAGATAGAACTAAAGGTGTAATCAGTACGTTAACAGTTCCTACCAAAAAATTTTTGATAGCAAAAAATATCAATAATGCCAGTAGTCCGGGTCGAGTAGTGATGTATTTCCAGCCAGACACCGCCTCCCCTAGCAGGGATTTGTTTTTCTCTACATCTGCGATCGTAGTTTTGATCTTAGGGAATCGAACGAGCATCTGCGTGGCGATCGCCAAAACAAACGTCACACTATCTAGTAATATGACACCTTGAAGATTGATTGAGACTACTAGTATTCCTGCTAAGGCTGGTGCAATTAACCGTGATACTGCTTCTGCAAACTGTACCATTCCATTAGCACGCCCTAAGTGCTGTTTAGGAACGAGTAATGTTGTGACAGCAGCATAAGCAGGCCACTGGAAGGCACTGAACATTGAACTGATGGCAACAATAAGGTAAATTTGCCAAACTTGGAGTTGACCCAGCCACAGCAACAGGGCAATTATCAGACTACCTAAACCTGCTCCAGCATCACTAAAAATCATCAGCCAGCGTCGATCCCATCTGTCTACTAACACGCCTGCTAATGGTGCTATTAAAAGACCTGGTAGTAGTGAGAATAAAGAAATGAGTGCATACTGTGTAACTGATCCAGTTCTTTGATAAACCCAAACTCCTAGTGCAAACCCTGTGAGACTCGAACCCAGCAGTGAAACTAGTTGTCCAAACCAAATGAAAGTAAAAACTCTCATGCTTTGGGCTACAGCAAATTGTGGCATTTAATTCTCCTGGATTAATCTTGAGCGAGATAATGTCTCAACTGTTCTAGGAGAGTTTGAACGTGAGGTTTAGTCAGCATTGTGTAGTGCGTTCCTGGCACATTGACAATCTCTACTGATTCCGAGGAAAGTTCATCCCATCCCAAGGTTTGGTTTTGAGGTGCTTGATTAAAGTTATTTTCACTGGCTCTAAAAAGAACTATGCGCTGCGGATAAACTTGTGGTGCGTAATTTAATATGGCTTGAATATTACTTTTGAAAACTTGCAGAAGATTACTAAGTTGCTGATATTCAATATCTGGAGGGAAAATATTAGCTATCTTTGCCTGTTCTAAGAAATATTGCAATTGCTCATCTGGCTTTAATTGCTGAAGTTGTTGCTCAGAAATGGCCAAATTTCTGCCAGTTAAACTAGCCATATCTTGAGCCAGTTGAGATAGCATTTTGGCATCGTTATACTCACTAATATTTGTCGGCTTATTTTGAGGAATTGGTGCTAGGCTATCGAACAAAGCTAGTAAATCAACTCGATCGCCCTGTTGATGTAACTGCTGTGCTATTTCAAAAGCGATCGCACCACCCATAGACCAACCTCCCAAAAGATAAGAGCCTGTTGGTTGAATGGTACGTATGAGTTGAATATAGTGAGCAGCCATGTCTTCGATGCGGTTGTAAGGCTGTTGCTCTCCATCTAAACCTAATGCTTGCAGTCCGTAAATTGGTTGGTCTGGTTGCAGATGACGGGCTAATTCATAGTAGCAAAGCACATTACCACCAGCCGGATGTAAACAAAAGAAAGGTCTTTTAGAACCGTGAGGTTGAAGAGGTATCAAAAGATTGTGAGTTTGTACATCAGACTGCTGGCGTAAAATACTCGCTAGTTTTTCAATTGTGATTCCTTGAAAGAGAATAGACAAAGGCAACTCTTGATTTAATTTAGTCCGAATCTGCGCCATTAAACGTACAGCCGAAAGCGAATGACCCCCCAAGTCAAAAAAGTTTTCCGTCACACCAACCGGGTGAATATCTAAAATGTCTTCCCAAATCTGGGCGAGTTGAAGTTCTAAACTATCACGGGGAAAAATCAAAGTTTCTGTGAAACGAGAACGTATTTGCTGAGGGGCGGGTAATGCTTGATAATCTACCTTGCCATTAGGTGTCAGTGGTAGTGCTTCTAGAGCGACAAAATTCACAGGAATCATGTACTCAGGCAATTTTTCGCGCAGGTAACTGGTTATTTGTGGAATCAACTCTGAAGTTAATTTGCTCTGGCTGTGCAAGGGTTTGTTAGTGTATGTATCTAATGGCTGTTGGGAATTAGTGGCGATCGCACCAAATCCCGGAATAAGATTTGTAGAATTATCTGAGTAGCGGCGAAACAGTACATCGTAACTACCATCAATAGCAGCGTTAGCCCAACTGATATCTACTGTATACGGTAAATCTTGGCTCAAAGTCCAAAATTCTTCAGGATCAACACCTAATGGTGAAAAATTTGACTGCAAGGCTTGTTTGAGTTCAGCAACAGTTTGTATTCCTGAATTTTGTCTTAGTAATTCTACTGCTTTTGCAGATGTTTCTACACGAGCATTGGGTATATTTCGTAGCCCTAGTGTTGCTGGTGCGCTGGACTTTAACAACTGACGTACAGCAGTGACCGTGAGTTTTTCTTCATGCCAATTTAACCACAAAATATCCGGAGTTAAATTTACTTCTGCTTTGATATGAAGAATCACATCGTAGTGAAATTTTGTCAGTTCATTGTGATACGAACCACGTTTAGGACAAATCTGTACATAACTAATTTCTGGCAGATATTTTTGTAGCGCAGTGAAGAAGTCTGGATTGATAACTAATTCCTTCTCAGCAGATAATTGTTCTTGCACCTGTTGGTAAAATTGCGCTGTACTCCATGAAGGCGGAACTCGATTTAACTGCACCCAAGTGTGAAAAGCTTCTAGAAGTGGCAAACTGCGTACACCACCCAGAAAAATACATCCTCCTGGCTGGACAACTTTCACAGCACTTTGTAAAACATCAACAAAATATTCAATGCTAGGAAAATGCTGCACGACTTCATTCAAAATAATGGTGTCAAACTGTTCGGTTGCTATGTCTTGAAAGTTGTGCGCTGCTCTATGTAAAAATGAAACTTTGGTGAGAATATCTGGTTGACGAATTGCCAATTGCTGCTGAGTGTAACGCAAAGCTACATCTGAGATATCTGTACCACAGTAATGCGTGCAGTGAGGAGCTACCCGCAACAAAATCACACCAGTACCACAGCCAATCTCTAATACCCGTTTGGGTTGCATAACTGAGAGGATGCGTTGGGCGGTGCTGTCTGCGTACTCAATAACTTCTGCTTCTGGTAGGGGCTGATTAGTATCACTGCTGATCCAGGCTCTAAGGCTAATTGTAGAGTCTAGCTGAGAAAAGTTCTGATCTTGACTATATATTTCGTCATAAACTGTTTGATAGTTGGCAATATACTGCTGTTCTAGAGTTGTTGCTTGGAAGTAAAGCTGTTGGGGTGATGGTACTATATATGCGACTAAACGAAGGTCGCCTTGTATCTCCCTAGAAACTACCGCCACTTCCCGAATCGTTGGATGTTGTTCTAGTACCGCTTCAATTTCACCCAGTTCGATGCGAAAACCGCGAATTTTGACTTGGCGATCGCTCCGACCTAAAAATTCAATGTTACCATCAGGGCGATAACGAGCTAAATCTCCTGTTTTGTACAAACGTGCGCCTGGTTCATCGCTAAAGAAATCAGGTATAAATTTCTCTGCTGTTAGCTGAGGTTTACCGAGATAACCTCTAGCGATTCCGTCACCACCAATATACAGTTCACCAGTCACACCCACAGGAACAAGTTTCCCATCAGAATTGAGGATATAAATTTGTGTATTATGAATAGGACGACCAATAGGTATACTAATTCCTGCTTCTGGCCAAGAGCAATTGTAGACGCTACTCCATACTGTTGCTTCTGTTGGGCCATACTCATTATATAAAGATGTGGTTTTCAGCAATTCACAGTGGGATTGAACTAATTTTTTCGGGCAGGGTTCCCCCGCTACAATCACTGTATGTAGTGAAGTTAGTTGTGCAATTTCAGCTTGTTCTAATATCAGGGCGTATAGAGAAGGAAGAGAAAGTAAATGAGAAATTTGATATTGAGATATTAACTTCACCAACTTTCGTACTTCTTTTTCTTCACCGACTTGAGGAAGATAAAGAGTTCCCCCACAACACAAAGTCCAAAATATTCCCGCAACTGAGCTATCGAAAGCGAAGGAGGACAGTAAGAGAAAATTTACATCATATTCTGGATAATAATTTATCCTCGCTATGGTGGAGTGAATTAAATTTTTATGAGTTATTTCTACGCCTTTGGGAAGGCCTGTAGAGCCAGAAGTATAGATGATATATGCTAAGTTATCTGATGTAATTTCACATTCAGGATGAGCATCACTGTGTTGTGCAATTGCCTCCCATTCGGTATCTATGCAGATAATTTTTATATTGTGATGAGAAAATTTTGGTAGTAAATGTTTTTGTGTTAATAAGATTTCTATTTTGGCATCTTGCAACATGAAATCTAATCGCTGTTGTGGATAACTCGGATCGAGTGGGACATAAGCTCCACAAGCCTTGAGGATGCCTAAAATACCGACTAACATTTGCGGGTTACGCTCCACGCAAATTCCCACCAAAGTCTCAGTAACTACGCCCAAATTTTGCAAAAAATTAGCTAATTGGTTAGCACTATTATTAAGCTGTAGGTAGGTTAATTGTTGATGTTCACTGGCGACGGCTAGACTGTCTGGTATTCTGGCTACTTGTTGGGCAAATAATTGATGAATGCAATTGTATTGAGGATAATTAATTTTTTCTCCAGTAGATATAGCTAATAATTGGTATTTCTCATCTTCCTTAACTGTCTGATTGGCAACTTCAACTAATTGATAATTTGCTGTTGTCTCTTTCGCCATCACAGCTAAGGTTTGAGCATAGTTTTCACCTATTTTCTCTATTTGTTGCTCAGAAAACTCAAAGGTATTACACATTAAAAATAATTGTAGTTGAGATGCGAAAACATCAAAACTAAATTCAGCGACTAGGGCAAAATCTGTCATTGCAAAGCCCTGGGTGTCGATTATCTGTAAACCACTGAGTTGTTGCAAACGTTCGTAGACATGAAAGCGTGTGAAGTTTACCGATGTTTCTGCTAGACGCTGATTCCCCAAATCGATTTGCATCTGAGCTAATGGATACAATCTGTGGGGTAATAAATCTTTCTCAGCCGCAAAAGTTTGTTGTACTAAGTCTATCCAAGTACCGCCGGAAAGTTTCATCCGCAGTGGTAAGGGAGTGAGAAAAAGTCCTAAACTCCAATCACTATCAGTTGTTTCTGGGCGGCCATGAGATGCCATAATTGTCACCACATCTGATTGCCCACTCAACTGACTAAGTACATATATATGTGCAGCGACTAATACACTCTTAAGGGAAACTTTGGCTACTTTCGCTAGTTGTTGCAATCCAGTTGCAGTTTCATCACTAATGAGAACGGGGAATGCACGAATGGCTGAGGTTGTGGCAGACTGAGGCTGATACTCCCGTGGTATTCTAGTCATCATGCAGCCCTTGAGCTTTTGCTTCCAGTAGTCTTGAGATGCTTGTGACTGGAGGGCTGTTTGTTGTAAAGCAACAAAATCTCGAAAAGCTATCTCAGGCGATAATTTAATAGTTGGTGTTTCTCCTTGTAACAAACTAAAGTAGTTTTCAAATAACTCCGTCAGCATTGTAGCGACACTCCAGCCATCGAGAATTGCATGATGTTCGCTAAAGTTAAACTGAAAAGTTTGGCTGCTACGACGGTAAATATGAAAGCGTAATAGTGGTGGAGATGTCCAATCAAATTTATGGCGTTTTTGGGCTTCTAACTCAGCATTTAATATCTCTTCTTGTTCAATAGTCGAGAGGTGAGATAAATCTTCTACTTGCAAAGCGACAGCAACATTTTTATGCACCAACTGTAACGGTTGACTAAAGTTACTCAAATCAAACGAAGTCCGTAAGACCGGATGGCGATTTATGAGTTGCTGTGCGGCTGTCTGAAAATGTTGCGGTGCAAAAGGAGCTTGTATGTGTAAACTCGCAACATTATGATAAATAGGTGTATCAGTATCATACTCATTATGAAAGAGCATCCCCATCTGAAGCATAGTTAAGGGATAGGCATCTTCTATATTTTCCGGTAATTGCGATCGCTCTTGTTCACTGATTAAGCTAAATGCTGCAATTGATTGTGTGGTAGCCTGGGGATTTTCTGCTATAACTACATCTGCAATCAGTTCGTGAATTGTCTGATGTTGAAAAATCTGTTGTAGGGAGAAATACAATCCACGTTCTTGCGCCAGAGAACGGACTTGAATACTACGAATCGAATCTCCCCCTAAAGCAAAAAAGTTATCATAAATGCCGATTTCTGCAAAACCCAGCACTTGTGACCAAATTTCAGTTAATATCTTTTCTGTGGCTGTACGGGGGGAGACAAAAGCAGTGTCTAATTCTGGTCTGCTGGTGCTTGGTTCTGGTAATGCTTGATGGTCTAGCTTACCATTGGCTGTTAAAGGTAAAGCTTCCACAACCACAAACACTGATGGCAGCATATAATCAGGCAGTTGTTTTTTCAGGAAGTTTCGCAGTTGGCTAGTTGTAGGAGTCTGCTGATGGCGGAAAACCACATAAGCGACTAGATATTTTTCTCCAGATGAGGTTTCCTTCGCCAGTACCACGGTTTCTTGCACAGATGGGTGTTGAGTTAATATCCCTGCAATTTCCCCTAATTCAATACGAAAACCGCGAATCTTCACCTGATGGTCGATGCGTCCCAAGTATTCAATATCACCATTGGGTAAGTAACGAGCTAAATCACCAGACTTATACAGCCTTGCATCTGGCTGATTGCTAAAAGGATGAGGTATAAATTTTTCGGTGGTTAAATCCGGGCGGTTCAGATAACCTTTGGCTAAACCTCCACCACCAATGTACATCTCACCGGAAACGCCAATGGGTACGAGTTGCTGATGTTGGTCTAATATGTACACTTGCAAATCGGGGATGGGACGACCGATAATACTCCCTGAGTTAACTTGCAAGTCTGCCATTGTGATGGGACGATATGTGACATGGACAGTTGTTTCTGTAATGCCATACATATTGACCAACTGCGGATAGCGATCGCCATGTCGCTCACACCAAGGTTGCAAGCTGGAGATTTCTAAAGCTTCTCCACCGAAAATTACCAAACGCAAGGCTAATTGATGATTGAAAGGCTCTTTGGCTTGTATTAGTTGGCGAAAAGCTGAGGGAGTTTGATTGAGTACCGTTACCTTTTGTTTACACAACAATTGATAAAAAGCTTCCGGCGATCTACTCAGCCAATAAGGTACTATAACTAACTTTCCACCATGCAACAAAGCCCCCCAAAGTTCCCACACTGAGAAGTCAAAAGCAATGGAATGAAATAGCGTCCACACATCCTGTTGATTAAACTCAAACCAGGGTTGCACAGCCTCAAATAGACGTGTGACATTTTGATGAGGGACTAATACACCTTTGGGTTGACCAGTAGAACCGGAGGTGTAAATAATATAAGCTAAGTTACCCACGGTAGCAGTACAGGCAGGATTAGCTTGATTTTCCTGAGCAATGATTTGCCAATCTCTATCTAGGGAAATTACCTGAACCTGATGCGGTGGTAAGACTTCCAACAATTGCTGCTGGGTGAGCAAGACTTCTAATTGAGCATCTTGGATAATAAAAGCGAGGCGTTCTTGGGGATAGCTGGGGTCAAGGGGTACATAAGCTGCGCCTGCTTTGAGGATAGCGAGAATACCTACTATCATCCACAAGGAACGCTCGACACAGATACCCACCTTCACCCCTGGTTTGACACCAAGGGAACGCAGGTAATGTGCTAGTTGGTTTGCTTGTTGATTGAGAGCTTGGTAAGTTATTTGTTGCTCTTCAAAAACAACTGCGATCGCTTCTGGTGCCTGTTGTGCAGATTGTTCAAATAATTGATGAATGCAATAGTGCTGCGGATAGCTAATTTCTGGGTGATTCCATTCATATAAAAGCTGATGTTGTTCAGCCGCACTTAAGAGAGGTAAACTAGCAAGACGCTGGTCAGGGTTAACTGCAATACCACCGACTAAAGTTTGAAAATGTCTGACCATTTGCGTAATTGTCACTGCATCAAATAGGTCTGTACTGTACTCCAGCCAACCATTTAGACCTTGTGAGGTTTCCGATAGTATCAAGGTTAAATCAAACTTAGCGATCGCTGTATTGATTTCTAGCAGACTCAACTTTAAGTCACCCAATTCCCCAAGCAACCTAGACCGATTTTCCAGCACAAACATCACTTGTATCAATGGATTTCTGCTTAAATCCCTCTGGGGCTGTAGTTCTGCGGCTAACTGCTCAAAGGGAATATCCTGATGTGCATAGGCCGCTGATGCCTGTTCATGTACCCTAGCAATTAGTTCCCGAAAACTGGGATTACCCGACAAATCAGTACGCAGCACCAAAGTATTGACAAAAAAGCCAATTAACCCTTCAGTTTCAGCCCGGTTACGGTTAGCAATAGGAGAACCCAGCAGTATATCTTCCTGTCCTGTGTAGCGATAAAGCAAAGTTTTGAACGCCGCCAACAGGGTAACAAACAGAGTAGTTCCCTCTGTTTGACTCAGAGTTTTGAGGGCTTGCGTCACCTCAGCAGATAAAGAAAAAGATTGCGTAGCACCCCGAAACGTCTGAATTGCTGGGCGAGGACGGTCAGTAGGTAGTTCTAGTGCAGGTGGGTGATGTCCTAGCTTTTCTCGCCGAAATGCTAATTGATTTGCGAGAACTTCTCCTTGCAAGTATTGACTTTGCCAAAACGCGAAATCTGCATACTGAATAGGTAATTCGGCTAGGGGAGAAGGTTGACCACTACAAAATGCTTCATACAACACCATTACTTCACGAATCAAGACATCTATTGACCAACCATCAGCAATAATGTGATGAATGGTCAATAATAGTACATATTCAGTTACATCTAACTGTAATAAAGTTGTTCTTAGCAGTGGCGTTTGTGTCAAATCAAAGGGCTTTTCTGCTTCTGCTTTTATTAATCGAGTGACTTCAGTTTGACGTTTATCATCAGGTAAATCCTGTAAATTTACCACAGACAAGGGTATGCTAATAGTTGGATTAATTATCTGAATTGGTTTACCATTGACAGTCTCAAAACGGGTGCGTAAAATTTCATGTCGTCGGGCAATTTCATTAAATGTTTGTGCCAATGCCGCAATATTCAAACTTCCCTGAATGCCTATAGCAGCAGGCATATTATAAACAGAAATATCAGGGTTTAACTGATGCAAAAACCACAGTCTTTGCTGTGCAGAAGAAAGCTGACAAGGGCTTTGGTCTATTCTTTTCGGAATAGTTTTCTGTTCTGGTTTACCAATTCCTCTTTTCTTAAGTAAAAGCTGTAAAAGTTCGTACTGTTCTGGTGAAATATCGCCGAGGCTTTCAGAAAAATTACTCATAATTAAATTAATATCTATAAATTTTATTTTGTAATTAAAAAACTATCTGATACAGGAGTAATCGATTGATAATCTCGACTAACAATAAACTCTGGTCTTTTATTCGGAATGCTGACAGGGATATTTTCAACACTGTTATAAGTAATAATTACCACACTCCGAGAAAAAGGAGATATATTACTAGGTGAAGCATGAACAATATTACTATCAAAAAATAACGCCGAACCAGCTAATGCTTTGATAGCCGAAATTCCATATTTATTAACTAAATTAGCAACAGTATGACGATTCAAAGAATAAGTTAAGTTATTAGAAAAATTTGCAGACCATTGGGGATTATTCTGCTCTTTACTATCTATAACATTTTGGGTAACAATATCAATCATTCCCTCTTGATGTGAACCAGGAATAAAAAATAGCGGCCCGTTAAATTCATTCATATCATCCAGAAAAATCACAACATTCGTCACTCTATTAGTTGGCATTCCATCTTCTTTTCGCCAAAAAATATAATCTTGATGCCATTGCCAAACATCACCACTAAACGCCGCCTTAATATTAATTTTGAATTGATAAACATAAACCTGACTATTTAAAATTTGCATTGCAGGCTCAACCAAACGAGAAATTTGTGAGAGATTCTGAAAAACATGACTATTAGTATGAGAACCGTGAATAGAGCGAATAGTTGTTTTATCATTCTCTAAAACTGTGTAATCAGCATTTCCTGCCAAGAGATGAGCCTGTTCAGTTTTCATTCTTTCCACTTCTAAAGCAGAAAAATAATCGGGTAATAAGATAAAACCCTTCTCTTGATATTCCTTTAACTGCGCTTGTGTCAAAATCATAGTCATGTCCTCAATAAATTAATCCTCAGTCAAAAACTCCGCGTGACTCTGCGTTTACTTCGCGCGACGGCAGTCGCTACAACGGGGGGAACTCCCGCAACGCGCTGCCTCCCCTCTGCGTTTAATATTACTTATCAAGCATCTCCCTCACCTCCTCCGGTGAAAACTGTTGAATTTCTAACAATATTTGAGCAATATTTTCCACAACATCAACTCCACCTAATTGCTGTGTAATCACCTCTAATAACCCTGCAACTGTCGGTGTTTCAAATAGTTGAGATAGCGATAACTCTACCTGAAAAATCTTGTTCAGCTTAAAGAAAACTTGCGTAGCTAACAGCGAGTGTCCACCCAATGCAAAGAAATTATCATAGATACCGATTTGATTCACACCAAGCGTTTGTTTCCAGATATTTGCAATCACCTTTTCAGCCGCAGTGCGTGGTGCTATAAAGTTAGCCTTGAAGAGATAATCATCTAAATTGATATTCAGTAATGCTTGGCGGTCTATTTTTCCATTTGATGTTAAAGGTAGTGATTTTAGGAAAATAAAAGCTGATGGAATCATGTACTCCGGTAGCTTTTTTTGTAAGAAGCTATGAAAATCACTCGTTGCTTCCTGTACTGCTTGATTAGATACAATATAAGCAATCAAACGCTGCTGATTTGTGGTGTCTGTTTGAGCCAAAACAACTGCTTTATTTACATCAGGATGCTGATTTAATACAGCTTCAATTTCACCCAATTCAATCCGAAAACCTCTAACTTTAACTTGGTTGTCGATGCGTCCTAGATATTCAATATTCCCATCTAATAAATAGCGTGCTAAATCTCCAGTTTTATAGAGACGGCTACCAGTTTCTTTACTAAATGGGTCAGGAATAAATCTCTCATTGGTCAAATCTGGTCGGTTCAAATAACCTCTTGCTAAAGAAACTCCCCCAATATAAAGTTCACCAATAACGCCAATGGGAACTGGTTTTAGGTGTGAATCTAGAATGTGAATTTGCGTGTTCGCAATTGGAGTACCAATAGGTGGATGATATGACCATTCATCAGGATTTGGACTCAATTTTAAGGCAGTTACTACATGAGTTTCTGAAGGGCCATAATGGTTATGCAGGGAACAATGTTTTAAGGCTTTAAAGAAGTTGATGATAGGTTTAGTAATTTGTAATTGCTCACCTGTAGTTGTGATTTATTGCAAGTGTTGTAACATTTCAATATGCAAGGGAGCAATACCAAAATCACCAACAAACTCAGCTAATTGTTGTAAGACAACAACCGGGATAATTACCTTTTCAATGGACTGTGCAGAAATATATTTGCCTAACTTAATAACATCAACTCTTAACTCTTCAGATGCAATAAATAGTGTTCCCCCACTGAGCAAAGTGGCAAATATTTCATGAAAACTAGCATCAAAACTCAGGGAAGCAAATTGAAGGGTACGAACTCCAGTTAATAAAGTTGAATTATGCCATTGAAGAAGATTGATTAAAGGACGATGAGCTAAACTTATACCTTTAGGTTTACCAGTTGAGCCAGAAGTGTAGATTATATATGCTAAGTTATCTGCTGTTACTTGATTAGCTAGATTTTCTGAATTTTGAGATTTGATAAGTTCTCTATCTTCATCTAAGCAAATAATATGCAGTGCATCTTGAGTAATGCCCTCAACTAATTTTTTGTGCGTCAGCAGGACTGATATTTGGGTATCTGCTAACATAAACGCTAGTCGTTCTTGTGGATAGGTGGGATCTAATGGTACGTAAGCACCTCCAGCTTTGAGAATGGCTAATAAACCTACCACCATGTCTAACGAACGTTCTAAGTAAATACCTACAGGTACATCTGCTGTTACTCCCAAAGCTTGGAGATAATGCGCTAGTTGATTCGCTTGAGAATTCAATTCTTGATAAGTAAGTTGCTGGTCTTGAAATACTACTGCAATTTTGTCTGGTGTTTGTTCTACCTGGGCTGCAAATAACTGATGAATGCACTTATCTTGGGAATATTCTGTTTGAGTATTATTCCAGTTTGTGAGTAGTTGTTTTTCAATGGGGCTTAAAATTGGTAATTCACTAATTGCTATATTTGATTGATGAATAATGTTAGTTAATAATGTTTGAAACTGACCCGCTAATATTGCAATGCTATCTGCTGAAAATAAGGTGGAGTTATAGTGAAATTCTGTAGTAATTGTATCTGCTTGCTCAAAACAAGAAAGTTTAATTTTAAATGGTTCTAAGCAAACATATTTTTGAGCTATTGTAAATGAAAGTTCGTTATTAATATAATCATGTTGTAGCTGTTCAAATTCAAAGCAAAATAGTGGTGATCTCTCCTCAATATTTTCTAATTCTGGAAATATTTGCTCCCAGCTAAAGTAATCTTGTCTAACATTAACCTCAGTAGCTGATTGGGCGATCGCTTGCAAAGCTTGGTAAAAGTTATAATCATTTTCATTTAGAAAATGAATTGGTAAATATTTCGCAAATAAACCAAATGCAGATTGCAAACTTTCATGGGAGCGACCATCAAAAAGAACAGTAATAGCAATATCTGGTTGTTGGGTAATACGAGACAGTAAAATCGCAAAACAAGTTAATAAAAATTCAGAGGTTGAAGTTTTGCATTTTTGTACAAAAGCTTTGATTTGCGCTACTAGATCAGGAGAAAGTTGGATAGCTAGAGATTGCGGTTGAAACTCTGATTTAACAGTAGCTTGATTTTCTAAAGGCAGTTTTAAACCAAGAAACTTATCAATCTCATGTTCTTGCCAATATTCTCTACCTATATCTGTGTCTGCGATAATTTCATTCTGCCAAGCTGCAAATTGGGTATATTGTATAGGTGGTTCATTTACATCATGATGTGCAGTTTGAGAATAAAAATTGCTAATTTCTTGTACTAAGTTATTCAGAGTTTTGCTATCAGCACAAAGGGCAGGAAGTGTTAAAATTAATGTATGTTGTTGTGGCGATAGAGATAGCAGATAGCAACGCATCACAGTCTCAGACTGCAAGTTAAGATAATAGTATTTTTCTGACTCAAATAATTCTGTAATTCTATCCTGCTGCTGTTCCCAGGCTAAACTCGTCAAATCAATTTCTTGCCAGTATATATGGGGTCTATCGCATATACATTGAATAGGAAATTTAAAGTTGGGTATTTTGTGAAACCTTGTCCGAAGAATTTCATGTTTATTTATCAATTTATCGAAAGCAGATTTGAGAATTGCAACATCAAGGTTTCCTGTTATGGAAATAGCCAGTTGGACTCTGTAAGCCGAACTATTTTGCTGCAATAGCCAAAGGCGTTTCTGTTGTGGTGAAAGTTCAAATCCTTCAATAGTATTTAGCATATTAATTTTGTACAGTTAAAATCTAGTATTGGCCAGAATTACTAATTAGTAATTACTATTAAGGCTTACATCCAAAAGCCAAAAAACCTGTAATAGCGCAAAAAAAACGACCAGCTTGACTTGCTGCTTCCAAATTAGTAATCCAATTAGCGGCTTCTGCGATTGAGATTAAACCTGCTTGCTGGGCTTTCATCGCCGCATTAATTACTCCCAAATGTTTATCTGCTAAGGTACAGTCAGTCAAAATTAAAGTATATGTATCAACATTGATTTTATGTAACCCAACTTCTTGAAAAAGCGTAGGTAATTGTCGTCCTATCCAGCCGTTAACGCAACTATCACAATGAAAGTTTAATATCTTGCGAGTTAAAGCGCGATCGCCTGTATCAATGACCAAAGTTTCCCAATCAGGATCAGAAACAACAACTCGTCCACCGCAACGGGTGACGCGCACTATTTCCGTTAAAGCTTGGCGGGGATTTAACAAATGTTGAAAAGTGCGATCGCTACGACAAGCATCAAATGTACAATCGGGAAACTCCAGCTTTTCTGCATCGCCTACATAATATGCAACAGGTAAACCCAAATCTGCGGATCGGCTTTGGGCTTCTTTCACCATTGTCTCACTGCGATCAATTCCAACTACTTCGCCAGCATTTCCCACTTTGACAGCAAGCGATCGCACATCATCACCTATTCCACAGCCTACATCAAGAATGCGATCGCCTGCTTGTATTTCTAAGCGCGTAAATGTTTGTTGTTTGTACTTCTGAATAGAATTTAAGCTACTGATAGCATCTAAATAAGATACAAAATCTTGCGGATTTGCAGTATCATCAACTTTACTAAAACCAGCTATATTTTGCTTTTTCATATAGTTTTCCTATTCCCTGTTACCTGTTCCCTATTTCCTAAATTAATGTTCTTGCGTAAACGCCTCTCCCATCGCCACCAAAATTTTGCGTTTACCCACAAATGGATTGCGACCATGCGCCACTAACATATTGTCCAGTAATAATACATCTCCTTTCTGCCAAGGAAACTTTACAGATACTTGCTGATAAACTTCCCGAATTTCATCTAATACTGAAGTCTCGATAGGAGAACCATCACCATAATAAGTATTGCGGGGAATATCTGACTCCTTAAATAGTTCTAAAAGTGCTTCACGTACCTCTAAATCTAAATTTGAAATATGGAATAAATGCGCTTGATTAAACCACACCATTTCTTGAGTTTTTGGATGTATTGCCACACTCGGACGTATCTGACGAGTTCTGAGGCGGTTTTCATCTAGCCATTCAAATTCCATCGGGGCTTGACGACAATAATCTTCAACCACAGATTTATCATTAGTCTGAAATGCTTCTTGCCAAGAAAGGTCTATACCATTGCCATAATTACGGACATACATCACTTGTTTTTCGATAAATTTATCTTTAATTTTTGGATTAATTTTTGCTAAAAACTGCCGACAATCTGCAATAGGAGTTTCTCCGCCATATACGGCTGTTTCTGCACAATAAAAACAAATTTTCAGAGGCCAAGTATAAGCATAAGAAAACTCATTATGCAAAGCAATATGCTCATGAGCAGGATACTCGGTTGATGTATAAATATTTCCACCTAAATCTGTTCGTGGCGTTGAACGTTCTCGGTATTCTAGTAATTCTGGAGAAATCACTCTCATGAACTTTTCAAATATCGATGTTGAGCTAATCTTAAAATCCCTAAATAAAATTGCTCCATGCTTTAAAAGCTTTTGTTCAATAAAATCTAAATTATTCTGACTCCATGTAACTAAATCTAGATTGTCTTCCAGTGGTTGAATAACTATAGGTATTGGCTTATCTGGAAACAAATAATTTATTTTTACCAAACTGCCAAAAGATAATCTAAAAGTCTGTGGTTTGATAGTGGCTAATTTTTGAAAGTTTATTTTTTGACTTTCTTGCAATTCTTGATTCTTTTGTTTTTTTTCATAAGCCTGAATTTTATTTATTAATTCATTTATTTTTAAAATTGGTGCATTCACCATATTTACTAACAGATAACGGAAGTTTTCTAATATCCTATTAATTTTGTTTTCATGAAAGCAACGGACATCATAACTAGCTTTTAAACATAACTCTATACCTGGAATTACATTGATAGTCAGGGGATAATTAGTCGAGTCTTCTGTATGAATTTTGCTAATTGTGAGACTGCCAATTTCTGCCTGTAAAACATCTAGAAAAGTATTTTGAAAAATCAAAAGACTGTCAAATAAAGCTACACCTGGCGGTACATCACTCCAACTTTGAATTTGTACAAGTGGAGTATATTCATATTCATGTAATTGAATCTGTTGACTTTGGATACTTTGCAGCCAAGTTAATAATGAATCTTCTGGAGATACCTGCACTCTTGCAGGTAAAGTATTCACAAAAATGCCTACTGTAGATTCAACTCCAGTCATACCAACTGGGCGACCTGACATAACTTTTCCTATCAGTACATCTTGATTACCGCTATAATAACTAAGCAGTAATGCCCATGCTCCTAATACTAAATTGCTCGCAGTTAAATGGTATTTTCGAGCAAAATTATTTATCGATGCTGTATCACTTGCAGATAAATAAATTGTTTGATGCTGATAATATGCTGGCTGATTTATCTGATTTTTAATATTTTTATACAAAGGTGTTGGGGTAGTAAAACCTTGTAAAGTTTGTCGCCAGAAAGTTTCAGTTTGAGAAATATCTTGTTGCTTCAACCATGTAATATAGTCTCGAAAAGGCGGATTTGTTGCTATGTCAAGTTGTTTACCATTACAAAAATTTTCATAAAAAGCAAACACTTCTTTTTGCAGAATCACACCAGACCAGCCATCTAATACTAAGTGATGGCTAGTCCAAACAAATTGATAACTTTCGGCAGCAATTTTAATAATAGTTAACCGAATGAGTGGCGGTTTGGCTAAGTCAAAGCCATGCATTTTATCAGCTAGACAATAATCTTGTAGATGTGCTTGTTGATTTGCAATATCAAGTTCACACCAATCATATTTGGCAATTTCTAGTTTTACCTCACGGTAAACAATTTGAACTGGCTTTTCTAGTCCTTCCCATACAAAACCTGTCCGCAAAGCAGAATGTCGGTTGACAACTTCTTGCCAAGCCTGTTCAAAGGCTAATAAATTTAGATTACCTTGTAAAATACAAGTTGTTTGGCTAAAATATACACCAGAATCAGGCGCAGACAGTACGTGAAATAGTATGCCTTGCTGAGTAGGTGAAAGGGTGTAAATATCTACAATATTTTCAGCTTCCATATTTAACTTTGATGCTTTTTGAGAATTTGATTAAGTTCGGCTTGGCTCAATTCTGCTTCCGAAAATTGTGCCGTTTCTGTAGTAGTTAAAGTCTGTTGCTTTGTATTGAATAAACTTGTATCTGCTACTGTTGCTAGTTCGGCAATTGTGGGATGGTCAAAAATTTGATTGATGGTGAATTTAATTCCTAATTTCATTGCTCTAGCAGCAATTTTAATGCTTTGGATCGAGTCACCACCCACTTCAATAAAATTGTCATGAATACCAACTTGCTGGAGTTTTAATACATCAGCCCAAATATTAGCTAATGTTTCCTCGACTGCTGTGCGGGGTGCGACATAATTGGTTTGTAATTTTGTCGCTTCTTCTTGCATTAACATTTCCAGAAGTTGGCGTTTTTCTGGGGAAAGTTGATTAATCTGATTTAAAATATCTTCGTTCATGTCAAGAATATAGAGTTAAGGTATTTCACGCAGAGACGCGGAGGCGCGGAGAGGATTTAATTAGGTTGATGATTTTTTTGAGAAAGTAGGGTTTTTACTTCGGTTTCTGAAAGTGAATTGAGTTTTTTGAGAAGTTCAGTTAAAAGTTCGTTGTTGGGTTGTAATTGCTCTGGTGTGGGTAGTTTTTGGCGGTCAATTTTACCGTTGGGGGTTAGTGGGAGTGTATCTATTTGCAGGATGACTGAGGGAATCATGTAATTTGGTAGTTTGGTTTGTAAGAAAGAACGTAGTTCATTAGTTAAAGAATCTTGTGTTTGAGATGGGACAATATAAGCTACCAACTGCTGATTTTCTGAGTCGCTATTTCTCGCTATCACGATTGCTTGTTTAACTTGAGGGTGCTGTTGTAATACTGCTTCAATTTCCCCTAGTTCAATACGATATCCTCTAAGTTTAATTTGATGATCTATACGTCCGATAAACTCAATGTTGCCATTACTGAGATAACGTGCTTGATCTCCGGTTTTATATAGGCGTGCGTTTGGTTGTTTACTAAAAGGGTCAGGAATGAATTTTTCAATGGTTAATTCTGGACGGTTGAGATATCCTTTACTTACACCAAAACCACCAATGTAGATTTCCCCAGGTGTTCCGATTGGTACTGGTTGGAGATGAGAGTTGAGTATATAAATTTGGGTATTGCTAATGGGACGACCAATAGGAATAGAATTGTTGTTTAAATCGTGGTGAGAACAGTTATAAACACTACTCCAAACGGTGGTTTCTGTTGGGCCGTATTCGTTGAATAGGGATGTATTTGGTAGTAATTTTTGATGATTTTTGACTAACTCAATGCTACAGGTTTCTCCCGCTACAATTATAGTTTGTAGCGATATTAATTGCTGCTTTTCTATATGCGCTAACAGGGAGTTATACAGTGAAGGTACACTCAACCAATGTGTGATTTGATGTTGCTCAATTAGTTGCGCTAACTGCCAAATATCTCGTTGCCAACCATCTTTAATTAAAATTAATTTACCACCTTGGCATAATGTCCAAAAAATAACGGCAACAGAACTATCAAAAGCAAAGGATGGAATTAATAAAAAGCTGCTAATTGGTGTTTGATAGTAGGCTATACGGGCGTTGGTGGAGTGGACTAAGTTTTGGTGAGTAATTAACACTCCCTTGGGATTACCTGTAGAACCGGAGGTGTAGATTACATAGGCGAGATTCTCTTTTGTTGTTCTACAACTGGGATTGTCATCACTATTGTTGGCGATAATATCCCATTCAGAATCCAAGCAGAGAGTTTGTGCTTTATTGTTTGGTATTTTTGGCAATAGTTGGGATTGAGTTAATAGCAATGATACCTGAGTATCTTTTAATATAAAGGCGAGATGCTCTGAAGGATAAGTGGGGTCGAGTGGTAAATAAGCTCCTCCGGCTTTGAGGATTCCCAATATTCCCACGATCGCCTCTAAAGAACGCTCAACACAAATAGCTACTAGCGTATCCGCACAAACTCCGAGACGCTGTAAGTGATTTGCTAGTAAATTAGCTCGTCGGTTGAGTTCTTGGTAGGTGAGTTGTTCATTTTCATATACTAGGGCGATCGCATCGGGGTTACGTACAACTTGCGCCTCAAATTGTTGATGAATACACAAGTTTTCAGGATAGGCGATCGCAGTTTCATTCCACTCTACTAGTATTTGTTGCTGTTGTGCGGTACTTAGCAAACATTGTTCTTCATGGCGGTTAAATGGCTGTGTAGCCATTGCTATCAAGGTTTCGCTGTAATAGCTACCAATGGCGGCTAATTGAGTGCTGCTAATTTCTGCAATTTTGCACTCTAAGTCAAGTTGGATGTGGTCAGTAATATGGTTGCGATTAAACTCTACTCTCAAGGTAAAGTTACTTTCACCAAAACCTTGACCCCCAATAATTTCTAACCCTGATAAATCTTGCAGACGTTGATAAACATGAAAGTGTGTATAATTAAACACTGTTTCTAATAAAGGTTGGAGTGGCTGGCGATTGCCAAATTTTTGCAACTCTGAATAGGGATAGTGTCTGTAGGGTAATAACTCTTGTTCGGCTGCAAAAGCTTGCTGTACTAATTCAATCCAAGTTCCTGCTTCTAGTTGTAGTCGTAGAGGGATGGTATTAATAAAAGTTCCGAGAGTTTTTTCTCCGTCAGCTTCCTCTAACCGACTGTTAGATTCTAATCCTGTTAACACATCCTCATCGTTAATTAATAAACTCATCACTTTCAAATGTGCAGCTAACAAGACATTTTTTAAAGGAACTTCGGCGAGTCGCGCTAGTTGCTTGAGTCCATGAGAAACTTGAGGCGAAATCGGTACATCTAACACACCAACTTGGACATTTTTTTTTGCGTTATTTTTATCCCAACGAGGGATTGGCTTAATCACCAATCCTTGTAATTTTTGCTGCCAATAGTTTTGATATTCTGGAGATTGTAAAATCTGACTTTCGACAGCGACAAAATCCCGGTAGGAAATTGTCAAAGCTGATTCTATCTGATTTTCTTCTCCATTCAACAGAGTATGATAACGCTGTAACAATTCTGTTAAGAGAGAAGCATTACTCCAGCCATCTAAAATTGAGTTATGCCAACTTAAAGTGAGACAGAAGGTTTCATCTGTCAAACGATGAATAAATAGGCGCATCAGTGGTGGACAAGACAAGTCAAAACGCTGATGTTTTTCAATTTCAATCCAAGATGTAATTACCTGTATTTGTGCTGCTGGTAATAATGAGCGCAAATTCTCTACAACTACTGGTATACACGCACTTTGATGAACGAGTTGCAGAGGCTCATCAAAGTTAATTAAATCAAAGGAGGTACGCAAAATTGGATGGCGAGTTACAAGCTGTTCTATCGCCATTTGTAATAAATCTAAGTCAAAACGAACCCGCAGATGATATTGAAAAATGTCATGATACATCAAGGATTCCAAGTTGTACTGGCTATGAAAAATGATGCCAGTTTGAACTCTGGTTAACGGATAAGCATCTTCTATATTATTGGGCAGTTTATCTCTTTCAATGGCTGATATTAAGCTAAAAGCTGCGGTTTTCTCGGTTAATAAACTATCTAGTTGATTTAGGGAAATAGCTGTTAATAAATTGTAGATAGTTTGATGTTGAAAAACCTGCGCTACAGAGAAGCTTAAACCTCTTTCCTGGGCTTTCGCTACAACTTGAATACTGCGGATAGAATCTCCTCCCAATTCAAAGAAGTTATCGTGAATCCCCACTTGTTCAATTCCCAAAACTTCGCTCCAGATTTGCGCCAATATCTTTTCATGTAGAGTGTGAGGAGGGACGAAAGATTTTTCTAAATTAGGTCTACCTTGACCGGGATTTGGTAGAGATTTTTTATCTAATTTGCCATTTGCGGTGACAGGAAGTGCATCAAGCATGATGAACGTCGCCGGAATCATGTAATCAGGTAGTTTTTCACCTAAGAAGCGGCGTAATTTAGTAATATTGGGTGCAGGTTGATGACGACAAACACAATAGGCGATGAGTTGCTTTGTTGTTGATTCAACTAGCAGTTCTTCGGTTAATTCCCCTTTGAGGAAGTTTCGTAAATCCGTAATTTCTGAGTTATTTTCTGGAGGATTCAGCACAACTTGACGTTTTACAGCCGATGTTTCCCGCATCACAACAACGGCTTTCCGCACATCTGGATGTTGCGTCAAAACTGACTCAATTTCTGTCAATTCTATGCGGAAACCACGCAACTTAACTTGGTCATCTAGTCTTCCTAGATACTCAATACTACCGTCTGTATGGTAGCGTGCTAAGTCACCAGTTTTGTACAGGCGATTATTTGAGTTGTTACTGAAAGGATTGACAATAAATTTCTCGGCTGTGAGTTGTGGTTGGTTGAGATAACCCCTAGCTACACCTACTCCGCCAATGTGTAGTTCTCCTGGAACACCAATAGGAACTGGTTGTAAATGCTTATCTAGTATATAGATTTGCGTGTTGGCGATCGCTCGTCCTATGGGGACAATATTTTTATCAGAATGGCGATTGCAAGCCCAAAATGTAACATCAATTGCGGCTTCTGTGGGGCCATACAAATTATGCAATTCTGCATCCAAGCGCGTAAAAAAATGCTCTTGCAGTTGCACAGGTAATATTTCCCCGCTACAAATTACCCGTCGCAAGCATTTACACGCTTCAACGCTGGGTTCTGCTAAAAATACTTGCAGCATTGAAGGTACAAAATGAATCGTGGTAATTTGCTGCTCTTGTATTAATTTAACTAAATAAGCACTATCTTGATGGCCTCCTGGTCGAGCCATCACTAAACAAGCCCCGGTAGTCAAAGGCCAGAAAAATTCCCAAATCGACACATCAAAACTAAAAGGTGTTTTTTGTAACACTCTATCTACTATCGTCAATTGGTAAGTTTCCTGCATCCAAGCTAGGCGATTGCAAATTCCGCGATGGGTATTCATTACCCCTTTTGGTCTGCCAGTTGAGCCGGATGTATAAATTACATAAGCTAGGTTATGAGTTGTTACCTCATTCACTGGGTTGACAATAGTTTCACTAGCCCAAACTTCATTGTCTTTATCCAGACAAACCACCGTTGCTTGATGTTCGGGTAAACTGGGTAAAAATTTCTCTTGAGTCAATAAAACTGCAACTTGAGCATCTTGGAGCATAAAAGCCAGACGTTCTCGCGGATAGCTAGGATCTAGAGGTAAATATGCCCCTCCCGCTTTGAGAATCGCTAAAATACTGACTACCATCTGGGGCGATCGCTCTAAGTAAACACCAACTAACACCTCTTTTTTGACTCCCAAACCTTGCAGATAATGTGCTAGTTGGTTAGCCTGTTGATTCAATTGTTTGTAAGTAATTTCTTCCTGCTCAAAAACTACTGCTACCGCGTCTGGTGTCTTCTCGACTTGAGTGACAAATTGCTGATGTAAACAAATACTGTCGTAATCTTTCTGAGTAGCATTCCACTCTAATAGTAATTGCTGCTGTTCTTGCTGAGTCAGCATTGGCAGCATACCCACGGGCTGGCTAGGTTCAACAATGATACTTTCTAGTAATGTCTGAAAATGCCCAGCCATGCGGGTAATAGTGGCTGCATCAAATAAATCTGCATTGTATTCCCAAGAAGTCGATAGTACACCATTGACTTGGGAGATCGCTAAGGTAAGGTCAAACTGAGCTATTCGCTTGGACAGTGGTAAAGACTCTAACTCTAGTTCCCCTAATTTTAGTCTTGCACCAGCTTCCCCTAAAGCAAAGCCGCCTAATCCTTCGTTATTCAACAAGTGTGCTTTCTGAAAGACAAACATCACTTGAAATATAGGTGAGCGACTGGGATCGCGTGTGGGCTGTAGTTGCTCAACTAGCCGTGCAAAGGGATAATCTTGGTGAGTTAACGCATCCAAAACCAGCGATCGCACTTGTTGTAAAAACTGCTCAAATGTTGGATTTTCAGCGAAATTTGCCCGCAATACTATCGGATTGACAAAATAACCTACCAACCCAGCAAAATCAGCCCGACTTCTCCCTGTGGTTGGCGAACCGACTAACAAATCCTCTTGGCCTGTATAGCGATACAGCAAGACTTGAAAAACTGCCAACATAGTCATATACAGCGTGACTTGATGCTGTTGGCTGAAGTTTTGCAGTTTATTTGTTAGTTCTTGACCCAGTTGCCAACTTATACTATCACCTCTATAGGTTTGCATGGGCGGCCGCATCCGGTCAGCAGGCACATTCAGCACTGGTAGTTCTCCTGCTAGTTGCTGTTCCCAGTAAGCTTGCAGTTTTTCTCCTTGAGAACTAGCGATCATTTTGGCTGTAGTGCTTACATAGTCAGCATATTGGCAGGTTATGAGGGGAAGATTTTCGGCTTGGTAAAGTTTTCCCAACTCATCTACTAATATCGTCAGACTCCAAAAGTCAGCAATGATGTGGTGAACAACTAGCAGCAAGATATGTTCTTGAGATGAGCGAGTAAATAAACTCAACCGCATCAACGGATCTTGCTCTAAATTGAAGGGACGGTATGCTATTTCTAATAAGCGATCGCTTAAGTATGTCTCATCCCATGTTGTCGCATCTTGTTGTAGCCAACAAACTTCTACTTGTTGACAAACTCTTTGTCTTGGTTGTCCATCAATAGTGATGAAACTGGTACGCAAAGCCGGATGACGGTCAACTAAAATTTGCCATGCTCGGTGGAATGCGGCAATATTTAAATCACCATAAATCCGCGCCGCCCTAGCAATGTTGTAAGCATAATTTTCTGGTGCTAGTTGTTGTAAAAAGTAAAGAGCTTGCTGACCGTAAGTAAGGGAATACTCAGACGAGTGAGAATTTTGTACTGGTTCGTCAATTGTATGGGAGCTTAATTTGTCGAGTATTACCGTTGCTAATTGATTAATACTTACATCTGCCAAAAAGTCTTTAACTGCCAAAACTACACCGAATTTCGTCTCAACGGTGTGCTGGAGTTCAATGGCCATGAGAGAATCTATACCGCAAGTGCTTAAAGGCTGTTGTGGTTGAATTTGCGATAATTCCACTTTCAGAATTTGAGCAACTTGCTGTTGCAAGTACGATATTAGCTGTGGCTGTTCTGAGATAATTTCATCCGCTACACTTACCCCAGTTTCCATACCTTCTAAAATGCTACTGGCAATAGTCTCCCAACTTCCTGCTAAAAATTTCGCCCGACAAGCATAACGCTGAATTTTCCCACTAGAAGTCCTCAAAATGCTCCCTGGTTTGAGCAGCAGTACCCCATACAGTTGTATTTCATGATTGACCGCGACAGCCGCACGGATTGTGGCAATTACCTCGTCTATATCCAACTTTCGTATGTGACTGCGTTGGACTTCTTGAGCAATCACCAGTCTTTCTTCCCCATCCACATCAATACTAAATGCTGCCCCACCGTGAGGTTCTAAAGCTGGATGGCTCTGCTGGACTGTATTTTCAATGTCTTGAGGATAATAGTTTCTGCCCCGAATAATAATCAGATCCTTCAAACGACCTGTGATAAATAGTTCACCATCCTGTAAAAATCCCAAGTCTCCTGTACGCAAAAACGGCCCTTCTTTGGTGTCCTTTGTATAAGCTTTAAAGGTGGACTCTGTTTGCTCTGGCTGATGCCAATAACCTTGAGCTACACTCGCTCCCGCCACCCAAATTTCACCAACTTGGCGATCGCTACAAGCACTCAAGGTCTGGGGATCGACAATGACAATTTTCAGATCCGCTAAGGGTTGACCACAACCTACCAATATCTGTGTGCCGATTTCTCCCGCTTTAGCTGGAACTATCTGATTTTGCGCTAGAGCATCTGATTGGACTGGCTGTAATACTGGTGGAGTTGTTTTACAGCCTCCAGAAACAATCAATGTGGTTTCTGCCATTCCGTAACAGGGATAAAATGCTTCGCGGCGAAAGCCACATTCACCAAAGGTAACAGCAAATTTTTCTAGTGTTGCTTGGCGAACTGGTTCTGCACCGTTAAAAGCTACTTCCCAGCTACTCAAATCTAAGGTAGCTCGTTGTTCGGCTGTAATTTTCCGCACGCACAAATCATAAGCAAAATTAGGGCCGCCGCTAGTTGTGGCGCGATACTGAGAAATTGCTTGTAGCCAGCGCACAGGTTTTTGTAAAAATGCCACTGGAGACATGAGAATGCAAGGTATCCCCAAATATAGAGGCTGGAGCATATTCCCCACTAAACCCATGTCATGAAACAGTGGTAGCCAACCCACAAAGATGGTTGCTGTGGTGTGCTGCATCGCCTGTTTAATCAACAACTGGTTATGCAGTAAGTTTCCATGACTCACCATTACGCCTTTTGGTGTACCTGTAGAGCCGGAAGTGTATTGTAAAAAGGCCAGGGTGTCCCTATCTATAACTGGCTGTCGCCATAAATTTGTCCAGTCATCAGCCATCATGTTATCTGTGGTTAGCAACCGCAGAACGTTGAATGTTGGATGCTGCTGTAAGTAGGACAAGACGGTTGTTGTAGTCAGTGCGACTGTTGAATCTGCATCAGTAGCGATCACACTCAGCCGAGATAAGGATTGATTCGCACGCGGTGGATAAGCCGGAACTGCGATCGCTCCTGCATATAAACAGCCAAAAAATGCCGTGATAAATTCTAAACCTGGTGGATATAGGAGTAAAACCCGTTCGCCTTTTTTGACTCCAAAAGCTTGTAATAAACCAGCAATTCTCTGAGCTTGATTGTCTAATTCCCCATAAGTTAATGATTGGACTTCAACCTCTCCATCCAGTAGAAAACAGTAGGCTTGTTGCTGAGGTTGCTTTTGCGATCGCCAACGGATAATTTCCAGCAAATTCACAAATTCTACTGATTTCTGCGAAAGGTTCTTATCCATTGATACCACTCCATGACTTAATTATTTTTGTGGAGTAAAACTGTTTATGGTTGTTAATAATTAGATGCTTGGGAAGGGTTGATAATTTAGTATTTTATGACTTCTAGAAATTAAATTATCCCAACTTTGAAACGCGAAGACAATGATCAGATTTTTTCTCTCCCAGCCTTCCCAGCTTCTAAACAGATAGGATATCTATGTTGTTTGCAAGTCTCTTAGGTGTTATTTGCTTGATAATGATAATATTTATCATCTAATGTTTGTTTCTGTCAAATATAAACAAATATTGCAATTTCATTCAAAAACAAAATATTCTGCTGCTCTAAATTCATGTTTATCTTGGCTAGAAAATCATGGGAGATAATTTTAAATTAATTTGACCAAATGTCCAATTTTAAAAAAGTTATCTAATTACTTTGTATAGAATTAAGTAACTGATAGTTCAGGAAATACTTGACTTTTATTATCAAATTGGTATTGTAGGAATGATTATCTTTATTTTCTATGACCACCTAGCAAAATATTTTGAATGCAGCCAAAATAGTCTTAACTAACCAATACTTAATCAATCAATCACTTATCAGAAAAATAAATTGATTTCTCAGCTATTTAGGGAAAGAAAGATTTAACAAATCTAAATTTGTTGCGTTGTAGATGCAGTTTTTTCATTTTTACTTAGAATAGATAGTTTAGACTGTGCGAGAATGATTATCATATACAACCCATTCAGAGTCAAGCGGATTGTGATCGCGTGCAACTGAGTTGGTGTTGATTTCATAAAAATTTGGTGTGGAGTAAAGCTTTGAAACGTAGACAACGTGCTTATTTGGGAATTATAGGAACTATTGTTTTATTGGGGACTCAGCCTGCAAACGCACAAGCAAGCCCAAATGTCGCAGAGAATACAGAAGTACCAAACACACAGATTCCTCAAACGAACATCAAAGGACTGTTAGCGCAGGAGCAACCACAAAATGCAGCAGTCACAATTGTCACGGGAGTGCGCCTGAACTCAACAGCTAACGGTGTGGAAGTCATTTTAGAAACTCCCTCATCAGACAAGCTACAAACCGCAACTCAGAACGAGGGGAATAACTTTATTGCAGATATATCCAACGCGCAACTGCGTCTGACAACTGGTGACTCATTCCGCCAAGAAAAGCCAGTTGCGGGAGTTGCAGAAGTTATAGTCACCAATCAAGATGCTAATAGTATTCGCGTTGTAGTGGTAGGTGAAACCAGTCTTCCCAAAGTTGAGTTGTTTGACGACGATGCAGGTTTAGTTTTTGGTGTCACACCAGATGCAACATCTACACCACCACCACAAACACCGGATACTGAAAAACCTAGTAGTGAAACACCACCAACTCAACCATCGGCGCAAGAGAAAGAACCGATTGAATTAGTAGTGACAGGAGAACGTGATAGTTACAGTGTTCCTAGTGCGATAACTGCAACCAAGATAGAAGCTCCACTCAGGGACATTCCCCAATCAATTCAAGTAGTTCCCCGTCAGGTAATTGAAGATAGACAAATAGTTCGCATTGGTGAAACTATCGAAAATGTCAGTGGAGTTCAAGAACTACCAGGATACGGTGGTTCAACATCCTTGACAGGTTATTACTTTCGGGGTCTTTCATTGGCTTATCAGAGTCTTCGCAATGGCTTCCGAGATATTGGAGTTATTGGTAGTCGTGATATCGCTAATATTGAGCGAGTGGAGTTTTTCAAAGGCCCCGCTTCTGTGTTGTATGGAGGACGTTTTTCTTTAGGTGGATTAACCAACACAGTCACCAAAAAGCCGATAGAAGAACCTTATTACAATCTTGGTGCAACCATTGGTAGTTATGATTTTTATCGTCCGACGCTTGATATTAGCGGCCCATTAACCAGCGATCGCTCTTTGTTATATCGTCTGAATTTAGCCTATCAAAATTCCGGTAGTTTCCGCGATTTTAATGAAAATGAAAGTTTCTTTGTAGCCCCGGCTATTACCTGGAAAATTAGTCCCAAAACCAGTCTAACAGTAGAGCTAGAACAACAAAACTATAACTACACTTTTGATTATAACTTTCCGCCAGAGCGGGAAGTTTTTCAACTACCAATTAGTAGATTTTTAGGTGAGCCAAATTTTAATGATGCTACCTTTAATTCCACATCAGTTAGTTATAATTTTGAGCATAAATTTACTGATACTTGGAAGTTTCGCCAAGGATTTAGTGCCATCATTGTCAATGGTGATACCCGCCAAGTAGAACTATTTGACCCTCTAGGCAATGACCGCAGAACATTACCCCGTTCACCATTGAGAACCGAAGAAGAACAAGAAGATTACGTACTCCAAAATGAAATATTTGGCGAATTTAAAACAGGTTCTATTCAACACAAAATTCTTGTTGGTCTGGAACTATCGCGTTGGGGCTATGATTTTAATTACTTCCGAGGAACGCTAGATCCAATCGATATTTTTAACCCCCAATATGGCGCACAAGCAATAAACTTTGAACAAGAATTACATCGCAAGCAAAGCTCAGATAACTTGGGGATTTATCTACAAGACTTCATCGAGATTTCACAAAATTTGAAACTATTAGCTGGTGTTAGATTTGATATTAATGATGTCTCTGTAGTCAACAAAATTACTAATACAACTATTAACCAGCAAACAACTACTCGCTTTTCGCCACGAGTGGGGATAGTTTATCAACCAAGTTCCACAACATCACTGTATTTCAATTGGGCTAATTCCTTTAACCCACAATTTTTTAGAGTTAGTCGTACAGGTGAGCAGTTTCCACCGACAACAGGGGAACAGTTTGAAGTAGGGATAAAACAGGATTTCTTGAACAATCGCCTCTCCACAACCTTAGCACTGTATCAAATTACGCAACAGAATGTGTTAACAAGTGATCCAGCAGACCCTAGATTTAGTATCGCTACAGGCGAACAAAAAAGTCGTGGTGTGGAATTAGATATAGCAGGAGAAATACTACCAGGCTGGAAAATCATTGCTAACTATGCCTATGCCAATGGTTTTGTCAGTAGAGATAATAGCATTCCTGAAGGCGATCGCATTGCCGGGATTCCACAACACAGTGCAAGTTTGTGGACTACCTATGAATTACAAAAAGGGAATTTACAAGGATTAGGATTTGGTTTAGGACTTGTATATGCGTCTGAAAGAGAAGCCCAACTACCAAATACCTTCACTCTTCCTTCATACGTGCGAGTCGATGCGGCTTTATCCTACCGTCGGGATAATCTCAAAGTTGGACTCAATTTCCGCAATTTGTTTGATACCAAGTATTACAACACCGATACCTTCTATATTTATCCCCAAGCACCTTTGACGGTATTGGGAACAGTATCAGTGCAGTTTTAATATGAAACACTTCAAGGTACTATTTGGCATCATCCTCATACAAATTTTGGTGGGTTGTAATTTAGCTACACCTAAGCGAGTAGCTAACAATCCTTCTCAGCCAAAAAAGCAAATTGTGATTGCTTTGGGGTGGGGAGATTCACCAACAGGGTTTGATCCGACATTGGGTTGGGGTTATCATGACCCTCCTTTGTTCCAAAGTACCTTGGTACGTCGGGACGAAAATCTGCAATTAGTTAATGATTTGGCTAAAAGTTATACTTTGAGTCCTGATAAAAAAGTCTGGAGGTTTAAAATCCGTCCAGATGTGCGGTTTTCTGATGGTAAAATGCTAACAGCCGCAGATGTCGCCTATACATTTAATCAAGCAAAAGCCAGTCCTGGTCTAACCGATGTGACAATTTTGGATAAAGCTGTAGCGAAGAGTGCTTATGAAGTAGAACTATATCTGAAGCAGCCGCAAATTACCTTTATTAATCGCATCGCCCAATTGGGAATTGTCCCCAAACATCTGCATAATCAAAACTATGGTCGAAATCCCATTGGTTCAGGCCCTTATCGTTTGGTGCAATGGGATGAAGGTCAACAAATGATTGTTGAAGCTAATCCCGATTACTACGGCGAACAACCAGAAATCAAAAAGATTGTATTTTTGTTTACTAGAGGAGATGCGGTATTTACGGCTGCCAAAGCGGGAGAACTGGACTTAGCACAAATTCCGCCTTTTTTAGCCAAGCAGTCAGTTACAGGAATGAATTTGTATGCCATCAACAGCAATAGTCGTGTAGGCTTGATGTTTCCATATCTTCCCAATACAGGACGTAAAACTACTGAGGGAAATCCCATTGGTAACAATGTCACAGCAGACCGAGCCATTCGCCAAGCGGTGAATTACGCAATTAATCGCCAAGCTTTAGTTACAGGTATTTTAGAAGGTTATGGTTCACCAGCTTATGGTGCAGCCAGTAAATTACCTTGGGATCAACCACAAGCGGCGATCGCAGATGGAAACCCCGACAAAGCAAAACAAATTTTAAGCGCAGGAGGTTGGAGAGATAGCAACGGGGATGGGGTATTAGAAAAAGCGGGGATGAAAGCAGAATTTACGATTCTCTACCCTGTAAGTAATCCTACCTCCCAAGGTCTAGCATTAGCGATCGCCCAAATGCTCAAACCTGTAGGTATCAAAGTTAACGTTGACGGTAAAAGCTGGGAAGATATTTCGCGGCGAATGCACCAAGATGTAGGGCTGTTTCCCTGGGGAATATACGACCCAATGGAGTTATACATTCTTTACCACAGTTCGGCAGCCCAAGGAAACTGGCGTAACTCCGGTTACTATTCTAATCCCCAGGTTGACCAAGCACTCGACAAAGCAATGGCCGCCGCATCAGAAACAGCAGCTTTGCCGTTTTGGCAACAGGCGCAATGGAACGGTCAAACTGGGACAGTCACCATAGGAGATGCAGCATCAGCTTGGCTAGTCAACCTGGAGCAAATTTATCTTGTGAGTTCTTGTTTAGATATTGGTAGACCAATTCAGGCTAGTAATTACACTGGCTCAATTATGATCAATATTACTAAGTGGAAGTGGATATGTAATTAGTTGCTTATCTTGATGAGGAGATAAAAATGTGAATCGGATTTTTTTATTTATACTCAAAAAATTTTTACATTTATGTTTACTTTTGCTAGCTGTTTCGGTGTGTAGCTTTGTATTGATGAGCTTTTCTCCAATTGACCCCATCAATGCTTATGTGGGTGCAGATATTTCTCGCATTGGCACAGAACAACGAGAATTAATTGCTAGACAATGGGGATTAGATCAACCGATGACTACCCGCTTTTTTCTTTGGTTACAGCAATTTCTCCAAGGAAATTTAGGCACTTCGATAATTTTTAATCAATCAGTCTCAAATGTCATTGCAACTCGCTTTCAAACATCTTTAGCATTGATGGCGTTAGCGTGGCTAATATCAGGTGTTTTGGGCATTACTTTAGGTCTTGTGGCAGGGGCAAATGCAGGTTCAATAATAGATAGAATCATTCGCCTTTATGCCTATACTTTGGCATCTAGTCCAACTTTTTGGATTGGGTTGCTGCTACTAAGTTTATTTGCTGTGCAATGGCGACTAGCCCCTATTTGTTGTGCTGCACCTATTGGTGTTTTGCTAGAAGATGTGACATTTTGGCAACGCCTACATCATCTATTTTTACCGGCTTTAACTTTAAGCTTAATTGGGATTGCTAGTATTGCTCTGCACACCCGTGAAAAACTCATTGAAATTCTACATAGCAACTATGCTTTATTTGCTTTTGCTCAAGGTGAAACCAAAATGGGCTTTATTATCCATCATGGATTGCGGAATATTGCACTACCAGCCATTACATTACAATTTGCTAGTTTGAGCGAATTATTTGGCGGTTCTGTCCTAGCGGAAAGAGTATTTGGATACCCAGGATTAGGTGATGCTACTACACAGGCAGCTATGCGGAGTGATGTGCCATTACTAGTGGGAATTGTGTTATTTAGTGCTTTATTTGTTTTCACAGGTAACTTTTTAGCTGATCTGGCTTATCAGCTAATCGATCCGCGTATCCGTATTGGGAAATCTGCATCATGAAAATCCCAGTGGTTGTTTCTCACCCGCAAAAGTTTTGGTATAAATTGTCTAACTTTTTAGGCAATCGTCGCCGTCAGACATTAGCGATCGCTACATTATGCACAATCATATTAATCGCTTTATTGTTAAGTACCCAAATCATTGGTACAGATGGTTTGGAAATTGCTTTACCAGAACGTAACTTAGCACCTTCATTCGCCCATCCCTTTGGTACAGATTGGTTAGGTAGGGATATGCTAACTCGCACTCTCCACGGTTTGAGTTTGAGTTTATGGGTGGGGCTATTAACAGCTACAGTCAGCGCAGTTATAGGTTTAATCTTAGGAACACTTTCCGCAACTTTAGGCGGCAAAGTAGATGCAGTAATTGTTTGGATAATTGATGTATTTTTTAGTCTGCCCCACTTAGTATTAATTATTTTAGTGGCTTTTGCTATGGGCGGTGGTACGCAGGGTTTAATTATTGCGATCGCCTTAACTCATTGGACTAGTTTAGCTCGACTTTTACGAGCAGAAGTTTTGCAACTCAAAAGTGCTGCTTATGTGCAACTATCTGCCAAACTGGGTCATTCTCCCTTGTGGATTGCTCGTCACCACATCCTCCCCCATCTTATCCCCCAATTTCTGGTAGGGCTGATATTACTCTTCCCCCATGCAATTTTACATGAGGCAGGTTTAACTTTTTTGGGATTGGGAATTTCCGCACAAACTCCTGCTATTGGCATTATTCTCTCAGAGTCAATGCGCTACTTATCGGCTGGATATTGGTGGTTAGCGGTTTTACCAGGAGCATCTTTACTCATAGCTGTACAAACTTTTGATATTTTAGGGCAAAGTCTACGCGCTTTATTAGACCCAAAAACTAGCCAGGGGTAAGGGACTTTCAATTTAAAAATATACAATCACGTTAATTGCAAAGGGGCAGGGAGCAGGGGGAAAGACAGTTGTTTTGAAGCAGATAAATTGGATAATTTATTCTCTGTAAGTCCCTAATAACTAAAATATGCTATCAGTAAAAAATCTCAGTGTCACTTTTACAATGTATGATGTGGGCTTAACCCAGAAGCAATTAACTGTAATTACTGACTTAGATTTAGAGGTTAATGCTGGTGAAGTCGTTGCAGTTGTTGGTTCTAGTGGCTCAGGTAAAAGTTTACTCGCTCACGCCATTTTAGGTATATTACCGCACAACGCCCAAGTGACAGGACAGATAATATTTCAGGGAGAACCGTTAACTGTAGAACGTCAGGCGCAGTTGCGAGGAAAGCAAATCGCTCTAATTCCACAATCTATAAGCTACCTTGACCCTTTGATGCGTGTGGGTTCTCAGGTAAATCGTGCAGGTCATTTAAGTGGATTACCTAAGATAAAAGCTAAACAACAAGTAGATCGAGTATTTGACCGCTATGGGTTAGCTACGGTGGTGAAACAGCAGTATCCTTTTCAAATTTCTGGAGGTATGGCGCGGCGAGTGCTAGTTGCTACAGCAGCAATAGGATGTGCTGAGTTGTTAATTGCTGATGAACCTACTCCTGGGCTACATCCAGAGATTGTAGTAGAGACGCTGAATCATCTGCGGGAACTGGCTAGTGAGGGTAAAGGTGTCATCTTAATTACTCACGACTTAGAAGCAGCCTTGCAAGTGGCGGATAAAGTGGCTGTGTTTTATGCAGGAACAACCCTAGAAGTGGCGAAGGCTGGTGATTTCACATCTGGAAATCTACGTCATCCTTATACCCAAGCTTTGTGGCGATCGCTTCCCCAAAATGAGTTTATCCCTGTTCCTGGTAGCCAACCCAGCCCAGAGGCTTTACCTGTTGGTTGTTTATTTGGCGATCGCTGTCCCCTAGCAACAGAAACTTGCTTAGAAGCTAGACCCCAAGTTCGCATAGTACGGGGCGCACCCGTGAGGTGTATTCATGTTGAAGGCTGAACATTTATCTTTTCGTCACCATTCGCAGCAAAGGTGGATTTTGCAAGATTTTAGTTTGGAATTAGCCAGAGGCGAAGTTGTGGGTTTGACTGGGGCGAGTGGTTTGGGTAAAACCACAATTGCTAAACTTCTAGCGGGATATCTCCAACCGACTCAAGGAAAGATAACTTGTAATGGTCAACCCTTACCCAGCAGTAGTTATTGTCCTGTACAGATGATTTTTCAAAACCCTGAACTAGCTGTCAATCCGCGCTGGCGAATCAGCAAGATTTTAGCAGAAGGACAGCAGCCTTCAGATGATTTACTCGCTGCTTTGGGCATTCACCAAAGTTGGCTCAATCGCTATCCTCATGAACTCAGTGGGGGTGAGTTACAACGGATTGCAGTGGCGCGATCGCTCAATTCTTCCACACGCTACTTGGTTGCAGATGAAATGACGGCAATGCTAGATGCTAACACTCAAGCTCTGATTTGGCAGGTAGTGATTAAATACGCCAAGGAGCATGAAATAGGAATTTTAGTCATCAGTCATGAAGTAGCGTTACTTCAGCGTCTTTGCTCTCACATCATTGATTTGAGTCAACTAATTTATCAAATTAGATGAGAGCAAAAACGTGGTTGAGATGACTGTAAAAATTGCCTACCAACTTGACAAATGGCTTCAATCAAAGTGGCAAAGAGATACGCGATTCTACACCTTAACCCTTTGCCAAAACCTATTTGGAGAATGGACGATCACTAAAACTTGGGGCAGTGCCATATATAGAGGATTTGGCAAGTCAAAAGATTTAGATTGTCCTGATTATCAAGCCGCGTTAATAACTTACTACAAGCTCCAAGAGCGAAGAGAAAAGCGAGGGTATAAAAGAGTTGACCTATAGTCAAGATATTGATGAATCTTTAGCTAGTCGCCATGAAAGTAGTTCATAACCTGATAAAAATTTATCATTGCTGACTCTAACCAAAATTTCTCCTTGCTGTACTGGTAAATATTTTTCGGAACATCCTGACAGAAACCTCTCTCGATAGCCAGCCTGACGATACCAACGTTCAAACTCTTCCTCAAAAGGAGTAATCGCCCATTCTACCTTGACCATTTTCTACGTTGTAGAATTTAATTTAGAGAAATTACCAATAATTATAAGAAGGGGTAAGATTAATTTTCTCCCTTAATCATCAGAACTATAACAAGCACTAACGTGCAACTTCATTAGATGAATTGAAGTTGTATAGAGATGAAAACTGTTATAAATTCTAACCCAAAAAAGGCAAAAAAATCCCCAAAATCTACATTGCAGACTCAACAAGTTAGCCTGTTTTTAGATGAGGCAGATTACTACGACTACGAAGCAGAATTGGCACAAGAAAAGTCAGATTACTATCACTTGCGGTACGGGTACTAGATTCAATCTCCCTTCAAGCATCACCTCTTCCTAGTAAACAAGCAGTAGCAGGTAACTAGGTAACTGCTACTGGTTTTTCATATCAAAAAGTAAATCATGACTCAAGCAATTGAACGCGAAATCAATCAACTCACGCTCAAAGAGTTAAGCTTAGATGCTGCTAAACTCTGGTCACAGATAGAAGAAGCAAGCGAGTTAGGCGAAGAAGGTAAAGTAGAACAACTCGTACAAGAACTTATGGGTGTTCAAGATGGTATCGAAACCAAAATTGATGCGATCGCCTGGGTAGTAGACCAGTTAAATCTTGACCTTGAAACCTGGGAAGAAAGAAAAGCACGAGTAGCCGAACTCCACGATCGGGTAATTTCACGTCGTAAAACTCAACTTGAACAAATCAAGCGTACCCTGATCCATCTGCACGAGATTGGATTAATCAGTGACAAAAATATTGGTAAGGAAAGGGTAATTGAAATCAGGGATAACCCACCCAAAGTCGCTAATTTACTAGTAGAGGTAGACGATCAAGATTTTCCTGATGAATTTAGAGTTATTAAGTACCAAGCTAATAATAAGGCAATTCTTGAAGCCTATAAATCTGGTAAAGATATTAGCGATGTTGCTGAGATAACTATTGGCAAACAAGTACGGTTTAAGGTGCAATCAGCTACTAAGGGGCGCAACAAGAAAAACCACAACTAATGGCATACGCCTCAACCATGTAAATCAAACACAGGTATATCCCATCATTTTACAAATATATCATCAAATGGTTAAGAGTTAAATCTTAATCATTTTTATTTTTTCTAAAAACTATACCTCAATTTTAAACTTATTAAAAAAATCATCAAAACTTTGCTTAGATTTAAAATCAGTGAATATATAATTGATAAAACAGTAAATATCAATTTTAGCAGCAGTAATTATGTGCCGGACTAGGTACAAACATCGTTACAATAGATTGGTATATTTAACCTTCTGTGATGTGGTTCAGTAGGTGATTGCAATTGTGTATGTATTTTCAAATTTTCCACTATCAAGATGATAATTCAAACTAGCCTTAAGTTTAATCTTAAGGTATGCAATCACCATAAATAAAAATTAAATATTAGCTATCGGGAGACATCTTCAAATGTCATATCATCAAAATCGAAGTATAGTTATCCGTAACGCTATTATCAACAGTTTATTTATTATTTGGTGCTTGGTTTGGCGTACTGGTTTGGGGCTAACTTTTTTCATCATATATGCTTCTCTTGGCTACATATATAACTGGCCATTTTACCTTCCCATTTCGATTATTTTGGGATTTGTTCCTTGGGGCTGGAAAGTGCAAGAAGAAAGAAGGATTAGAGAAGAAGAACAAAAAATGAAAAATTTGAAAAATAAAATTGAGGATGGTGTTATCTATGCCAAAGTCGAATCAAATGTCGAGATAAATTACAGGGGAGTTATCTTCCTTAAATCAGTACTTGGTCTATTTGTTAGCGGATTTTGGGGAATGATACTTGGCTGGAAAGCTATTTGGAATATGATAATACAGTTAGTTGATAATATTAGAACAGTTGTTAGATATATGTAGAGTGACATCTTTATCTAAGCAAACCAAGACCAAGATATTTCATCACTATTACACCATTAATTTATTATCGATTCTTTTATTCAGAGTAAATTTACACAAGCTAACGCTTTGATATAAATAGAAGGCTGGTATACCGCTTCATTAAATAGCCAGTTACTAATTATATCAACAGGAGTTAAAACAATGGAATTAGCACAATGTATGCTAACAGGGCTTCTCTACATTCTTATTTACGGATTTTCTACTCTCTTCATTTTCCAATTCTTGCTAGAGATATCTATCGCTTTTGAAAAGCACTGCAATTGCACTACATCCATAAAACCCACTGTAAGTAAAATTGAAAACTTAACTGATAAATCCAAACTTCAGATATCCAACAAAAATCAAGTATCTACAAACAAACATATCACTGTTCAACAGTTAAGAAAAAGATGCTCCCAAGCTGGAATAAAATGGAGTTACGCTATCCAATTATCTAAAACAGGCAAGAAACGACACCTCAATCGAGAAGAAATGTTAATAGCTCTAAGCCAGATTAAACAGTCAGCATAATAAAAATATAAACTGATAGTAATTAATTCTATTATCAGTTTATATAAAATGGACAAGTATTGTATTTGTTGGCGAAGAAAAAATTCTAGTAAAGACGCAACACCCCTAATTTTCAATCATCCAAATTCTAGACAAGAAGCAATGATGAAAGGTGATTATGGAGAGATGGAGTTATGGGATAACCTAACTGCTGCTCAAGCAGAAGTAAAAAAATTTAACCACAGATATCCCAATCTTTTCTTTTGGGTAAAAGAACCAAATGTCAAATAATCATCCCTACAAAATTATTCCTGATAGAATTATCAAACTAGCAAAAAACCAGATTTTTGTATTTGGCAGCAACACACAAGGAAGACATGGTGCTGGAAGTGCTTTATTTGCGCGACAGTACTGCAATGCAGAATACGTTGACATACTCCCCAGCCTAAAGGCGTGGGGATTCTAGGCTCAAACAGCGATAGCAGTTTCATACCGACTTACATCCCCTAACCCAACAGTCGATGCCCCGACTGCACAAATTACTTTAGATGCGTTTTCATCCCTTCCATTTACTGATTGGCAAGATGGGCAACGCCATTCTCTAATAGATAAATCCAACTCTTCTAGAACGTGTCCACAGCCAGAGCAAGTCTTAGTGGATGGATACCACTGGTCGATGAAAACAACCAGTTTATTCTTCTTTTTAGCAATCCATTTTAAAATTTGTAGGAACTCGCCAAACGCCAAATCTGATATTTTTCTTCCCCAAAGTCGTTGCATTCCCTTGAGGTTCAGCGTCTCAAAACACAGTATATCAAACTTATCTGTTAGTTCATGGGCCAATTTCCAAAACCAATCACGCCGACGATGAGAAATATCTTCATATTTGCGTACCAAATTTTTCCTAGCTCGCTCCCTGTTGGATGAACTCTTTAGTTTTTTGGAATGCTGTCTGCTGGCTTTTTTGATGGCGTTGAGTGACTGCTTGAAAAATTGGGGTGATTCAATTTTAGTACCGTCTGAGCAAGTGAGGAATGTTTTCAACCCAAAATCAAAGCCAGCGATTTTACCCGTCTTAACTTCAATTTCTGCTTGACTAACATTATCAACCACTACAACCATAAACAATTCACCTAATGGTGTGCGTTTAATGGTTAAGGTTTTAACTGTTCCCTCAATGTCTCTAGACTTCCAAAATTGATATACTCGATGCCCAATTTTCACCCTGTTGCTACCTAAAAACTTATAACCAGCTTGTTTGAGAGTGAATGATTTGTATTTTTTAACCTTTTTAAATCCTGGTGGTCTAACTCCTTTTTTATTGTGTTTAAAAAATAGTTGATAGGCTTTCTCTATGCGTTGACAGATATCTTGTACTGCTTGAGAACCTAGCGATTGCCAGAATAAATTACGTTTTCTTAATTTGGCAATATGAGACTGAAGTTTTGCACAACTCAAGTGATTGCCCCACATTCTGTAGTAGCGTTTGTGTAGAGCAATGCAATGATTGTAGATTACCCCAGCCGCATTAATAATGCGCTTAAGGTGTCTATTTCTTTTGTGTTGATATAGCTTAAACTTCAGTGTCTTCATATTAGTATTTTACCAAAAATATGAAGCTAAAAACTCAGATTCTTCCTAAATTAAGCAAAGTCGCCCTTCAAGGGCGAGGCTTTAAACCCATGTTTTTTGTAATCCCCAAGGACGACAAGGACAATCCTGGGCGATCGCAACCAAAGACCTAAATAAGGGTATCCGGTCAATTCCCCTTCCCCAAATCAAATCCCAAATTGAGAAACTAGTCGAATATGCAAAGACTCATCCTGAATTAGAATTCCTAACAACTAATGGTCTGACCCCACTTTTTCGCGTTGTACCCAGTTCTATTGATATGCGATCTCCTTACCTTTGTTCGCTAAACAGAGGTTTGTTAGAACGAGAAGACGGTGCGGAGTGTACTTGTAAGGATTGTGCCATTGACGCTTTGATTAGCTGGATTTGTAATCACTTGAAATACAGGTGTGACACGGATATTGTCATTAATTGGAAAATTGTAGAAAGCCTCGAAATTCGTTTGTGTTGAATCTCCTATTTCACTTGCGATAAACGGCTGACCTACAGCTATGCCTGCCAGAGCATTTTCAATGAATAGATCCAGAAAAGCTACACCTGCCATCCAATAGCTAGGCTTTAAATCACCAAAGGCAGTATCAGCGTAGCTACCGTAACCGTAGCGTCCAAAAACAGCAAAACGGTCTGAAAGCGTCAATTCCAAGTTGGCTCCAAAGACATCAAAGTTCCCTCCTAAAATACTACCGCTCGTATATTGCAAGCGTAGCGCAAACATTCTAGAAGGAGCGTATTCTAACTCAATGATTCCTTGATAAGGATCGCCAAACAGCCCTCCTTCTCCTCGTCCGTTGGGATAAAGAATGTATCCCAGTGGGAAAATACCAGGAACTGGAGATGAACTCTCTATTTTCGACCGACTCGCAGATGCCGCCACATAAGCAGCTCGTGCCGTAAATGCGCCTTCATTCGGATTCCACCTGATAGCAGCACCCGCTCCTAGCCCTTGAACTGGGAAAAGAATATAGTTATTTACCAACGCTTGCGTAGAGAAGTCTAGAAAACTGACATTTGCATAGCGGTTTAAGTCTACATAGTCAGTAAGACTGATGACTGGGCCTAGGGAAAGCGTCAAATCCTCAGATAGAGAAAAGGTATAATTCAGACGGGACACGCCAAACTCTTCAACAGGGGGTTTGGCTGAATAGTCTAAAACGCTGCCAAAACTGGGTTCTAACAATCCTGCTGCATTGTCATCTGCCCCATTGCTGCCAATTTCCAGCCAGAGTTCTAGCGCATCTGTTCCATTAAAACTTGTAGTGAAGTCTAGGGTAGCTCGGTAAAGGAATGTAAGGTTTGGATCTTTTGTCGCAATTTCTCTACCTGTGACATCAACAATGCGATCGCCGCTAAAGCCTCCGCCAGTGACTCCAAATACAACTATTCCTGAGAATGTGGTGGTTGTCGAGAACTGACTTGCTTCCAACTTAGCAGTTCGGGCTGCTAATCCATCTACACGTTCTTGTAGTGTGCTGAGTTCGCCAGAAAACTCTTCTTGAAGTCGTTGTAGTGTCTCTAAATCATCACGAGATATTCGTGAACCAGTTCCTTGAGCAATTTGTTCGCTGATTTGTTTAAGTGTTATGTTCAATGCTAGTGCAAATTCGTCGCGAGTCATTGCTCTTAGATGCAAAGCGGCTTGTCGTGAGACATCGCCCCGAAAAGTTTGGGCTGGATAGCCTGTAAGAATGTTATATCGAGAGATCAAAGACTGAAGCACCTGAAATGCCCAATCTGTCGGTTGAACATCATCCAGTTGATTTACTGAAGTCACTTGTCCTTGTAGCGTTGCGTCTGATTCTTGAGGAATAATTTGATGAATTAGCTGAGTAATTGAAGTTGGAACAACAGGAGAAAGTGTAGGGACATCCTCTGTTGCTTGTTTTTCCTCAAAAGTTAAAGACTCAACAGTCTTGGCTAGGGAAGGAGTTGCATGATTGAGGATGACGAAGCTCAAAACACTCAAACAACCCAGTATATGAAAATTTGCAAACCAATAATTTTGCATACTTCAGTAGTAGATTTTTAGAAGGGTTAGCGCTTACGTCCAAGCGTGAGTGCTGCAAAAGCAATGATCGACAAAAACATCCCGGCGGTACAAACTCCATTCCATCGCCAGAGATTCCAGCCGTAAGCACCCAGGAATGAACCGATCGCGCCACCAAAGAAATAGAATGTGACAAACAGCGCATTCAAACGGCTATGCGTTTCTTCAGGTAGCCTGTAAATCAATGCCTGGTTGGATACTGTTGTCACCTGTACCCCCATATCTAACAAAATCACGCCAACAATCAGTCCCCATAGTTGGTATCCAAACAACCAGAACACCAGGAAAGACACAGCAGTTGCGAGTAAGCCCAGTGCAATCGCGAGTCTCGGACTTCTGCGATCGGCAAGTTTGCCAGCTAGTGGCGCGCTTGCGGCTCCAACGACCCCAATCAACCCAAACAACCCAGCGACCTCGCTGCCATATTGATAAGGTGGTTGTTCTAATAGAAAAATCAAGGTACTCCAAAAAACGCTAAATGCCCCGAAAGCCATTGCACCTGTAATTGAAGCTTCTTGCAAGATAGGCTCTCGAACCAACTTCAACATCGATCGCATCAATTCTCGGTAAGTAAACATGACCGCAGGCTGACTGTTGGGCAGCACACTAAACAGAACGAGCGCTAACATCAACATTACGCCACTCGCAATCCAATACATCGACCGCCAACCTAGTTCTGCACCAACGAAGCCACTCACCGTCCGGGCAAGAAGAATGCCAATCAGCAGTCCGCTCATGACTGTGCCGACAACTTTGCCCCGCATTGCCGCAGGAGCAAGTAAAGCTGCAAAGGGAACCGCAATCTGAGGTACGATCGTCGTTACCCCAACGATGAAGCTAGCAATAATTAACCAGCCAATGGTAGGAGAAACAGCAGCCGCAGCTAAAGCTAGAGCAGTTCCAATGAGCATGTTAACGAGCAAACGTCTGCGCTCTAGAAGATCGCCGAGAGGAACGATGAAAAAGTTGCCCATTGCATAGCCAATTTGTCCCAACGTCGGAATTAATCCTACGTCTTGAACAGAGGCGTTCAAATTCTGAGTAATTGCTGCAAGCAGGGGTTGGTTGTAATACAGGTTGGCAGCAGCAGCCCCACTGGTAATTGCCATTAGCCAAACGATATTGCGATTCATAATCATTGAAAAGATAGAGAGCAAGGCATTGCAGGCAATGCAGAACTTAGTCGCTCGATTCAGATGCAGGTACTAGATTGCCAAGTTTTTACAACTTGTTGAATGGCTTCATGAGCAGTTGCAATCGCTAGTTGTCGTTCTTCAGACCCGATTGCCAGATTTTCGGCATGGATAAACGTGACATCAGTTATACCAATGAAGCCAAACACTGCACGCAAATAAGGCTCTTGAAAATCGAGTGGTTCGCCTGCATAGCTTCCGCCTCGTGTTGTAATTACCAGCACTTTTTTATCTTTTAACAGTCCTTCGTAACCATCAGCACTCACCACAAACGTCCGTCTGACTCTCACAATCTGATCGATGTATGCTTTGAAACTGGCAGGTACACTATAGTTGTACATAGGAATGCCAAAGATATAGAGGTTTGCCGCCAGCAGTTCAGCAATCAACTCATCGGAAATCATCAAGGCAGATTGTAATTCTGGAGTGAGTTGAGCTGGAGGACAAAACGCAGCAGCAATCCACGCTTCATCGATCGCGGGTACTGGATAACGTCCTAAATCGCGATAAATGACAGGAACATCTAGATGCATTTGTTTCCACAAACTCACAAATTGTTGGGTTAAGGAGCGTGAGATAGAGCGCTCGCCGCGTGGGCTAGAATCAAGGTGCAAAAGTTTCATGGATTAATCCTCTTAAAACCTGTTTGTAGAGTCAAAAAAACAATTACATCAGGTGTTGTATGAGTAAGATTGCAGCTTATAAATCAAGATGACTAAGCAAGATACTGGTTTTTTGCTATTCGTTGATATCTGACAAAGAGTAGGGCATTGCAAACCAGCAAGACTGCGCCAAAGCCAAATAACGCCTGCATCACGCCAAATTTGTCAGACACAAAGCCAATCAGAATTACAGGGATGCCGTACCCCAAATAAGCGCAGACAAAATAGCCAGAGGTGAATCTCGCAGATTGAGTGCCGCTTATCTGTACCACTTCAGCCAATCCGCCCAGGTAGGTGAACCCGTAGCACGCCGTTCCAGCGATCGCCACTCCTGCCAGCACCAACCCTAAATGACCAAGCCATGCTCCACATGTGAAGCTAAAATAGCCAGTTACCAGCAGGACAGCACCGATCTGAAGCGATCGCCGTGCCTCTAGCCGACGGGCAAAAGGTTGAAACACAACCCCTGCGATCGTAATGATGAATAGCATTAGACCTGCCCAGTTCGGTAGCCCATATCTTGTTAGCTGGGTAGGTAAAATGACACCGACAATTCCTGCCAAAGACCATGCCAATGCGATCGCTAACCCTGCCCAAACTGCGCCCATTGAGAAACTTGGCAGCCGGATCAACGCTGCTGAAGCCGTTGCCTGTTCTGGAATACTAATAGCTAAACTAATACAGCCTAGAAGGAGAATAAAGACGACCCAATAGCTAAGCGGCACCAGTGAATAGCGATAAAACAAAGTGGCATTCGTAAACAGCGCACCACTGGAAAAGCCCAAAGCAGTAGTTAAGCTGACGTAAGCAGCAACCTTCGTGGCATTTTGTGGCATTAGCGCTGATAGGTATGCCGTTCCTGTTCCAGTCATGAAACCAACACTAATTCCTTGTAGAACTCGTGTGACGAACAGCGTGTAGATATTCGGCTGAACAATCATTAAAAACGTTGCGACACAAGCTAATAGCAAACTTGTGAGGATGACAATTTTGCGTCCAATCCGGTCAGAGGCTCCACCCAGCAGAAGCAGCGTTGGCACCAATCCTGCAATATAGGTTGAGAAAACGATCGCCGAAACACCACTACCAAAACCTGCCATCTTTGCATAAGTACCGTACAGGGGAATTTGCAAATTCGTTGCGTGGGTGATGAGGAAAATGGCTACTGCCACAATGAACTGGGGTCGTTTCATTGTGAAACTCCTGAAATCCAAGTTGTATCTGTCAAAAAAGCCTTGGTTTTGCATCAAATATGCGATTGTTCCAGCAAACTTCAGCTGCTATAGCTGCACTTTATAAAGAATAATCTTTATAAAATAACTCTACAAAACCGCCTCAATGCTGTCTTGCACATTCTTGAGTTTTTGGACACATTCTTACTGACTTTTAATAAATACTTTGGGACTTACACCCACCAATCGTTTGAAGTGTCGGCTGAGGTGGCTTTGATGGGTGAAGCCAAGACTGTAGGCAATTTCTGCGATCGTTAGGTTACTTTGTCGTAGCAATTGCTTGGCACGATCTACTCTGCACTGAATCACATACTGATGCGGTGCTAACCCGGTTGAATGTTTGAATAACGTTGAAAAATAACTCGGACTCATTTGCACAATGGCTGCTAGTTCCGCAAGTGCCAAGTCCTGTTCAAGGTTTTGATTAATGAAATCAATCACCTTCTGCAATTGGCATTTGGCTAAACCACTCTGAGGTCTAGAGATGGATCTTTGGGCTGAGTAATGCCGTAACAAATGAGTCATCAAAGCAGCTGTTAGCGAATCAATATAGAGACGACTGCCAACTCCGCTAGACTCCAGCTCTGACTTGAGCGCGAAGCCAAGACTGTAAATCAGCTGGTCAGGTTTGCTGAAACTGGGGACAAGCTCGATATCAGTGGCAGTTGTCAGATCGAAGGTATGACGTGCAAACGTCCTCGCCTCAAAACTGAGGGTAATAAATTCGTACTCGGTGTTCCAATAAGCCGAATTTAGGACATCAGCTGGCACAACCGTCACATCGCCATACCCAAATTGCCGCTTTTGAAAGCGATGTTCGATCATCTCTTCAACCATTGGCGGCGAAGGACTGCGATCGTGAATGATAATGCGATGCTGCTTGGAATGATTTTCTGAAAGCTGATGTGGCGGATGCCGATGATATTGCAGTTGAATACCATCCCATTGAGCTTTGTCGCTGGAAAGTAGGGGCGCTTCAGGGTAAAGCTTTAGCACGTCATCCTTTTGAGCAAAGTCAATAACTAACAAGTCTGAGGCTAACATTGCTTGCTTTACTTCCTTGGACTGTACATGGCTTCAAAATAATGGATAGTAATATTTGTTTTTCCTAGGTGCTAGACTGCATTACAGCTTAATTTAGTTTCTAAAGATAAATCTTTAGAATCATCATAAGTATCCTGCTTGACTTTGTAAAGACTTTTCTTTAATTTGTTGATTATGAAAACTGATCGACCAGTAGAATCAACTAGCATTCGGACTCGACAGGCGGTTGTCAAACGGCTCAAGCAAGAAGGATCGATAGATGCGGAAACGCTCGCCTCCTACTTGAACATCACTGCAATGGCAGTGCGGCAGCATCTCTACGCTTTGCAAAAAGAAGGATTGGTGACGTACCAGAAACAAGCGCGTCCAATGGGACGACCTGCCAAGTTATGGGAGTTAACGCCTGCTGCCGATCGTTTTTTCCCCGATCGCTACGCTGAGTTAACGTTGGGTCTGATTAACTCAATGAAAGAGGCATTTGGTGAAGAGGGATTTGATCGGCTACTGGAAGTTAGAACTCGCGAACAAATTCAAGCGTATCGAGCGATCGTACCTCGCCATACTCCGCTTCAACAGCAACTAGAAGCGTTAGCAGCGCAGCGAACTGAGGAAGGCTACATGGCAGAGGTCACAGATCAAGCCGATGGCACCTTTCTCTTCGCTGAAAAACATTGCCCCATTTGTGCGGTGGCAACTGCTTGTACTGGGCTGTGTCAGATGGAGTTAGAAATCTTTCAAGCGGCTTTAGGTGACGATGTGAGCATTGAACGAATTGAACACATTTTGGCGGGCGATAGATGTTGTGTATATCTGGTTATCAGTACTTAAACAAAACTAAAGAAGAAAGAAGAGTACAATGCTTATCTGGCATAGCTTTAACCTCAAAGTAACCTCTGACCAAGATAACCTTGACGGTAATCACTTTTCTTTAATCTGGAAGCTTGATGTGCAGACCACTGGCGCAGAGGAGTAACTTTCTCTACATGAAGTAGCTTCTGGCGATAAGTATTATTATCTGTTAGTTGGGCGATCGCACCAGCAATAAATCGAGCACAGCGTTCTGGTTGAGATGAGACTTGTTCTTCTGCAAACCGGATAACCAACCAGTTTGCATCGACAAAACACTTGTTTCTATAGTCATCATCGCCGATACAGTGAGTGGGCTTGCCAGTTGCAAATGAGATAGGTTCATCAACCTCCAAGTCTATGTGTAAGCCAGTATTTGGTTCAATCAACAGAAAATCAGCCGTAAATGGTAATTGATGCCCTGGTGGAAACATCACCTGCTGGGGAGAAACAATTTCACCAAAATAATGTTTGAGAACATTTTCAAACAACCCCTCACTTGCCCCAATTGGTGCATCTCCTTGTCCAGATGGAAAAACTAATGGGGTAAACTGTTTTTTCTCTTTAACTAACTCTGGAATAACAACAATTGGATATTCCGGTGTTTTAGCCATAACTGAAAACCGAAAAACTTGGAAAATCAGAGTTCTTGGCAATTATCTAAATTTACAACATCATTACACAATCAACAAAATACTGAAAAGAAACCAACTTTTTTCTAATTTTTTGGATTTAGAAATTAGAAAATTATCAGTTATCGTACAGCATCCCTTCTAGATAAGATTGCTTCTGATTACGCTACAAGCAATTAAGATGAAGTCTAGCTTTGAGTATCTAGAAGACCTGCTTGCGGACAATTATCCAATCATCGCCTGTGAATCCCCCCTCCAAGAACGTCACCGCTTCCTCATTCGTATTACTACTTCCTGTCAGCAAGTAGGTAAAAAAGTCTATATATGGAATTTAAGCGAGGACAGTATTAAAGAATTAGCCATCAGCACCGAAAATAATCTTATTTTTCAAGAATTTGAGGACTATAAACCTTCCATAAAACAAAATACAGAAGACTATTTTCAAGTACTCAATTTTTGGAGGGTTTATTCTGGCACTGGAGTACTAATCATTGAGAATATTTTTCCTTGGTTAAAAGAAAGCATAACTAAAGATACTGAATTTATTTTTCTATCAGAATGGATTAAGTCATCTCTAGTTAATCTAAAATTTCATACAAACAATAGTGATAAGACTACCATATTACTAGGAGCAAATGCCGAGATAGCAAGCGAAATAGCAGCAGAAATACCCCTTTGGAGCCAAGAATTACCAGATACACAAGAAATAATTACTAGTTTAATTAGCAGTAATTTATTTTCTTTAATTTATACTGAACAAGACTATTTAGAAATTGCTAACGCTAGTGCTGGTCTGTATATTTCTGATATTATTTCTTGCCTAACTGATATTAGAAAAAGTCATGACTTAGGAAATTCCAGTGAGATAGCAAAGCTTCTACTAGCAAAAAAAATTCAATTGCTCAACCGCTTGTATGACATCGAATTCTTACCTCCACCAAAAGTACAACTTGGTGGGTTAGAACTCATGCAGCAGTCATTCAAAAAGTTCAAGCGATTGCTTACCCCGCGTGCCAAACAATACAATCTGCGTGTACCCAAGGGGATTATGCTTGTGGGGCCACCAGGGACGGGAAAATCACACTCAGCAAAAGCCTGTTCCCAGAACATGGGTATTCCCCTCATCATGGTCGATTGGGGCAACTTTAGAAGTTTTGGCAACCAAGCAGAAATGAAACTCAAACGCTTGTTGCGACTGGCAGATAGGCTCAATCAAGTAATTTTGTACTTCGACGACTTTGATAAAGGCTTCGCCGGGGATGATGACCTCGCCAAACGGCTGGCTGGTCAGCTGTTGACGTGGATGCAAGAGCGCACGTCAGATGTACTGGTCATTGCGTCAGTTAACCGCATGGAATGGCTGCCACCCGAACTCACCCGTGCTGGACGGTTTGACTATTTATTTAAAGTAGATTTGCCCAATAATGGAGAAAGATATAGTATCTTCAAACTGCACGCCGCCCGGTTTGACGAACGCTTTCGCAATGGCGGCGACCCTTGGAGTGAAGAACAGTGGCGCAGAATTCTAAAAGCCACCAATCGTTGTGTAGGTGCAGAAATCCAGACAATTGTAGAACGCGCCGCTAGTACGATATTCTGCGAAACCATAACAGAAGATACCTACTCAGAAAGCCAACTCCCAGCACTTGAACTAACAATCGAGGCATTACTAGAAGAACGCCGTCAGATTAACCCGCTTGCCATCCGCGAAGCCGATAGAGTCGAATCGATGCGTAACAAAGCTGACCAACAAGCTTTACCTAGTAGTCCCCTAGACGAAAGCAAGTTTGCTGTTGGCAGCATTGAGATTTTCAGCTAGCACGCCTCATAAATCAATTCAAAGTTTCATCATGTTTGGACGAAAGCAAATGTAACTAAAACATTTCAACAGTTCATAATGCTCGCCATTTCTAAACACTTTACTATCTTATTTAGCTAAAACTATGGAAGTCACAAGACAAACCGCTCAAACCAACATTCAAACTAAACAAGCACAAAATCCAGAAAAAAGCCTATTTTACAAATTCATCAAATTTATCAAATTTGTTGGGCCAATTGCTGGTTTTACTGCTGCCCTCTCACCCCTACCGCTATACTTTTGGACTCGCCAGCCTCAGTATTTACCTATTGGCGCAACCTTTACCAGTAACAATCAAACAGTTCAACTCGAATTAGCAGACGATAGAAAAGAATATGCCCACGGACTCAAATTTCGTAATTCGATTCCTGAGAATCACGGAATGTTATTTGTCCTTAACAAACCTGAAAAAGTTAAACTTTGGATGAAGGATACGTATATTCCTTTAGATATGATATTCCTCCAAGATGGAGTTATCAAATCAATCGTAGAAGCAGCTCCCCCTTGCAAAACCAAAACCTGTCCTAAATATGATTCAATTTATCCTGTTAACCAGGTTATTGAATTACCTGCTAACAGTACTAAAACCCTCAATCTCAAAGTAGGCAAGAAACTTCAACTCGATTTCAACACAAACAAAACGCAGAATTAGTTGGCAGAGAGTTGAGCCATCACAACAACCTAGCGGTAAATAACCGTAATTACACTACCTCATATATCAATGTTTGACCCCCGATATAGGCTATATCGGGGGTCAAACATTATGAAATCAATCACTGATTTAATTATTGGAACTTGTCAAGCAAATTTGCCTGAGTTTTCACTGAATGATTTACTGAAAAACATAGTGTCTAAAAATAGAAAATTTTTAGATGATTTCACGGTTATTAATCTCATAAAATAATTTCACAAGTGAGAAGTTGGAGCAGATATTTACTCCAATAAAAACTTTGGTAAAAAGCAGTGTTTCGACCTTAGTTACTCTACAAAGTTTCATCCACTAATTTCTGAAATAATCTTTTTATGAGAACAGACTACGAATCTGATTTTGGCAGCGATCGCATTCCTTGCAACGAAGAATACGGATACTCTACTCCCAGCCGTCGCCGTCGCAACTGGAAAGAAAACGCCAGCATCGCCGGACTAATGGCAGTTGGTACTGGTTTGATGATTGCAGATATCTCACTCCACCACATGGTGATGGCATCACTCGCGTTTGGAACTGGCATCGTAGCGTTACTACCCAAGGAAGCAAACTTGCTACTTTCCAACTTTGAGAAATGGCAGCGCAAGTATGGCATCAATATTTATACTGTCCTGTTTTGCTTGGTAGGTGTAGTATTTATGTTGGATATCGCCACTGCACCCGCAAATGCCCAGTTCATGCAAAACGCAGAGGACTTCTTCACAGAATACTTTACTGGTGTCAATGAAGATATTATTAGGTACGTATTTGCGGTACTGCGCGGTTTGTTCCTAATTTACCTGGGTATTGGTCTTATTAGGGTTGTTCAAGCAGCCAGAAACGACGAAGACTGGGTGCGATTCGTTTAACTGAAACCAGTAGAAATACTGGGGGATAGTTAGCTTGGTTTAAAACCATGACAACTGAATGATCATGTAGGTGAAAGTCCTACTCCGTAAGTGCAACGGTAAAAGCACTTCCCCTATTCGGGAGACTGGTTATCAAACGAGTAAAGCGGGGAAGAAGGGCAGACTTCTGAGAGCCGTACTCAGCAACCTGTCTAGCAAGAACCCATGAGTAACTATATGTGAAGACGCGATTGAACCATCGTTACGTCGGATGGGCAACGACGGCTAATCAGCCCAAGCCAAAAGGCAAGGAAATAGGGAACTGGCGATTCCAGTCTCGACCAGTCAGCACTTCCCTCTAAACCCGGTGGAGAGCGTCACTCTAAAGGTTCAATCAATGGTCATTCGGAACGAAGTAATCCATCTATGCGCTCTTGAGTTTTTAGCACTCAAGTAGGGAACCACCCACAAGCCATAAATGGAAGGGAATGTGTCAAAAGCCAAAGCCCAGAGTAATGCCTGGGATATGCAGACAGACACACGACATTTTGGAAGGTATAGTCTCCACTAGCAGTAATATGTCTAAAGCCGAACCACAGTTCAGGATGGAATCAGAACAAGACAAACCGCACAAACCCCGAATTGACCCGACCATTCAATGGCAGTCCATTCCCTGGAAGAAGCTGGAACGTCGAGTTTACAAGCTGCAAAAAAGAATATACCAAGCCGCGAATCGTGAAGATGTCACTACAGTTCGCCAGCTTCAGAAAACCCTACTCAAGTCCTGGTCAGCAAAATGTATTGCGGTCAGAAAGGTAACTCAGGATAATCAAGGGAAAAAGACGGCTGGGGTAGATGGTGTCAAACTATTAACACCCCACCAACGTTTGCAACTGGTTAAACGTCTCAAACTCTCTTCCAAAGCAAATGCTGTGCGAAGAGTCTGGATACCAAAGCCTCTAACCCAAGAAAAAAGACCTCTGGGTATTCCCACAATGTATGACCGTGCATTGCAAGCCTTAGTCAAAATGGCACTAGAACCCGAATGGGAAGCACGTTTTGAACCTAATTCTTATGGCTTTCGACCAGGGCGTTCGGTGCATGATGCAATTAGTGCAATTTATCTTAATATCAAGCAAAAGGCAAAGTATGTGCTAGATGCTGATATTTGCAAGTGCTTTGAACGCATCAACCATGAAGCATTATTGACAAAACTGAACACATTTCCCAGCCTACGCCGTCAAATCAAAGCATGGCTCAGGGCTGGGGTGTTAGATGGAGATAGTTTATTTCCTAACCTGGAAGGGACACCACAAGGAGGCGTTATATCTCCTTTGCTGGCAAATATTGCCTTACATGGGTTAGAAAATCAGATTAAGATGGCATTTCCGCGAATAGACCGCAAAATTAATGGTAAGAAGCGGACAATTCGACCACCAGCCTTAATCAGATATGCAGATGACTTTGTGGTCATCCATGAAGACCTCTCCATAGTTCAAAAATGTCAAACTCTAATTGCTGATTGGTTAAAAGGCATCGGACTAGAGTTAAAACCAAGTAAAACATCTTTAACTCATACTTTCCAATCTTATGAAGGAAAATTGGGTTTTGACTTTCTCGGATTTCATATTAGGCAATATCCCGTAGGAAACTACCTAAGTGCCAAAAATTCGTATGGTCAGTTACTTGGATTTAAAACCCTGATTACTCCAAGCAAGGATAAGTTGAAACAGCATTTGCTTCACATCGCCCGAATAATTGACACCCATGCTCTCTCTCCACAAGAAACTCTCATCAGTAAATTAAATCCTGTGATCAAAGGGTGGGCAAACTTTTATTCTATCGGTGTCAGTAGCAGAGCTTTTTCAAAAGCGGACTTTTTAACTTATCAAAAACTGCGTGCTTGGGCTACTAATAGATGTACTCACAGTAGTAAGCACGAAATTGCTAACAAATACTGGAGAGTAGCTCAAACAAATAAATGGTGTTTTAGTACACCTGATGGTCATCAGCTTATTAAGCACAGTGATACCAAAATTATCAGACACGTCAAAGTGAAAGATAATCGCAGTCCCTACGATGGAGATTGGGTTTACTGGAGTTGCAGAATGGGTCATCACCCAGAAGCGCCTACAACAGTTGCAACTTTATTAAAAGAGCAACAAGGTAAATGCGCTCATTGCGGACTCTTTTTCCGTGATGGAGATTTGATGGAAGTTGACCATGTTATTCCTAAATCTAGAAAAGGGAAAAACTCTTACAACAACCTCCAATTACTCCACCGCCATTGTCACGATACTAAAACTGTTACAGATGGGTCAATCTCACGTTCAGTTTTAACACAGGATTATCTAGAGGCTCATCCCTTTTAAATATCTCTGAGTCAAAAGCGGTACTTATGAAAGAAGCCAATTTGTTGAGGAGCTGGATGAGGGGAAACTCTCACGTCCAGTTCTGTAGAAGAGTTAAAGAAAGTGATTTCTTTATCGACTTCATCCAAACAATCGCCCGTACACCAATTATCGTTGCCCTCACAGTTGTAGTCGGAGACTTGCTCGCAGGACTAGTAACAGGCTGATACGTCACTCGTCAAAAAAGCCACCACGAGTGGCACAATTCCACAAGTGCCACTCATCAAAATTTCAAAAACTGACTTTTGTCTTTCGTAATAATGGGCAGAGAACGGGAATTTCGTACTGTCAACCGCGTATTAGGAGAACAGCCACGCCTTGGGCCATTCCCCGCCGACCAAATTGTTCCTTGGAGTGCGATCGCTCTCATCTCCTACATAGTAGTCAAGGGTTTTATGCAAGCTTCCTGGCTCGCAACCGGAATTGTAACTGCTTGGGGATGGGCAACTTGGTGGACGGTAAGTTCCAACAAAGCCTTCTTCGGTAAGTTTGTCGGCACACCCCGCATCACCCGTGGCTATAAACCTTTTGTTTCTCTCGTTAATCCTTTACAACCTCAATCCCAGAAAAAGCACCAGCTGAAAAAACGCAGATAAAGCTGCTCCAGTAAAAAATATCACCGAACGAGACTACAGGCTATGAGTTCGACCGCCTCCACGAAAACAAAGGACAAAATTGGTAAAAAATCCCTCGATACCGAACAATTAGGTGTTGTCAAAAACCTAACACCGTTCGAGGATATTACTCATTTAGCCGGGATTGCAAGTATCTCACTTGCTGGTCGTAGAGATATCGGCGCACTCATCCTCCAGAAAAAAGAAGATATTCAAATTAAGTTCTGCTTCGACGTACAAGGAGTCCACCCGTCTTTACCAGAAGAACAGATTCTCCCGATTTTTGAAAATATTGAGGGCGGACTCAAAGAACTTCCCGAACGCGAAACCTTAACAATTCATCTTGGTTCGTTCACTGATGATTTTCTCCGGCAGCAGGAACTAAAAAAGATAGAGGATAACTGCGACCTAGAGCAACTAACTTTATTAGTGCGATCGGAACGTCTGCGGGCAAGAGAACTCACTAAAGCAGGAACTCGTAAAAATAAGTTTTTACGTTTCTGGTGTACCTATAGTGTCCTGGCTTCAGAAGACAGTCGCTCAAATGATGCAATTGAAAAAACTATCAAACAATTGCAAAATGCCTGGTTCCAATTTACTGGACAAATTCACGGTGTTCGGCAAGAACGAATTGAAACAATTTTACGGGATAGTTTTACCTCTGGGTTTCAACGGTGGGAACAACTTTTGACAAACTCGATGGGGCTTTCAGTACGAGCAGTCACGAGTGAGGAAGTATGGTCAATTCTTTGGAGCCAATTTAACCGTAGCGATGCACCCAAAGTTCCCAATCCCCTCATATTAGATGAAGAAGGACTTCGAGAAGTTCAAACTAGCGATTTCCACATTCGCCACCTGATGCTGGAGAATGAAAAATCTGTCCCGTTTCTCGATCGCAGCTGGGTAAGACTGCAAGACAGGTATATCGGCGTTCTTCAGTTTAGCGAAAAGCCCCAAGGCTGGGTAGATGAATACGCCCAGCTTCGATATCTGTGGGAAGTAATATCTAAAGAAAAAATCTCCGACACTGAGATTATCTGCCAGCTATCTAAAGCCAACCAGGGACTTGCCAAAACTGCTCTGCAACGGATTACCAAACAGTCAATTACCTCCAGTGCCATGTCTTCAGAGAAGGGGTCAATTGACGTAAAAGCCAACATGAACATCGAGGAGGCAGTTAAGGCACAAGAAACTATCCTCAGAGGCAGTCTCCCGATTCATACTGCTGTTGTTTTTTGTGTCCATCGCCACAGTCGTCAAAAACTTGATGAAGCTTGTCAATACCTTTCTAGCTGCTTCTTGCGCCCTGCTGTAGTTGAGAGAGAAATCGAGTATGCCTGGAAAACATGGTTACAATGTGTACCTGTTGTTTGGGAAAACCTACTTACAAGGCCATTTAACCGTCGCCTGCCTTATTTCTCATCAGAAGTTCCCGGACTCATGCCGATAGTTAGAACAGCTACGGGAGATAAATCCGGGTTTGAGCTAATTGCTGAAGAGGGAGGAACCCCAGTACATCTTGATTTGTACAAGCAGCACAAAAATCTCGCCATTTTTGGTACTACTCGTGCGGGTAAATCTGTCTTAGTAGCAGGTCTATTAACACCTGCCTTGGCTCAAAACATTCCCGTAATTGCACTTGATTATCCCAAACCCGATGGTACTAGTACGTTTACTGACTACACCAAATTTATGGGAGAGGAAGGAGCGTATTTCGATATTAGTAAAGAGTCTAACAATCTATTTGAATTACCTGATTTAAGGGGGTATGAGCCTGAAGTTATTAAAGAAAGGATGACCGATTTCAAGGAATTCTTGAAATCCACATTAATGATTATGGTACTAGGAACAAATCCTGTAGGGGTAAGTCCGACAACGGTATCAAATATTGAAAGTATTATTACAATCACAATTGAAACTTTTTATAACGATGAAGATATCAAGCTTCGGTACAAGCTAGCACTAGAAAATGGATTAGGAACACCTGAATGGGCAGATATTCCCACACTTAAAGATTTCTATAATTATTGTTCGCCTGGGTTTATAAAACTCGATTCCATCACCAATAATAGTAAAGAAATTCTCGATGCCCTTGACCAAATCAGATTGCGATTAAAGTTTTGGCTAAATTCACGAGTTGGGCAGTCAATCGCCAATCCATCTAGCTTTAAAACTGATGCTCGATTGCTTGTATTCGCACTGCGATCGCTTGGGAGTGAAGCCGATGCCGCAGTCCTTGCCCTGAGTGCCTATTCCGCAGCCTTACGTAGAGCTTTATCATCTAAAGTATCAATATTTTTCTTAGACGAAGCACCGATTTTATTCAATTTTGAGAGCATAGCCGAGCTAATTGGTAGACTCTGCGCTAACGGTGCAAAAGCAGGTATACGTGTAATTTTATCTGCCCAAGAACCAGAAAGTATTTTCCAAAGTAAGTCTGCTTCCAAGATATTTGCTAACATCACAACCCGCCTGATCGGTCGGATTCAAACATCGGCAGTTGACCCATTTGTGAACAGGTTTAAATATCCTTATGAAATTATCTCGCGTAATAGTACCGAAGCATTCTTTCCCAAACGCGAAAGTATTTATTCACAGTGGTTACTTGATGACAATGGCAAACTTACTTTCTGTAGATATTATCCTGCTTATTGCTTACTTGCAGCAGTAGCAAATAACCCGAATGAGCAAGAATTACGCACTCTATTTCTCAATAAATATGCCGATAATCCAATGCTGGGTATGGTGAAATTTTCAGAAAGCTATATACAACTGCTTCGGGGAGATGAGTTAAGTCAAGAAGCACAACAATTACTAAAAAATCAGCGATAGCGTGAAAGTCCCTGAGCAAAATTAACAAAGCAACATAGTTGTATGTTTCGTACTTTATAAAAGGAATGTAGGCGTTCGCGTAGCATCTTGTAGAAAAGCCTTACCGTAGGGTAACGCGAACAGTGTTTCTACGCAATCTTAACATTATAAACTCGCAAATAATGAGATAATTAATAATATTAATGAGGTGATTTCTTTGTACGGTTGTCAACAAGTTTTGATTCACGCGGATAAAGAATTAAAAGGAATTTTAGAGTTTATCTGTTCTGAAGCAAATAAACTATCAAATTGTGCCGTCTACTATGCTCGTCAAATATGGTTTAAAGCAAAACGTTATATAACCAAGTTTGAGTTAGATAGCGAAATGAAATCAAACCGTCATTTTCAAACACTCTATTCTCAAGCAGCGCAGCAATTATGCCGTTCTGTGTATGAATCGTTTGCGTCATTCAAGCAGCTTAACGCTTTGTATAATCGTGGCGAATTAGCAGATAAACCTAGACCACCAAAGTACAGAAAGAATGGTTTCAATTTAGTTAGTTATCCAAAGCAGGCACTAAGGCTAAAGGATGGACAGATTAGAATACCACTCGGTTCGCAGGTAAAAGTGTGGTTCAAGCTAGATTCTTTCACTTTACCAATGCCATCAAATTTGAGGTTTGAGGACATTAAAGAGTTACGAATTTTACCTAGAAACCGTTGCTTTTATGCTGAGTTTATCTACAAAACTAATACCGTAAAGTCGGACGTAGATAAAAGCAGAGTTTTAGGTATTGATCACGGGTTGAATAACTGGTTAACTTGCGTCTCTAATGTAGGAACAAGTTTTATTATTGATGGTCGGCATCTTAAGAGTTTAAATCGTTGGTACAACAAACGAGTGTCAACAATTAAAGAGAATAAACCTCAAGGTTTTTGGTCTAATAACCTTGCCGATATCACCGAGAAACGCAACCGCCAAATCAGAGATGCTATCAATAAGGGTGCCCGAATTGTTATTAATCACTGCTTAGACAATCGCATTGGTAGAGTCGTATTTGGGTGGGGTCAAGGCATCAAGCAAGAGATTGATTTAGGTAAAAAGCGTAACCAACAATTTGTCCAAATCCCCACAGCAAGACTCAAAGCACGGATTGAGCAACTATGCCAACAACACGGTATAGAGTTCGTGGAGACAGAAGAAGCTAACACATCAGCAGCATCATTTGTTGATGGTGACATGCTCCCAAAACACGGTGAAAAACCCGATAGTTGGAAATCTTCTGGACGCAGAGTGAAACGAGGATTGTTTAGAACGGCAATGAATTGGTGCATCAATGCAGACTGCAACGGTGCAGCCAATATCATCCGTAAAGTAAGCACAAAACTTGGACTTGATTTAAGTGGAGTGTCTAGGGGTGCTTTGACTCACCCCACCCGGATCTATATCTGGGTGACAGCTAATAAGAAGCAAAGCAACGAGGCTTTAACCCGTCGCGTAGCATCCTCTTAGAATCCCTTGAATTCATTCAGGGGAGTAGTCAATGGATAACAATAACAATCAGCCATTAAAGTCAGCATAAATTATAGAAGAAAAACTAAGAATAATCTGTATTTATAACAAGAAGAATCAATAACTCATAAACAAGTGGCTTAACTTTAATTGCCACATTGATTATTTTATCCACGAAAAGTATGAAACCAAAATTCAAGTTTACTAAGAAAGGAGTAATAATCGGGTCAATAATTGGTCTGGTTACTTTACTCGGTACAGCACCCAGTTATGCCTTTTCAATTGACGACTTCTTCAAGGTTTTAGGGAAATTCAATAACTATTTTGAGGAAACCAAAAAGGAACTCACTTCAGGAACTAATAAATGGGGTGGGATGAAAGGCGAAGCTAAAACTGCTATTCAGACTGGCAGTATGGATATGCCAGATCCAGTAAACTCAGCCGAAAAGCTCAAAGAGCAACTTAAGAGCAAGGGTAACTGGAATGAAAGCAACACAGTTGAAGCTGCGGTCAGTGCAGCTAACGAACTGGAGAGAGAAACCACCCGCGCTACGATCGCCAGCGTCTTAGGGGAAGTCGGTCAGGAACGTACCAAAAATGAGATAGAAGCAACTCAACAAACTGTAGCCGAGGCCAAAGAACTCGCAGAATCTGCACAACCAATGGATGCTTCACAAAACATCCTCAAGGTCATTGCCGCCCAAAACTCGCAAATTGTCTCAATGTTGGGTCAATCTCGCATTGACGGACTGCAAACACGGCACGATGCCCAGCAAACTAACCTAATGCTATCTCAACTTGCCGAACAGGGGGCAAGCGATCGCCGTCGTCAAAACCTGATGATGGACGGTATCAGCGCCCAGTATATCGAAATCAGTGGGTTTAGCAGTCTCAAAACTACCGCAGGTGAATAATTCACCCTAATTAGTTGGTCATCTCTGCAATTGAGATGACCAACTCTCTATCAGGTACATAATACAGACCATGTTAGAACATCTTGTAATTGCAACCGACCCATTCTTCGGGCAAGACATTTTAGAAAATGCGTCAGCTGGAGCGCAATTAGTAGCAGAAGGTTTCAATGAACTTTGGCAAGAAACCCTCAACGGTAACTTGTACGGCTCCATGTGCAAAGTTGGTCAGTTTTTTGCGATCGCTACACTCACCCTTTTTATGGTTGAGTTAGGCAAAAACTGGATAAATCAAGAAGATATGAAAGCTCTCTCCAGTTTGATATGGCCCATTCTGGTGATCGGACTACTAGCTAACAATGGCACTTTACTTAGAAGTGGAACACTTGCCATCCGGGGATACATTAATACTGTTAATAATGACATCCTGGAATTTACTGCTGCCGGAGCCAACCTAGAAGTAGCATTCAACCGCGCAGTCGGCAATATTGCCCTCCAGCAGCAAGTAGGGGCGGCAATGGAAAGATGCCGCTCCATCCCTGGTAACACGCAAGATTCAATCACCTGCTTGCAACAAGCAGAAGCAGAACTCAAAACCTCTGCGCCCGATCTATTTAAAGGAGAAGCCCCCGATAGCGGTAGTTGGGAATTTAACCCACTTCAGGCTTTATCTGATGCTAAAGACGCGCTCGAAAATCTCTCCCCTGGTCAAATCGCCGAAAAGATTGGTAATACTATCACCAGTACAATCGGTTCGATGATTACTGGATTTGTCGCAGTTATCCTCCTCGCCCTCAATAACGCTTACCAATGGGGTATAGAATTCACGATGCTTTTAACTGCCCTACTTGGCCCGTTGGCAATAGGCGGTTCGCTACTCCCCTTTGGCGCAAAACCTATTTTCGCTTGGCTAACTGGTTATTTCACCGTTGGAATGGCGAAACTCTGCTTCAACATGATTATTGGTTTGTGCGGACAACTTATCGCTAATTCCGAACAAAATCAACCGATGATATTTCTGCTTTTTGTTGGGTTAGTTTCTCCTATCCTTGCATCTGCATTAGCCGCAGGTGGTGGAATAGCTGTTTGGACAGGATTAGGTAAAACAGTAGCATTTGGCTCTGAAATTGCAGCAGGAATCGCTACAGGTGGAGCAAGTACAACTGCTACGGTTGCTGTCAATGCCACCAAATTTGTTAGTTCCAAAATCAAAGTTAAAAAGTAATAAATCAGAATTCAGAAGTCAGAATTCAGGAGTCAGAATAAATGAGACAGCCAGCCAAAACATTTCAAGATTTGATAGTTTGGCAAAAAGCACACCAGTTTGTTTTATTGGTATATCAATTTACTAGTCAGTTCCCTAAATCGGAAATATATGGACTTACCTCCCAATTTAGACGAGCAGCAATCTCTATTGCAGCAAATATAGCTGAGGGTTTTAAGAAAAAAGGAGCAGCAGATAAAGTTCGTTTTTTAAACATTGCACAAGGTTCTTTAGAAGAATGTCGCTACTATCTAATTCTTTCAAAAGACCTTGACTATGGTGACATTTCAGGATTAATGCTTCAACTTGAGGAAGTTAGTAGGCTACTAACAGGCTACGCTAATTCCATTCTGAATTCTGACTCCTGACTCCTGAGTTCTTCTTTGTAATTAACAAATAAATATGCTTAAACCTAAGTCTAAATCTCAACCAGCTCGGCTCCTCAGTTATGGGCAATCTACGTCCACACCTATTGCAATGGCGATCGCCGTAACAGCAGGAGGAACTATCTTATCTACCCTATTGCAAATAATAAATATTGGCATGAGTGCTAGCACAAATCATCATGTCAAAGGCATGACGATAGTTCAACTCCAAGATGGGTCTATTTCACCTGGTAAATTTGCTGCTCCCAACGAACGCGAAGCCGAAACTATCAAACGCTTTATCTCAGATAGCATGATTAAAATGTTCGGATGGAACGGAATAATCGAAGCAACAGAGAATGGCGAAAATGTTACTAAACCTGATAGGGGAATAGATATTCAAACAACAAAAAATAGTAGAAAAAAAATTCCCACTAGAGCCTGGGAAGCTGCATTTGCACTATCTGAAAATCAAGATTTCCGGGCAAACTTTCTCAAGAAATTAGCAGAAATCGTTCCAAGTGGTGTATTTAACGGTGAAGTTCAAGTTTCACTCGTCACCCGCCATATCTCTGAACCCAGAAAAATCAAGGATGGACAGTGGGAAGTTGATTATATCGCTACGCTCGTCAGCTTTAATAGGAACGAAAACCAAGGCAAAGGAATTGCATTTAACAAAACAATTACTGTCGAAGCTGTCGATACTCCCAAGTTACCAAATAAGCCAACTGAACTCGATAAGAAAATTTATTTAATACGAGAACCAGGTTTAGAAATTACTCAAATCGTTGATTATAACCTCGGTAAGAAATAAAAATCATTAATCAAGCATAGAACTATGTTACAGCTAGAGAATGAGGCTTCCAATAAACATATATCTTCAGTAAATAGTCTTTTACCAATCGATAGGGCAGAAGAAGATGAAGTTGAAAATTTGCAATTTGAGGTGGTTGAAGAAGATGAAACTGAAGTAGAAGACGCCGCGTTAATCCAAACTAAACACGACTTTGTTACATCTCCCTGGTCAAGATTAGGAATTATTGGTGGTGCATTTGGTGCTGGGTTTCTAGTTATATTTGTTGTCCTCAACGGCATGATGAATGGGGGTGGTAAAAATGCCAAAAAACCAGAATTAACTACTACTCCAACTCCCACGGTTGCCGCATCTGAGAAAAAAGAAGGCGATGTTTATGCCAAGCTTGCTCTCGCCAAGCAACAGGAAGAACTTGATGCCCTAAATGGTAAAGCTAACACAGAAGACAAAGAGGAGAAAAAAGAAGCTACTGAAGAAGAACAAGCCAAAAACCAAGAGAGAACCCGTTCTATTCGACAACGAAGGGTAGTTGCTCAAGAAACTCCCCCTACTTCCAGAAGACGTGTATACCGGGAAGAAACACCCGAACCTGTTAGACCAACACGTAGAGTAGTGGCTTCACAGCCAATACCACCTCTGCGTCCTAGCGCTCCTCTGCCAAAATTTGCCAAACAAACAGTTGCCAGCAACCAGAGTGTCGCCAAAGATCCAATAGCCGAACTCGAACGCCTGCGTAACCTGGGTTCGGTTGGTCGAGTTGAGTATATGCTAGCCAGCACTACTATCAGCGAACCTACAAACACAACAGTACCAGAAGTTACAGCTAAAACTGAAGAAACATTACGCCCAGCAGAACAAAATAGCGATCGCTCCCGTCGTCGCCGTAGCCGACGCAGCGAGAATACCGAAACAATTACCAATACCCCTAATCAAGTTGAAGAACTGCGCCCGCGTTGGCAACCTGTAACTACAAACAACGGTACTCCAGAGTATAGCAATACTGATGACAAAGATAACAATCAAGCCGTGCCAGTTATTTATAGCTTCTCAGTAAACGAGCCACAAATTAGCTTGGAACTTGACAAAGAAAAGACCGTAGAATCCAGTTTTGCTAGTAACAAAGAAAACAACTACACTCAGCAAATCGAACAAGTTGCAAATAACTACCTGCCAGAAGAAGCGCAGATACTCCAAGAAACACAACCGCAGTATTTAGTTGTCGGTTCGTTTGCAAGTGCAACCCTGGTAACTCCGCTCGTTATGCCTCAAACCAGTAATAACGCTCGTTCCCAAGAACAGACAAATACATTACGGTTTGTCGCCCGGTTGAACGAGCCGCTTTATAGCAATACTGGGGAAATAGCCATTCCCGCCGGAACGCAGGTAACTATCGCTATGATTTCGGTTGATAGCACATCAGGTGTGCGTGCCGAAGTCGCGGCTATTCTTAAAGACGGCACAGAATATCCTCTATCACCTGGAACAATATCAGTTTTGGGAGAGGCGGGTTCACCCCTAATCGCCAGACCTTACGACGACAAGGGATCTGAAATTGCCAAATATGATGCCACATTAGGGACAATAGCTGGTCTTGCCAAGGTAGGGGAAATTATTAACCAGCCGGATGAAGAAATCACAGAAGATTTGCCTTTAGGTGGGACAAGAACCCGCAGCCGCAATAACAATCGCAACCTGGGAGCTGCTTTCCTTGAAGGTGCTTTTGGCAAACTTGGCGAAACACTCAGCAAGCGGACAGAACGTGCTACTGACGAAATCAACCGCCGTCCCAATGTTTGGTATGTGCCTAAAGACACCAAAATCACAATCAAAGTCGATAGGTCAATCAAGCTGTGAAACTAAGAGATATAGCCGATTTTAGTTTAAGGATGCCTTGGGCGATTGCCTCTGGCACTGCGCTCCGCGCAATCGCCTTTGGTGGGTGCCTTACCATCGCCACCATGTTTGCACCAAACCAACTTGTACTGGCAAGTACTATCCGTCAAGTTGCAGCGTCCCAGGTGTCAGGGGAAAATGCCCAATTGCAGACAGTTAAGGTGTGGCCTGGACATGGGGTATCAATATCGTTCTACAACACCAAAGAAATTATCAAGAAAATCTGGCTGGATGACCCATCTAGGTTTGTTTTTGATGTAGATGGATGTCTTGAGGGCTTGGGTAAGTGTTCTAGTAACAGTACGGGTGCAGGACTAATTCACATTCGCCGCATCGAGACAGTCAAAATCCCCGGTTTACCACCAGCTCCTTCCGGGGCGCACATGACGGTGATTACCGAATCTGGCTCAACAAAGAAAAGCTATCACTTCCGGATTGTAGCGGGCAGTGGCACACCAGAGTACAGCCAAATTGAAATTATTGGCGACACTCCCAGCAAACCTGAAGAAGTAAAACCAAAGGTCAGTTACACCGCATTATCTGATAGCAGACATATCGCCAAAGGAATGCAAGTTGCTCTAAAAAACCAGTGGGTTACGACAGACAGCAAGCTTTGGAAGCGTCTGAACCAACTTGTTGAGTTGCGATCGCAAGGAGAGGAACTTGTCGTTGCCGCCAGCACCGCCGGAGTATCAATGCAATTGGTTGAAAAACTCATGCTACTGGGTGGAAAGCGCTTGTTAGAAATACCACCACAGCGCAATAACCCTCTGACAACAAAAAACCCAGGTAAAACAATTTTTAAATAACAGTGATGTATAACGAAAATCTCACCTCTAACAACCAAATTTTAGATACTACAGCAGAAGTAACTGCGATTGTACCAGTGAGAGCTGCAAGTCAGGAAACCACTCACAACAAAACCAATCGAGGGCTTGAGTATCGGATAGAAAAGTTTAATAAATTACGCTACCTAATGGTTGCAGGACTTATTGCTGGGCTTGCCCTACATGGGTTAATCCGATATGGAAGTAGCTATAATATCGGCAGTCTCTTATTCGGCGATAAAGCGGTAGCTCAAACAGTTTCATCGAAGTATTCAAATTTGAACACTTCGATAAATAAGACAAAACAAACCAAACAGCCACAGCCGGTTGCAACAAAATACGTCAATGGCGCACCTACTCCCGATTGGAGCAGTATCACGTTTAGAAATATGAAATTTGGCGGTGCTGGCAGCGTTGAATTCCCCAATATCAAAAACCCTGGTATGAAGGAGACACGCACCTGGAGTGCTGGACAAAGCCTTGCTGAAGTCATGGAACTGGGTGATTTTGAGGCAACTGAGTTCAATATTGAAGATTTCACGCTTAAAGATATCGCTGACATCACGGGCATTCAACTCAAAAATCTCAAACTGTCAGATTTTGAAACACTCGATTGGCAAACACTCGAAGACCTCGCCGAAGCAATTCCTAATTTAGAAGATTCAGAAATCGCAGCCATCCCACCAATTCAAGAACTAGTGACCAAAGTTACAGGCAGCACCGCAAGCTACCAAACTGTTGGTGAGGTGCTGGACAATTATCCCCAACTGGGAGAAGTGGAACTTGGTGAGTATATCAAACTTGATAAATATAAACTCACCAGTATCCCTGGTATTGAGGATGCACAGCTAAAAGACTTTACTAACTGGCAAAACACAACAATTGGTAAGGTTCCGGGATTAGCTGATGTGCCGTTTGATCGGTTCCCCAGTGTTCCCATCCCCGATGTTAGCTTTATCGGCAAAGTAGACTTACCCCTCGGTTCGCTTGAAAGTGGACGCTGGAAGTCAATAAGTGGTAGCTATCAAGCTGGGTTTAATGTCCCGTGCGAGAAAACCTGTGGTCACATTGAAGTTTCGGGTAGCGATATTGTGACTGGCGCACAATGGATGTCCGGCAAAGACCAAAAAGTTAAAGGCGGATTTGGCATCTTGGGCAGTCTCAACGGTGGAAAAGAACCCACAGGTCGCCACCCCTTTGGAAAATCATTTAAACAAGTCATCTGGGATATTAACGAGGCGGACGGAAGTATCACCACCGCGATGTTCTTCCGTATCTGCAAGCGGGGGTGGGTTGACTTAGGCTGCTCGCCCTACTTCATTGGCCCTGTTCCCTTCTTCACCTACCGCGAGATAGACCCAATTATCCTTGGTACGCCCCTCACCGTACCTAAAAATTAACAAGTAAAAAGGCAATCATAGAAGAATTTATCCTCTTTAACGTTTGACTTGGAGAGGACACACCAGATAACTAATGAAGAAATATGCAACTTCACTTCACCGCATATTTCTTCAATTTCCTCATGCAATTAACACAGATTAATATGAATAATCATCTGTTTGCAACTGCTAAAACTAAGACAGTTAGAGAAGTAAAAGCAAACAATAAAAATAGCAATACTGACTTTAGTAAATATACAGATAAGCTCATGTCACCTCAAGGTTTGGCACTTGCTGGGGGAATTGGCTTATTGTTGCTTCTACAGCTTTTTAGTAATGGTAAAAAAGGCAAGCTTGCTACTAGCTATTGGGGTGGAGCAAAGGAAACCGCTCAAGCTAAGAAAAAAGCTCTCAAGCAAATCGTCGCTCCTAAATGTGATAGTGCCAGTTTATATATTGGAGTACATAGATACAAGGGTCAAAAATCACCCCAGGGGAGTGGGGGAGTTCCAGTTTATGTACCCGATGTCCAACGCGGAACTGCTGTAATTGGCGCACCTGGTAGTGGTAAATCATTCTCGGCTATCAACCCGATGATTTACTCAGCAATTGACCAAGATTTTGGTATCGTATTATACGATTTTAAGTATGCTAGTCAAGCCAAAATCGCCAGTTATGCCAAATCCAAGGGGTATGACGTACATATCTTTGCACCGGGATTTCCCGAATCAGAGGTATGTAACCCAATCGATTTCTTGCGTGACAGTAGCGATGCTGAAACCGCACGGCAGTTAGCTACGGTAATTAACAAAAACTTCCGCCTGTTAGGTAATGCGTCTGAGGATGCCTTCTTTGGCCCCGCCGGCGACCAGTTGACCCAGGCTATTTTAATGCTAACCAAAGAGTTTGACGATCGCGCTGATATTATGACGGCAGCGGCAATACTTTCTAGCGAGAAGATGGTCGAACGCTTGATGGCAGCCGAACTAAACCCCTGGATTAGGATAGCTTTTGGTCAATTATTTAGCTCGGCTGGCTCAGAGAAAACTGTAGCGGGTATCGCTGGTAGTGCTTCATTGATGTTCACCCGGTTCATGGCAAGGGGTACATTGGGATGCTTTGTCGGTAAAACAACCTTGCCCTTGGAGGTAAAACGCAAACAGATGATTATCTTCGGGTTAGACCGCGAACGCCGCGATGCTGTCAGCCCTCTGATGACCAGTATTCTTCACATGGTAGTTTCCCGTAGTATTGCCAAAAAACGTAAGGAAGACGGCCCATTAGTGGTGTGTCTTGACGAGTTGCCAAGTATCTTCCTTCCAGATTTATTTAGATGGCTTAATGAATCTCGTTCCGAAGGATTCTGCGGTATCCTGGGTTGGCAAAATATGGGTCAGCTTGAAAAGATTTATGGTAAAGAAATCTCTAAAGCTATCCTTGGTGCGTGCGGTACAAAATTTGTTTTTAATCCTGGTGAAGAAGAATCAGCACGATTATTTTCTGCATATTTAGGTGAAGAGGAAATTAAATATAAACAAAAATCCCGCTCAACGGGAGGGGGTAAAGCCAGCACATCTATCAGCGAACAAGAACGGACTCGCAAGCTATTCGAGCCAGCCCAATTCCTTAAATTACCACCTGGTAAATGTCTATTTATCAACCCAGCTTATAGCAATAAAAATGAGGGTTCAGTACCACTATTAAAAAATATCAGAATCCCCAAATATATCATTGGATTAGAACAAGAAAATGACGCTAACTGGGATAAACTCATCAAAGAGCTTGCTAGGAAAAGTACCCAGAAAAAACCCACACAGGAAGATTTAGATTTACGAGTCAAGGAAGTAGATCGGAAGTTCCCTATCCCACAAGCACCCGTACAAGCGGGCAATGCACCTTTACCTGTTGATGCGTACAAGAGCTTTTTCTAAAAACTTTAAATTTAATGACCAACTGGTTTTTATAAAGTACAGTCAGACTGTTTGAATTTATAGATTATTGTTACCACATTTAATATATGTTTGACTCCAGACACACTCAAATTAATGAATCATATTTAGGTACAGCCGATACTGCAATTCAAACAAGTCGAGAATTAAGTAAAAGCCTAATCAATGCACTTACTAAGATAACTAAAGTAATTCTCGAAAAACTCAAAGAAGCTCAAGAAGCAAGTAAAATTGCAGTTGAAGTTGGCAAAGATATTTACAATCTTGTACCTGATGAATCTACCCCTGGTGCATATAAATGGGAAAAGGTAGATTTAAGCAGCCAAAGTATAAAAAGCAATCAAGAAACTAATATTGTGTTAATGCCCGATTTATTAGTAGAAGGTCAATACACAATAGAAACTGAACCTTTTACTGACTATCAAGCACAAACAATTGCTGCAAGATTAGTAGAAGATGTACCTAATTTCAATAGTGATTATCAGCAAACAAGTGATAATACTCTGAAAATTACAGCTTATCTAGAGTCAGATGGTTCAGAAAAACAAATCGTTATCTACGAACAAAATAGCGAAGGTAAATGTACAACTAATCTGGTCACTGAAATACTTACTCCAGATGAAATAATAGATGTGGCCAGTGAACCACTAGTTAAGCTACTACCTCCCTCTGCTGACACTATTAACAATTATAAAGATACAAAAGAGTTATTATTTGATAATGGAAACACAGATATAACAGAAGTAACTCCATCATTAGATAATTTATCAGTAATACTGAACGAAGATAATCAACCATTAAATTCTGAAATTGTAACCACACCAATTAATTTGTCTTATGAAGAAGAGGAAGCTGCGGTAGGTTTTATAGATGATATCGATATTAGTAATCCACCCGACTTTGACTCCCCACCAGATGTTGATTATTATCAGTCTCCTGTAGTCAAAGACTATCCTGAAGCAGTAGAGCAGACACTCAGCGAACAATCTGAAACTAACATTCAAGCAGTCAAATCAAATACTTCACAGCAGTTACTACAAAATGAAACCAGCGAAAACAGTTCGTCTATAAATCAAGAAATCAACTTATCTGTTGAAATAGAGGTAGATAACAGTTTTGAAGATGATGTGGTCAATAATCTTCAAGAAAAAATCGCACAGTCCGAAGCAACTATTCAAATTCGACGGATAGTTAATAGTAACCAGCAATCTCAAAATCAAGCTGAAGAGGAGGTAAATAAAAATGTAACTTCCAATCAGTTTTTTGCACAAGAGCCAGAGGAACAAGCGGCTAATAATCGAAAAAAATATGCACCTGAATTTACCTATCAAGAAGTAGCTAATTCTCAAGATGTAGAACCAGCAGCGCAGCAGTGGGCGCGTCAGGTTGAAGTACCTATTTATCAAATTAATAATAAACAAGCGCGGGAAGAACGTTATAACGGGGAAAATAAAGACATTGCTGAAACTGCGATCGCAATGTTAAAAAAATACGGCACTCTTGAACAAGATGGTTCACGTATTTACCGTAGCGATACATTTGTGATTCGCCAACAGGGAGACACTGTTAGCATTCATCGCCGCAGTGATGAATTATTTGGGTGGGAGAACTCTTTGATGGATTTTAAACTCAACAAAAAAGAGGAACCGAAAATCACGAAAAAGCCTACAGAGATGTTACCTGTTGAACGTCAGGAGTTTCTCATGGTGGCAGAATACTTAGGCGACAATGGCAAGCTACCTGACCTCAACAATGCCGATATCCGTGATGTAGCAAACAGCTTGGGAAGTCTTGCACCTGCCGGCACAATTAAAACGCTGGAAGTATTTAAACAAAATGAGATGTTGCACACCCTGAATAATGTCCTCATCCAGGCTGATAAGGAAGAACTTACAGTAGGTGAATTTACCATCAAGCGATCGCGCAACCCCGAAAAAAATCGAGCCAGCTTGCAATTATTTAAAACTACCGAAGAAAAAGGTACTCAGGAACTTGTCCGGTTTGACCTAACTAAAACCGAAGCTGGCATTACCAAAGAAGTCAGCAAGATGAATATCTCTGAGTACGATATCAACCAAATTAAGTTTATTGCCCAAAACGCCAGCAAACTCAACCTGGAACAAATTTTTGGTAACGAACAATCTACTCCCACAGCCGCATCTGCACCCAAAAAACGAGTAATACAAGCAGTTGGCGATCTGCCTGTCACAGTTCACCCTTACATCGCCGAGGAATGGGCAAATATGGTCAAGCATGGTGGCCCTGACTGGGGAGGGGCAATGAATCAAGGCAATGAAGAAATTCTACAACGGATAAATGAGAACAACAGCAAGTTACCAATTGCCGATCAGCGAGAGATGTACTTCAAGATTATGACCTACAAGGCAACTGAGGCACAAAAGCAAGGAGAAACAGTAGTCGATTTTGTTCCGCTTAAAGATATTATGAATGACTTACAAGTATGGCGAGGAGAAGAAATTCGGCAGCAATATACCCCTACTGAACACATACCCTCTCCTCAAAAGCAAACTGTCGCTGCTGCACCTAAAACCAAGTCAAGAGAAGTTGAACTATAAATTACCCATTACCAAGTTTGCAAAGTTGCATTAACAATATAAAAACTTGGGTTTAGAAGTTACGCTTTACATCAGTTGCAAATTTCAAATTCAACAAGCTTTTCATTTATTTTAATGATTAGTTTATTGTGTTAAATAACACAATTTAACGAAAAATTACTACGTAAAGCTCACGCAGATACTCAATGTAGTATTTCAAGCGAAAAATTAAAAAGTGAGCTTAACATCTGAATTAAAAAATAGAAATTCACCTATCAGGGGATGGTTTGACTCTAGACTAAACCAAACAGTTATTAAAATGATTACTAGCCATAACCAACTATTAGAAAATCAAGAAATTATCAGTCCAGTTGATGGTGTAGATTTTCCATTGGTAGGAAATGCGATCGCCAAAGCACTTGCTAAATATTTAGGAAGCATCTATGAAGATAAAACATGGTTTACTAATTGTCTTGCTCAGGTTGGAGCCAAAGCCCTCAAAATAGAATATGCTTTTGATTACTGCGTTACCAATTCAACTTCCCTTGAAGAAGAATCTCTAAAGTGTATGCTGCTGGGCGCATTAGAAAATTATGCACGTAGCCGTAACATACATGAAATTATTCAACCTTTTCTACAAGGAGAAAAAACCCTTAAACTTGAACCAGAATATTTCAAAAAATGGCTTCCTAGTATTCAAGATACATCTCAAATTATCGGTATTTTACCCCGTACTTGGCAAACTGTAGCTAATCAAGTGAGTGGAAATATCACCTGCAATGCTTCATACCCTTTAAGTGAATATCTTGGAGGTGCTGATTGCCAAATAATCGCTGGAAATACTCTTATTGATGTACGAACAACTGCCAAGAAGCGTCCTTTCTCCCTAGAAAATTTTTACCAACAAATTAGTTATGTTCTGCTTGATAGCAATGACACCTATCGTATCAATCAACTAGTCTGGTTTTACAGCCGTCAACAGTCGGTATTCTTCTATCCCACTAACAAAATATTCCGCGACTTACAAGCAACAAGGGAAGAATTTAAGAAAATGATTCTTGATAATTATGAAAAAAATAGACTAGCAGAACAGAATAAGGGTTTATATCTTCCCCAGGAAGGATATAAATATGATTCAAGATTTTCAACTTAACCCTAGCTTCAATATTTACTTTGATGGTATGGAGTATCACGCCAAGAGCCACTTTGATGATGCTTTTGAAACTGAAGCAGAAGAAATTGCAGCAAGTGATATTAGCACTCTTGCTACTAAAGTCTCTAATCGTTGGCGGCAGTATCTTCTAAGTATTTCCAATAAATACAGAAAGTAATTGAGCAATTAGCCCTCTCCAAGCAGAGGGTTAACTTAACGAATAAAATTCAAAATTTGCTCGTTTAAATACTATGAAACTAGGTTTTTATCCAGTACTAGGTAAGAGTGATTTTCTCAAAATCAAGGGTGAAAAAATCCCGATTTGGCACTTGCTTGAATATCAGCCTGCGGGCTGGCTATACTCACTCGCTACAAAAGCAGAAATTGTTCCAGATAGTCTGATTATTCATGACTGTGGATCGTTTAACTACCGTGACCAAGATATTCCTACTCTCAACGGTAAATATGTTGATGCCCACTGGTCTATTCATAGATATCGAGAACGTTCAAAAGTCGGTGATATTATTGTTTGTCCTGACCATTTACTTGTAGGAGAAAATATTAGAGAACGGCACGAATATAACCTTCAACAAGCAAAAACATTTATCCAACTTGCTAAAAGTTATGTTCCTAATAGAATCCCCCTAGCAGTCATCCACGGGCAGTCTCTCAGTGAACGCCTTGAAGTAGCAAAATATCTTCTGGGACTAGGATACCGCCATCTTGGCATCGGTGGCCTTGTTCCTCAGGCGAGGGAGTATTCAACTAACTTGCACATTATCAAAACAATCACTGAAGTTGTGCGTTCACGAAGTGACTCGGAACGAGTATCGCCGTTCGCGAAGCGTGTCCGACAGGACAAGGCGGGCGTTTCGCCATCGCGCAGCGACTCCGCAGGAGTATCGCACGAGCCAAATGTTCATCTACACGTTTTTGGACTATGTTCGCCCCAGTATGCCAAAGCTTTTACTCAGATGGGATTATCCTTTGATGGTTCAACTTTTATCCGAGAAGGACTAGGCGGTGGGATGTTCGTCAGCAATGAGGAAAAATTAATTCGGATGCCAGCCTACTGCACGCCAAAGTGCAACTGTAATGTTTGCAGGGTTCTTAACCGACATAGGATTGACCCTCGGTTAACAAACAAAGGACGGACGCATACTATGGGAAGAATCGCCCACAACCTCAATCTGGCGATCGGCACTTACAGAAAATTCATTCCCAAGGAAAAAATCTACCTGGTTGCTGGATGTGGCAAGCAGCTTCCCTACTCTGCTGCCGCCAAAGACTTATATTGTTCGCAGCACTTTCAAGCTTGCCGTCGCTACGTAGAAGAAAAAGAATCAAGATGGTATATCCTGTCACCTTTACATCAAGTTCTTAACCCAGAAACAATCATCAAGCCCTACGATAAATCCCCCTATTCCTTATCTCATCAAGAACGTATACTATGGGCGGAACAAGTAGCAGAAAACCTTATACAAGTTGCGTCTTTGGAAATAGAGTTTGTATTCTTGACGGGCAAGCTTTACAGACAGGAGGTAACACCCATTTTACAAGCGAAGGGATACGAGACAAAAGTACCCATGCAGCACCTAGCCATTGGACAACAACTTGCTTGGATAAAGAAGGAACTGGAGCAAGAAAAACAGCTTGTTTTAAATATTTAACCCAGCAGTAATAACACCAAAATGATTTATGGAGACTACAAAGCGCGTAATTAATATAAGTGGAAAATTCGGTAGTTGGACTGTATTAGAAAAACAAGGAAAGCAAGTATTATGTAAGTGTGATTGTGGAACTCAAAAACTTGTCTACAGTCACACTCTCACCAATGGTCGCTCTACTAACTGCGGTTGTAAGAAAAGAAAAGAATCTATCCCAGTTGGTGCAAATTTTGGGAGACTAAAAGTTATATCTGATGTAGAAGTTAAGGGGAAAAGGGGTGAACTACTCCTCCTTACCTTATGCAGATGCGGAACCCAAAAATATGTTAGTAAAAATAGCTTAAAAAGAGGGCTTACACAAAGTTGCGGCTGTTTGCAACGGGACAGCCTCAAGACCGATAAAACTATCCACGGTCACTGCAAAAGCCACGAGTATAACTCCTGGTTACACATCAAGCGTATCTGCTATAACAAGAACCACCATCAGTACAAATATCATGGCGGGTGCGGAATTGAAGTTGATGCATCCTGGCGTGATAACTTTACCCAATTTCTAAAAGATATGGGATTAGCACCCGAAGGAACAGTGATATCTCGTATTGATCAAGAGAGTGACTTTGCCCCTGGTAATTGTCTGTGGATACCCAGAAAAGAACATTATCGTCAAATACATGTATTAAGAAGAAAAGAATTATTTATTTCTCAAACTTTACCCAAACCAGTCGTTACCAATAGTGAGATTAATGTTTCACCAAACATTGTTCGAGCAATCATCAAAGATCATGCAAATGGTGAAGCCAACATGAATAAACTTGCTACACAATATAAAATTAGCACTCAAGATGCGATAAATATTATCCTTCACCACGTTTAAATCATATATTGATTAGGCTGTTGTGCATTAATAATACACAACAGATTAGGAAATAAAAACGCAATACCAATTCAACGAATTCAGAAAGCTAGTTATATTTTATGTAGAGCATATCTTTAATCTTTAAATCTTAGAAAAATCCATAAGTAACTAAAAAAGAAAAATTTGTTACTCGTAATGTTTTAAAGTATAAAGATTAGCTCGTACAATGGAACCCATTTAACTAACGATAAAGAAATCTCCAGCAGCTTTATAGGTAAGACTGTTAGCATCGCTGAGGCTGATTTGAAAATCATTGGTGGCATTGAAACTGCCATTACCATCAAGATCGATTTGCAATAAGCTGTTGGCGAAACGAAGATTATTGCCTGTACCGAAAGTGATGCTGCTAGTGACAGTATTGGTAAGGGTCTTGTCAGCAGTAAGCGAGGCAAGTGTCTGTCCACCAATTTTGAGCAGGGCTTCCACGTTGCTCGTAAAATCGATCCGATCTCCTTTGGGATTAAGCAGGGTATCCAGCCCGCCAGCCATCAGATCATTGCTTTTAAGAGCAGTTGCATCCCAAGAAAAGGTGTCTGTACCGGCACCGCCATCCATAGTATCGTTGCCAGCACCGCCTATGAGATAATCATTTCCATCGTCCCCATAAAGTGCATCATTGCCAGCTTCGCCGCGCAGTATATCGTTACCAATGCCTCCCTGAATCGTATCGTTGCCATTGCCAGCGTTTATAATATCATCTCCTGCAAAGCCTCTCAACACATCATTGTTAGCACTACCTACAATGTAATCCTTGTTGTTAGTGCCGTGTGTCAACGTACTGCTGAACGCATCGAACCGCGCCATCCGACCCTCGGCAAAGCCTGTTTTAATATAATGATCCAAACCGGATTTATAAGTTCCGGCGATAATTCCGGCGTTGACATCAGCATTCGCGCTACGGTAGTAATTTTCATTGAACTGGCTGGCAAGCGTGCGGCCTTCGCTATAACCGTGGTTTATGAAATGATAGAGTGCAGAAGGCATTGTGCCTGCTTTAATCGCAGCGTCAACATCGGGGTTAAGCAAGCGATAATAGGTTTCATTGAAATCAAAATTGGTCTGGCGACCTTGGGCAAAGCCAGTTGAAATATAGTGCGCTAGGCCGGAACGCACACTACCCGCTTTGATTGCCGCATCGACATCTTTATACAGCAAGCGGTAATAAGCTTCATTGAAATCAAAGCTGATAGGGCGGCCTTCGTTTTTGCCCCAGATGACATAGTGATAGAAACCAGAGCTAAATTTGTTGGCATTGATAGCGGCAACCACATCAGGGTTACGAAGGCGGTAGAAATCTTCAAAGTCCCGCAGTTCCTGCCAAGTACGCACACCATCATCAAAGCTGAAGGCTTCTACATTGCTTACACGGTCTGTATCATTACGGTTATTTACTGTATCTTTGACGTAAGTATAACTGCCGTTGAAATTCACTACATTAGTGAAGATGCTGCCTTGATACACTGCGGTATCATACCCGTCGCCACCGTCCAGAATATCATCGCCACGGCCACCAATCAATACATCATTACCAAGACTGCTCGTGAGAGTATCAAAGCCATCACCACCTTCTAGGCGATCGTTGCCTATGCCGCTTACTAAAACATCATTACCGCCGAGTCCAGAGAAAACCACACTAGTTGCACCGTAATACGTAATCGTATTTGCACCATCGTTAGCAATAAGGAATTCAATACTATTGGCATCCCCCAAGGCGAAGCTAAAAGCTGTAGTGCCTGTGTCAAAAATAACTGTATCAAAACCAGTGCCGCCGCGCAGTGCTGCAAGGTTGTCAGTAGTATCCACGTTCAACACATCATCGCCTGCACCACCGTTTAGAACGTCATTTCCCTCGCCGCCTGTGATAATATCATCGCCATCACCACCTGTCAGAGTGTCATTTCCAGCACCGCCATTGAGGATGATATCGTTCGCATAGCCCGTGAAGACAGTGACAGTATCGTTGTTATCACCAGCAGTAAGAGAGGCAACCTCACGGGGGTCAATTGTAACTGTTGCGGCAAGGGAAGAATTATTCGGTATCCATATATCGCGATCATCCTTGTAATTAAGGCGGGCAAAGTTAGCAGACACGATTTCAAGGCGTGATTGCTGTGTGGTGGTATAGGCGAAATCAACTCCGTACAGTTCGCCGATGTGTTTATAAATGTTGCCAGTATAGCGAATAAAATACCCTGTTGAGACAAGCTCGGCTCCATTCACAAAATAATCTATAGGTGCAGTATCCAGCGCAATCATGTCGATACCAGCGACACTTAATTGCTGTAATTCCCCTAAATCGGTTTGACCGTTGTAATTGCTGTCAATCCATAGCCGCAGTTTCGAGAAAATCGCGCCGTCGGCTGTACTTAGTACGCCATCACGATTGGTATCAAACTGTCCAATATAGGCTGTGCCTGGGATGCCAGTTTGAAAAGATATTAACTCATTAAGACCATCAATTGTTCCACTGTTATCACGGTCTATAGTCAGGAAGGCATCATTGCCACCAAGCCAGCCGGTTGTTTGCAGAAAGCCATCGCCATCCATGTCATATTGTGCTGGCGATACATCATTGTTGATAATGTTGAGTCCGTCGCCATCCAAATCCAGCACGGCAAGGTGCAGACGATTAATTTGTACATTGGTGGAGAGAGTCGGCTGCACACCAAACGCTAATGCTCCTTTCCCTAAAAACGGTTGGAACTTCACTGTGCCATCACTGCCTAGCGCCAGCAACCCCTCCAGTCCATTGTCAAACCGTAGTTTTTCAATGCGGTTATTAGGATCAAGCCAGTTTTTCAGGCGAATCGGCACATAGGAAGTATTTTTGAGGCTCACCAACAAATCTTGACCATCCAGCGTTAGCACCAAATTATCTGGCAAAGCAGTTTCAACTTGCAATGTGTCTGTACCACCGGGAATCACGACACCGTTATAAAGAGGAGAATCATCAATCACATCGGCTTGTGTACCTGGTTTGAGAATGTAGACATCATCACCACCGCCCCCCTGCATTAGATCGGGACCAGGGCCACCATAGAGAATATCATCGGCATTGCTGCCAGAAATCAAGCCTCCTTTGATTTGAACGCTAGAGGAAATAGGAGGTGTAACGTTACCTGGCAATGTCCCGTTCAGAGCAATCACCAATGGAAAGGACACTTTACCATCGCTGCCTAATACCAGAGGAAATTCCAGTCTATTTTCAAAGCGTATTTTCTCAATGCGGTTATTGGGGTCAAGCCAGTTCTTAAGACGAATGGGTGCATAAGAAGTGTTCTTGAGGCTTACCAGTAAATCTTGTCCTTCCAGTGTCAACAATATATCATCTGACTTGGCAGTTTTAATTAGGAGTGTGTCTGTACCACCAGGAACGACAACACCATTATTAGCAGGAGAATCATCGATCACAACGGTTTGTGTACTTGGCTGAAGGATATACAGGTCATCACCAGTACCACCTTGTATTAAATCGGGGCCAATACCACCATAGAGAACTTCAGCAGCACTACTCCCAGTAATCCAGTTTCCCAGACTGGGAGGACCTACTTTGTTTTCCCGGCGAATGTATACATTACCGTTGGATTGCGTTTCGAGATAATACTGCGCGTTATATTCAAAATGCAATTGCTCTATGCGATTATTGATATTGGTGTACCATCCCACTATCCGCAGCACATCAGGAAAGGCGAAAGGCTGTCCCGTCGTCCAGCCAATGTTGTTAATACCCAGCATCAAGTCGTTACCATCGCGGTAGACAACTATCTGTGAAGCGGTAATACCGCCGCCGAAGCGGATCACATCATACCCGGCGGTATCGGTAATCACTTTACTCTTGTCGCCCTGGCGAAACAGGTAAATATCGTTTCCTCCCGTGTCAGTAAAACGATCCAGTCCTGGTTTGCCGATATACACATCATCGCCGCTAGTGCCAGTGTAGTTGTTCGACTGACCGCCACCTACAACGATCTGGTTTACCGCCGCTTCTGGGCGTAGTAAAACAGTGTAACTGTCAGGCGCAATCACTGGCACATAGCGGCTGCCGTCGGCGAACTGGATAATTTTTACCTTGGACTGGTTATATCGCCAGTCTGCAACCCCCACATAGGGTGCCACTAGCACGTTGCTATCGGTAACACCGAACAGTGTCGTATCAGGCTGATAATTGTAGCCCATGTAAAGAATACTGTTCTGCCAGTCCCAGCGCGGGCCTGCCTCTTTATTAGCGTAAGTACCAGCAGCAACACCAGCGCGAATCGCGTTGCCGGAAATACGCGCCGGATCAAGCACCTGAGCAGCAATCTGGTTAAGACCGATGCTGTCGCCCCAGGTTTTGGTTTGCTCCCAGTTCACCACGGCTTCCGGGCGCAGGATGACATTGTAGCCATCACTAGAAATAACTGGTACATAGCGGCTGTTATCGGCAAACTGGATAATGCGGACTTGGGAAGGGTTGGTTTTCCAGTTGGGTATCCCGACATAGTTCGCCACCAGCGTACCACTGCTGGTAACGGCAAAAGGCGTAGTGTCCGGCTGGTAGTTATAGCCCATGTAGAGAATGTTGTTCTGCCAGTCCCAACGCGCACCTGCATCCTTACCCTGATACACTCCTGCGGCTATGCCTGTCCTGATAGCATCGCTAGAAGTTTTTGCTTGTTCCTGCTCCAGCATCTGCATAGTTTTGATATACAGCACCGGATTATTAGCATAGGTAGTGTATTCCTGCGCTTTTAAGAGTTGTGCTGTGGCATCGCTTAAATGCAGTTGTACAGTCATTTTTTCATTGTGCGGATAAATCGGGAAGGTGCTTACTACCTTCTGCAAATAAGGGTTTGCGCCCAGGAATGTTGACAAGTGCAATTGTTCTAACACGCCCGCTTCGAGGGCATCCTGTCCACTCAAGAAGCCGTGGCGACCACGGAAATCATGATGAGCGACGTTTGCGCCCCAAGAGGTTTCGTCCTGATATATTTGTTGTTCAAAATAGTTGCCGTAGTAAAAATTGGGTGCTGCTTTCAATTCGCCGCCTATCATGCTGGAAAGGCCATTCAGCAGATCCCGCGCCGTATCACCTAACTGCTTGGCTGCTGTAGGATTACCGCCATCAAGCTCATAGGATTTGGTGCTGGTGAAATAACCCAGTTTTGGGTCATATATCACCCTGTAGGTCGCTCTTGGGTAATCTTTGTCTCCGAAGAGATTATTCAGCCAGCCACCAGCAATTTCGCCAATAACTGTACTAATAACAGCACTAATAGCATATCCTACTGGTCCTGCTATGGCCGTACTGCCAATGCCTAATGCTTGTCCTATATACACTGCATAACTAACAGATGCGGTTGTTGCCGTTGCGCTTGCAGCAAAGCTTCCAATTAATCCACCAATAGAACTGCCAATCGCAGCCCCTTCATTTTGTAGGTTTTCGCTGAGGATGTTCCATCTCCCCACAGAGTTTTTGAAGATTTGGCTGCCAGTATAAGCACCAAACATCGATGCACCGACGTTAGCAACGTTGAGCGTAAAATCGTCGAAGGTGTAATCTTTGATGACAAGATTGCCATTTACACGTTCTAATGTACCATCAGGTAAAACATTAGGATGCGCCCCAAACCATTTGGCAAAGACATCACCACCAATACCCGGATAGATTTTTAACGAATCGATAACCCCTGCATTCCATGCGTAATTGACAAGGCCTGTTGATAAGGCTCCGACACCAATTTGAGCAATAGGGTTATTAGTGTCGAGTAATTTGTTCAACGATTTTGCCAGTTGTGATCCACCTATGGACAGTGCTGTGGTAGTCAGCGCCCCAGGAACTCGTTTTAAAAGCGCCACATTGTCCAATACATCTTGTTTGCCGTTGGTAATGGTGGGATAAAAATAATAGCTAGCTTTGTCGCCGATAAACCCACCCAAAGTTTTGCCAAGAGCATTATAAATTAACTGTTCAGAGAGGTCTTTTCCTGCCAATAGAGAAGCAACCTGCCCACCTAAAGCATCACCTATTATCCCAGCAGCAGTGACAGGTTGATAAGTACTTAGAGATTCATTATGAACTCGATAATCTCCTGCCACATAGGTGTGTAATTCTTCAACAGTAAAGTTATAGACTGTATGCTTACCTGCTACTGGTTTAATACCAGGATGAGGAATGAGTTTACCTGTTACTCCGACTAAAAAGCCGTTAGTATCAATTTCACCTAAAGCTTTAAAACTGCCATCAGGCTGTAAGAAATGATGTCCTAAAGTGACTTTGATATTACCTAACTGGACGACTTCTCGATCTGGTGTGATAAATGTTTGTGTTACTTTGCGAGGTTGAAGTTCTCCCAACCCATCAAATGCCATTACTTCATCACCAATTTCAACTTGTTCGATGGGTTTGTATGTGCCATCTGACATTAAGATTGTTACACCCGCAGGAAAACAATGTTGTGTTACTAATGTAGGGAAAGTTGTTTGCGGTACTGTTAATTTATACAATAACTCTTCTAATACTATATTTGACTGCATCAAGCCATTTGATGCTTCTTCTCCTCTCCATTCATGTGTTTTTTTACCACCGTAGTGTCCTATTCTCCAATTTTCTTCAGAAGTATCATCCCAGTTGTTAGTACCGTAGCTCTTTACAATATTATCTAGGTAAGTATTATTATCCTCTACCTTATCAAGTAGAAATATCGTACATTGTTGATCAGCAGAAAGAGACGTGAAATCAACATCTTTCCCTTTCAATTGATTGAGCCAATTTGGTACTGATATTCCATTTTTATTGTACCAGTTGGTTGCACGATTGATAGCAGTATTAGCTCCTCCTGATCCTCCCCCCGAAGCCATCTCATATTGAAAATAACCCCTACCAGGACCTCCATTATCTTGTAATGCATTTATACCTTTTGTTTCTTGGTAAGCTACTTCGTCCATAAAGCGATTAAGTGCCGCTTTCGCAATAGTCTGATTATCATTCCATCTTTTTGAGACTACTAATTCAAGAGCTTCATTGTAATAAGACTTGTAGTAGTATTGTGGCAAAGAAAAGTCATAATTTCCAAAAATATATTCCATTATTCTCTCCTGAATATTTTAACAGTGTCACAAAAAATGTACATATTTAAAATTACATATCTAATGTAAATTCACCGAGATATCAATAAATAAGCAAAAGTTTATAGAGGTGAATATTGGAGTTTGTATGACATTAGTAGTTCGCATTTTCCTGCCAAATTATTAAAATAGCGATCGCACTAGGCTTAATTTATATACGCCGCAGAGTTACCTTGTGCTGCAAACGGTGAAAAAATTTTTCTTGGGGCTTGCAGCACAACCAATAGGATAGCGATTGCACTACTGTTAATTCATATACGCCGCAAAGTTACCCAGTGCTGCAAATACTGAAGATTGGAGTTGGGAAATCGTCTGGACAATATTAGAAACTTGTCTGGATATCCAGACGACTTTTCTTTATGAATTAAAGCCCTTAGCTAGATTAAAATCAGTAATGCAATCGGGCGCAGCTAAGAGCGAATCTTTAAAATCAGAAGAGAGGTTCAATTTTGAGCAACAATCAGTATGTCTAGAGTGGTTGTATCACAATTTTCGTTTCCATCGCTATCAATAATAAAATACAACGAAGAGCCGACTGAAACTTGGATATCTGACTTGATAAAGGATGATGCCTGCCCAGCGATACTGTTTGTTGAACCTGAGAGTAAAGTTTGAGGTTGATTTTCTTGATCTAAAAACCATTTAATGCCATTACCACAGGCTCCAACAGGAGCAATTCTTCCTAATACGCTTACTTGCCCTTGAATAGGGCTAGTCCAACGTAAAACAACCGCATTATTAACAGTAGGGTGTGCAACAGCTAGACCTGCCAGACCTATTGAGGAATCTGGAACTGGAATTGGAGTTGAGGGATTTAAATGATAGACTCCAAAATAGGGTATAAAAGCAGAAGGGGTTTCTACTCTTTGCCAACATCGAATGTTTGTAAGAAGCACACCGACATAATTTCTACAAGGAGAAGCCAACTTCTCAAGTGATTGATAACTTCCCGGATTATGTATGGTTTGCGCCTTCATGAATGTCCAAGTCCGGGTGGGATTTCCATTAAATCCTATCATTAGATCCCGTGACAAATTCCATGATAATGGCTGATTATTTGCTTCAGCTGCTAAAATAGGTAAGGAAAGTGACACAATAGATGCGCTAAGACTCAGCATTTGAGCTAGTCTTTGTAATCCCTTTGTTGAGTACATTATGATTACCTTTAATTAAGAATGAAAATCAATGAAGCCTACACCAGCCCGATTGGGATGGCGATCGCACTTCAATAAGGCCTCTCTACAAAGAATGAAGTGATACTATTCAATTTCTCAAAGAACTTGCAGATCGCGCCTACCTTCAACCTTTGCGAGATAGTCTTAATCTATATACGCCGCAGAGTTACCCCGTGCTGCAAACACGCAGAAAATTTCTCTTGAAGCTTATACCAGACCAACCAGGATAGCGATCGCACCAAGTAGCGAGTGACTAAGGATGACAGTATATAAATTCCGAAACTTGGCATAGTGCCAGCCCCACAGCAAACCCACAATAAATGTGAGAACCAGCGTCGGTACATCTCGATAAATTAGATGAACGCAACTGTATAGCAAAGTCGAGAGGAAAATCTGTAAAGAGATCGGGAATTTTGCTCTAGAGAAAATACCAAAGAGAAAGCCGCGATACAAAAACTCCTGTACAGGAGAAGACACGCCCACAAACAAAAGGTAGAAAGTCCAGTTATATGCCGAGTTGTCGAGGCGCGTTCCTTGAGTAATATAGTGAACAAGTATCAGCAGAGCAATAGCCAAGGTGGGTAGAGCGATCGCTTTGAGAGAAGCTCTCAAGTGTTTTTGAGTAAATCCCAGTTCTACAGGAGAGAATCGGTACAGTCTAGCGATCACTAAAATCACCATCGCAGATAGAATCAGCACAGCAAACCGCCATGAAAAAGGAACCAACCCCACAAATATCAATACAACAGGCAAAATATAGGTAAAACCTACAATCAGAATTACTTTCTGTCGTTCTTGGCGGACTGACTGAGTTTTCATATTTACTCATCTCCCACATTCAAGTCAATCCAGCGAACGAGCAAGAAAAATAAAGGTGCGAAAAAAATGATACCTGCACACCAAATAGTCAGGGGATCGCTACTGTCCATCCCAAACAGGCTATCGATCAGGAAAACACCGAATAGACTACTGAAAATTCCAAAACCTAAACAGAACCATAGGAATAACACCAAAACAGGCTGATATTTTTTGGTTGCGCTTCTGTATATGCTAGACAGAGTTGTGATAAAGAGTATAAAAATAATTGCGTAGACAATGACATTTATCCCAGCTAGAGTACCTCGAAACTCAGGAGAAAATAACAGGCTCTTGGTGTGGTCTATGCTGTAGCTCTGAAAAGGAACCCACAACAAAATGCCCAATTCGCACAGAATGAGATAGGTCAAGTATCTATTTTTATTAAATACGGAGTCCGGTAGAAACAGAATCTTAGAAACAAGGGCTAAAATCTGAAGACCACAGCCGAGAATGGCAACAAAGTTGAGGGTATAAAACCAGCGACTGATAGAAAAAGCTTCTGGATGTTGCCGCCAAACATCATAAGATGTAGCAATCCGTAACAGTCCTTGAAATCCCGTAATCTTTTGGCGATCGCTGTTATTGGCTATCAATCGAGTTATAGCTGACTCCATCTCAGACTTTTTAAGCGTTAGATTCCCTCGATCGTCGAAAGCCTGATGAGCATCGAAAAGTTCCAGTGGAATGCTGTTGATATGTGCCTGTGAAGTTTTCTTGTCTTGGTAGAGTTTTTGGAGTTGCGCCTGATGAACTATCGTTGTCGCATCAGATTTTAACTCCATCAACATCATACGATCGCCAGTCAGCTCAAGGAACAATGCCCCCGATGTGATAAAAATAGTTACGAGTGTCAAAATTACAAACAGATGTGTCTTGACACGAATCATGCAATGCGCTCTGTAAGCAGAAAACAGAGAGATCCACAGGAAAAGAGAAGGATACACTGTGATGTGTGGGTAGAGTTGTGCGTAAAGCCTCAAAGTCTCCCAACCCTGAAACTCGCTAAATATCGCTACTGGTAAGCTAACAAGCATGACGATCGCCAATATGCCCAGTACCATCTCCCACTGCCAAGATAACCTCCGCTCCGAAAACAAACGATTCCAAGTCAGTTCTTTGGCAAGGGGATTTGCAACAATTACAGGAAGCCAACTTTTACCAGGTGCAAATTTCTGTTGTAATTGCTGTCTAGCTACATTCATCGATGCAAACAGAGAACGGTCTTTAACAAAAGCTGCAAGAAAATGCCGCAATAATTCTCTGGCAACAGAAGACTCAACCATCTCACGCATGACAATACAGTAGGGCAGGGATAGCTCTGTTAGCTGATTTGCCAGCCCTAAACCATCGCAAGAATTGAAGATTGCTAGTTGCAACTTGTTCTGGATGGCACTTTCGAGCAAGTCTGTGAGTTCGGCGATTTCGATAACTCCTTGTTCGCGATCGGCTGGGTTAATTTGAATGCGACCGATTCGCCCGTTGCGATCGCTTTCGCTATGTCCAGCAAAAAAGAAAATATGCCAGCCTTGGCGGTCTTGCAACTTTTCTTCCAACTGTTTGCGTGAAGGTTGCTTAAGAATATCGGGTTCTCCACCATGTTGCCTGAGACTTGCGATCAACTCTTCTTCTTCGGCAAAATTGAGTTCTTGGTCGCCAAAAACTACCAGGATGCGTGCGGTTGCTCTGATTTGTGGTGCTTGCTGCTGGTGAAGTCGTTTAAAATTCGTCGCAGCGATCGCAACTTCCACACCGTTACTAGTGTAAGCTGCTAAAGCATCCCACTCCTGCCAAGGAAGCCCTCGTAGTTGTCGGTCTTCTGTCTGCACGATAATCTGGACTTCTTTTGTAATTCTCTTCCTGTAGCTTAAAAGAACCATACTGACGCGCGGATCGGGTTTTCCATTCTCATCGATCCAGCCATCGCTACCAAGCCATCTGTTTAATTCGGCTTTCAAAGAATTTGTCAGTTCTGTGAGATTGACTACCCCTGGCATCAGATTGTTGCGATTTTTGACAACCTTACGATTACCTTGGAGACCAATATAATACTGCCATTCTCTGAATTTATCTTCAAGAGATTTTGGTAGAGGAGAGAGAAACGAAACGAGTTCTTCTATTTGTCCTTGGTGATCATAGACAGCAAGGGTGACAGGCAGAACTTCAGAATTTTTCAGTTGCACCCGTCCACCAATTTTGAAGGAGATTTTAAATACCATGACAACTCCATTTTTAAGCAATGAAGTATTCTCTAGTAAAAGTTTCTCCCCACCGCAATTCTACCCAGAATTCTTCACCAGGAGAGAATTCAAGGGGGATACGGATGAGGTCGGCTGGAGTACTGACTGTTTCGGTATAAATCTCAGATTCGTCGGGTACACTAACCTGTATACCTATAGGTAGAAAACCACTTTCAAGTCGAACGATCACTGTAACAGTGATCGCTCCATTGCTTTGCGAAACAGAAAGTTGCATTTCAAATACCTGCCCTACCAGTTGGATCTTCTTCTTGCAGGTAGCAGCACTCAACTCGCGCATTGCTGGTTCCCAGTCGGAATCGTAAACATTATTCAGCCAGTTTCTCAAATAAGTAATTTTTTTGGCAGCGAAGTCCCGCGTCAGGTTATCTATTTCACCTGTTTTACTTCGTGCAGATGCTTCCTGTTGTGTCAAGTAGTCCATCGCCTCGTCCATTGACTTGAGATCGGCGTAGGCGTAGCCCGTCGTAGATATCGCCACTTCTTCGCCAGAAGTTTCAGCATCAAAAGCGGGCAGAAAACCAATCAGTGTGGCTACTTTTTCAGAACTAGTGATTTCTACAAATAAATAGCCGATGCGATCAGCCCAAGTTTCCGGTGGTAGAATAATAGTCTGCTGCCCTGCTGTAATTACGCGGCATTCTAAATTGCCCAATCCGACCAATTCTATCTCGTTTGCTTCGCTCCACACACGGCAAGCTGCATTCCATCGTTCTGCTTTGGTAAGATTTGTTTGAAAATTCAGCAGACGGAAGTACGCATTGGCAACGAGTACAGCTAAGGTGTTGAGATAAACTCTTTCATGGGTATCTTGCGTGAAATACTGTGACGCATAGGCTCTAGCTTGTTGACGAAATGAAGCAGTGATTGGGAATGGAATTGCCAGATCCCTTAAGGCATTCAGCTGATCATCCATAGTTATCTTCTCCAAAAAAACTATGATTTGTATCCAACCACTCTCGCAACAATGGTTCACATTTTCTGCACCAGTGGGATGTAACTGCACCGCGTGTTGAGCCAACTGACGCAGCGATTTCCTCCCATTCTTTGCCTAAGACAATTCTTAAGTAAGCGAGTGACTGACAGTTAGCTCTGGGGTTATTTCTGATATGGCAATCACTAAGAATGTTATCAGGATTGTCTTCGATCCACTGAACAAATGATTCCCAAGTATCGAGAAGCAAGGTGGCATCTACACCAGAAATGACTTGATCTAAAAGATTTAGTTCACCTGTATACTTGTGAGAGTAATCACGTTGCACAGCACGAATTTTATCCTTGTATTTGTTGCGAAGGCAGGCGTTAAACCAGTGCCAGAATAAACCTCGTTTTGGATCGTATTTCTCACAGAGTTTTTCACTTACAAACATCATTGTTTCAACTAAAGCCTCCTCATAAAGATCGCCTACTCCTTTCCAAGTACACGGCGATTTCAAGACTCCTCGAAGTATGCTATTGAGGGCTTTACGACGCTGTGGACTGTTTGGTAGGTGGCTGCAAGCTTCTTGGATGAACGCTTGCAGGTAGAGGTTTTGCTCGTCCATAAACTGATGACATTGTTGTGGCAATGTCATTAAGCATACAACACCCTCTACTATCCTCTATACGAAAAATCATGGCTTAGTGCTGCAAAAAGTTATTACTTAATGCCTTACCTTTAAGACAACAAGAGGGTTAACATAACAGGGTGGTTGTCTTCCAAAACAACAAATTTATTTTTTAGTAATTAATTATACTTATAACTCAGGATTACAATCCCGATTGATCAAAAACTGATATTGCTTTTGCTGTGCAGCAGCTATTTCTGACGGAGCATTAAATATAGTAGCCCTTGTACCAAGTTGGAGTTCTTGGTATAAAGGCACACCATCACCATCATTATCGCTGAGAAGAATCTTGGTCATGATATGAGCAGGGGCAACTTGCGCGAGGCGATTTACTACATTAGCAACAAATTCGTTAGATGCTTCGCAGCCATTAAGGTATCTAATCAAAGCATCAGCAGTAGCCTCAGTCATCTTAGCTGGGTTTTTTACCCCCGCTTCCAGAATAAAGTCATCGTAAATAGCTTTCTCGCTATCAGTAAAATTTTCCTTGCAAGCTTGTTGAATAATTAATTCAGCCTGCTGTTGTTGATTTAAAATTGTCATAGTGGTTTTTAGATATTGTTAAAAGAGTAACAGATATGACACATTATGTTTGCGATTTATATGGCAATACAAATTGGGATCTTCCAATAGAAGAAGTCACTGCTAGAACATTCAATACAGAACAAGAAGCAGAACAATGGTTCAAAGATAAGTGTTCTGGTAACAGTATTGAATTTAGTGGCTTCCATGACACTGAACGCTACGTCACCAACTGGGTTTCCTGCGACGGGAAAGAAGTTGGTGAAATCACTAAACGCCCTAGTTCCAATGAATTCTAATTAGAAATTCAGAAAATTGTTTGTACCAGACAATTTTCTCGATCAATTTTAACTCCATATTAAATGACACTGATAGATGGACAATTAATACGAGAACACGTAAAGCAAGAATGTCAAAAATACAAATCCATTTTTCAAGCATCTCAAAAAGAAGTAGCAATCATCAGATTTGAGGCTTCAGAAAATGCCAGCAACGGACTAAGAGCTAGATATGAAGCAGCCAGAATCTCAGCAGAACAAAAAGTAGCAACGTTCAACGCTATTGGCATTACTCCCAATTATATTGTGCTGTCACCCAATATTGCAGTAGAGCAATTTGACAACATTATCCAATCCATTAATGAAAACAGCAAGGTGACTGCTGCTATTGTTCAATACCCAATTCCAGCTAAGTTTACAACTTCAATTGGGCTATTAGAACCACAAAAAGATATAGATATCGTCCGCAGACAAAGTAACAATTTTTTTGAAAGTTGTGCTACTGCTGAAGGAATCGCCAGAATTGTTGAATCCTATGCACAAAGCGATTCCAATGTTGCAGTTGTCGGTGGAGGTGGCTTTGTGGGCAATGGTGTCATCAAATATTTAGAAGCAAGTAGAATCAGCTGTTTCTGTTTGGAAGACGGCGATGACTTGAGTAGAACTCAAGCAGCTGACATTGTGGTATCTGTCACCGGAAGACAAGGAATTTTCACTCCTTATGTACTCCCGTCTCATCGCTTGGTTGTCGATGGTGGCTTTACACCTACTGCTTCTGGTGCTGCTGGCGATGTAGATCGCAGTGCTTACAGAATCCCCCAGAACATTACGCCCGTCCCTGGAGGTGTTGGCCCGATAGAAATGGCAATTTTAGCAGAACGTTTGGTAAAAATAGATTTGGGCGTAGAACTTGGGAAATGGAACTACCAGCAATTACAGCAAGAACAAATGCAACGTGCTACTATAATAGCCCCCATAGCTAGAGTGTTCTTCGCACAACAAGCAACTGCTTACCCTCAATCCATTCGCACAGAGAGAGAAAACCTATTTGTCTTGGAAGGCAGTAACTACCAGATCCGCTTCAATAGCACCACGCAAAGTTTGATTGTTGCCAGAACCAATGAAAAGCTAACGTTAATTCGGCTATCTCTTGCAAGTAATCAAATTGAAACCGCTAGAGGTATAACAAACGAGGACGTAACAAGATGGCAACAAATTCAAGCTGCGATCAATTCAACAACAACGCAATCAAATGATAGAGGTATGGAGCTTTGAAATTATCAATCATCACTGCAACATACAATAGACCTATGCAGCTTGCATCTACTGCACTGCCAAGCATTCAAAGTCAAACTGACCGCAATTTTGAGTGGATTGTCATCAATGATGGCACTAATCCTGACACCAGAGATATTATCACCAGCATTATGGCAAAAGCTGATTTCCCCATCAATTACATTGAAATGGCACACCCTGACCCTTGCAGTGGCTTTGGCTTGTGCTACGCCCGTAACCTGGGACTAGATGCAGCTGGTGGTGACATTGTTTCATACCTGGACGATGACAACAGCATAGCTCCTGAATTTGCTGCCTCAATGCGGCAGTACTTTAAACAACATTCCAATATTCGATATAGCATAGCAAGACAGCAGCGCCGCCGCGATGTCATCCGCAATGGTAATGTTGTTCGTCAAGGAAAGCCGTTTGTTTCGCCTAGCAATTGCTGCTCCTTACAGCAGCTTTTATGGCAACAAGAGATATTCGACAGCAATGGTTTCGTCCACTACCGAAGCAATGCTCCTAGATGGAACCCCTTGTTTCAAGTATTTGCAGATTACGAGTATTTGCTGCAATCTGCTTGCATCTGGGGTGAAAGTGGCTTTGGTTTCAATGACAGCATTCTTGTTAACTATATCCAGTCTTCTATTGGTATTATTGGTAGTTCTAATTATGAGCAGTGGGCAACTGAGCTATCGCTAATTGTCACTAATCAAGCTAACTATTCCATTTTTAAAGGCAGTATTGTTGAACGCTTAGAAGAGCTTGTAGATAGTTATAGTACCAAAGCACAAATTTCATTAACGCCAAAAGCATTTGCGTTCTGACAATATAAAGCAGAGCATCAATAGTATAGCAACAACCAAAACCACTACTTTGGACTAACGCCTACCTGCTAAAACAGCAAGTAGGTAACTTTTTATGACCCAACCTGAATGGTTAGAAGCAAACAAGCAGGTTTATTCCAAAGAACATGGTGTTATCCATATCGCCGCCATCATTGAGAAAAACCTTTACTTTAAAAAGGGTAGTTTAAACCAAATTATTTTTGACTGGGAGCATGAGGTAAATAGCGGTAATTTATTACCTCTAAACCAAGCACCAACAGGTAAAAGCATTCTCTACCAAGAGATAGCTGCTATTCTTGATGGATCTGGAAAACTACAAAGCTGCGAAGTAATTCCTGCTCAAGAAGCTAAACTTTATCCCATCCCAGATGATATTCACCCTCTAGTTAAACTGGCCCTAAGTAAGTCAGGAATCACCCAACTATACTCTCATCAAGTCGAGGCATGGCAAGCTTACAAAAAAGGAGAAGATATAATTCTTCAAACTCCTACCAGCAGTGGTAAAAGTATTTCTTTTCTCATTCCAGTCATTCATGAGTGTCTAAAGGGTAAATCAGCTTTAGTATTCTTTAACTTGAAAGCACTTGCATTTGACCAGGTAGAGAAAATACGTTCCTTTGTTAGCCACTTAGATGAAAATATTCGCCCCCAAATTCTCAATATTAATGGAGATATTCCTCCCCAAGAGCGCAAACAACTTTACAGCAATCAACCCTCAATTTTATGCGTGACTCCTGATGTATGGAACCACGAACTTAACAACTATCAATTCGATTCAAATTGGGGATTTAGAGAAACAATCAGAAAACTTTCAATCATTGTCTGTGACGAAATGCATTTTTACCAAGGCATATTTGGTTCGCATTTTGCACTACTTAATCGGCGAACTCAACTTATGATAGAATCTGTCGGCAATGATATTTCAAAATTACAGTACATCTTCGCTTCTGCAACAATTAGTAACAGCAGCGAAATTGCCCAGAAGATATCTAATCGAGAAGAACAAAGTAACCTTGCTATTATTGACCAAAGTGGGGCAAAACGCTCGGAGATTACTTTTATTAGCCTCAAACCACGGAACAATACATTTTACCAAACTGCCCAAGTCGCAGCTATGCTCGTAAGTAAAGGCATCGTCGGGATTTGTTTCTGCGATAGTAGGGAACTAGTTAAGGTTTTAACTAATGCCATCCGTAAAGCTTTAATCGAGATGCAACTGCCCCACCTGGGAGAAACCATCTCAGCATTTTATGGGAGCATGAAGGCAAATCAGCGTAACAAAATTATTGCAGATATACAAAGCGGGAAGGTCAAGTTCATTATATCTACAAGTGCTTTGGAAGCGGGTTTAGATATTGGGTCTATTGATGCAACTATCGTACATAGTTACCCCGGCTCAATTCTTGCCTTTCGCCAGAGGGCAGGACGTGCGGGGAGGCAGGAAGCAGGACTATTGGTGTTTATTCCGTCGAAAAGGTCGATTATGGATTCTTACTACGCCAATTACCCAGAACGCCTTTTATCTGATCCTCCAGAAATTATCAACTTTAACCACAATTATGAAACAACTTTGGAGCAGCATATTCTCGCTTGTTGCAAAGAAAGTAAACCGACACAAGCTCAAATTGCCCGGCATTTTGGTAATTCTGGTAATGCGATCGCCCGACAGTTAATCGGTGATAATCAACTAATCTTCAGCTACAATCAAAGACTGACAACTAATCGAAATCTCGGTTATGTCCACTCAAAAATTAAAGTTAGAGGCAACACTGACCAAAACATCAGTTATATCAATCAAGATAGCGCAGAAGAGTTTGAGGAAAGTTCGGCATCTTCTGCACTAAGAGAAGTTTACCCTGGTGCTATATATCTTGCTCAAGACTTTGATGGCAACCCCGTACAGTATAAATCACAAGAACTAAATTTAACCGAAGGGAAAGCAATTCTCAAGCCAATAGAGGCAACCAACCTATTTAGTCGTCCTGAAGGAAGTCTGAATTTCGAGGAAATTAAAATTGTCGGGGAAGCCAAAATTATCAATCTTCCCCAAGGGGCTGCTAGATTTACACCTGTTTCAGCCAAAATCAAAGAAGAAATTTATGGCTACAACTTGTACAGGCTGCAACAAAAATGGACTTGCACTAATAACAGATGTCGCAACTTCAATTTAAATTTACCTGGACACTTACAAACTTGCCCTGCTTGTAAAACCCAACTGATTGAACGAGAATTTGTCGAACTATTGGAGGAAAATAAATACGAAGAATCACTTGCTCTTAACTACAATACATTCTGCGTCAGGGTTGAAATTAACGCTGATGCACGAAAATATTTTTCAGTTGTGGTCAAAAATCACAGAAAAGAGATACTTAATAAACAGAAATATATTACCAATGAGGAGAAACAACTATTTGAAAGCAATGAAACCCAAATTTGCGTTCATACTCTCGCTCATCACCTTATACTCAGTTTACCACTTGTCGAACATGGAGCAAACAGCCGAGATATAGATTTCATGTTAGTAGAAGTGCCGTCTAATACTAAGATAGTTGGCTATTTCTTTGATACTTGTGAACATGGTACAGGTATGTGCGATACCCTCATCAAATATTTAGAGACTGCCTTGATTAAAGCAAAGTTTCTAGTCAATAATTGTCCTTGTAAATACGGCTGTTCTTCTTGTACAACAATTCAACGCTGTCCTGATGATAACGAAGCACTGTTTAAATCAGTTGGACTATCTCTACTAAAGGAAATAATCAATCCCACAGAGACAAGAACTATTAATCAATAGTTAAGATAATCCTATCCAGCTTGGGTAGGATTATTTTTTTAGTAATTCAACCACATACATCGCTTACGCACAAGATTGATGATAGTTTTGAGAATAAGCGATGTACGTCGAACTATTAGCTGATTCAAATCCAAACCCTAAAAGATTTCAAATTATTCACGCACCATCATATTTACTTACAGAAACAAATTTTCAGATAGGAGATTTTGTCGAGTCGAACAATATTGATTTTATTATAAATTATGCTGTAAATCTAGGGTATCAGGTGAAAATATCTCATCCTGAAACCCAACAATATAATAAATATCCTCTTCCCAAAATCAGTGATGAACTAGCCGATTTGATAATTAATTATCCATCAGACTTAACACTGCGAACTAATGGGATGGTTTTTGAACAAAGGGCATATTTAATGTCTAAAGTTTACGATGAAGTGTGCCAAAATCTTGAATCAAAAGCTCTTTTAAGAGAAGCAGAGTATTGGCTGATAAATTACGCACGAGAAGTAATTGCCAAACAATGTCATTACTTACCAGATATCCTAATGAAATTAGATAACCCAACTGTGAGAGCAATGGCAATAGATACACTCATGCTTTGGCAACCAGATTGGAACAAGGCTATCTCCCAATATAGAGGAAGTAGATTTGAGGCTGGCAATAATGAATTTGAGGTTATCAGCTACTATCACAATCAAAAAAAGAAGGGGAGGGAGGGAATAATGGTACTGTGCAAGGTAACAAAAACCATGAATAATCATCTTGAGTTTCCTACCTTTCCTTGCAATGCAAACTGTACTCTTGGGACTTATCAAGTCGAAAATGCACTTAACAAAAGGTTAGCTTAAAACATAATCACCATCTGAAATATTAATCATGGACGAGCAACAAATCAACTATTTCATAACAGGTATTTGTACGTTTCACTGGAATGCTGATTTTCATAAATTCTGTCAAGTTTGCAACTTTGACCCTAACCACACCTATTCAAAAGAGAAATGGCAGCAGTGGCAACAATTTGTATCCGGTATTAAAGCGTTTGACAAAAATACACTTGTTAAGCTAGTTGAAGCTGGCCATCAATTAGCACGACAGTCATAATCTCAAACCACTACGGTCACTAACGCACCAGTGCATGAATTATCGAAATAATTAGCCACATGAATTCATGCACGCCCAAATCCGTCATTTGGTATCTTCGCTTGACAACCTACCCGAAGAATGGCGAATCGTTCCTACCTTTGGTAAACGTCCTTTAGGGAAAGAATGGGAAAAAAATACTTACTCTCCCAAAGAACTACAAACTGAACTCATCCGCCGCCGATTAAAAGTTTGGACAAATAACAGATTTATCACCCCCACTGGTATAGCCTTGGTTTGCGGTTTCAATCATCCCCAAGGGTACTTAGTGGCTATTGACTGCGACGGGGAAACATCCTGGCGACAAATTATTCAGATTAACGAACATTCTGAACCAGAAGAACTCAACCACCTAACACCCACCGAAACACGCGATACTCCTATGGAGTCGTTATGCGATCGCGCTCAACAATATCTCCCTCCCACAATTGCATTTACCTCTGGGAGGAAATATCGCAGCCAACGCTTATACCTCATCCCAAATTCAAAAGCTTGCGATGTCAAATCTCGCAAAATCAAAACTGGGAAGGACGAACACCTGGAGTTTCGAGGCAAAAACCTAGCTTCAATTCTTCCCCCATCCTTTCACCCAGAAGGTAGAAATTACAGATGGCTTCCCGGCTGTAGTCCATCTGAACGCCAAATAGAAATAGCTCCCGATTGGGTAATTGCCCAAATGCTTGTCAAACAGGAGAAAACAAGAAAGTTTAACCTACCCAAAGAAAAATATAACCGCAGATATGGGGTAGACAGGTACGCTCATTTAATTCCCTCAATAGAAACCAATATTCAAACCGCACTTGTGCTACTCGAAGTCATCCACCCTCGGTTTGCAGATGATTACCATTCGTGGATTCAAGTCGGGATGGCACTCAAGAGTGTTAGTCCCATTTTATTTAAAGCATGGGACACCTGGAGCCAACTTTCTCCTAAGTACAAACCAGGCGAATGCGCCTACAAATGGCAGTCTTTTAACAAGACAGGTATTACTATCCGCACCTTATTTAGATTAGCTAATCTCTCTTAATCATGAGTAATCAAACATCATCTGACGAGAATGCAACTGGCTTTGAAAATAGCTATAGCAGTAAAGATTTTAATCCTGATATTCAGGACAGTCTAAATTTAGAAAAAACATTAGATGAATCAGTAAACACTGAAGTTACAAGTCAAGATTCATCTAGCGGGATAACTTTAAGCAAAACCGCCATAATAACAATTCAGTTAACACCAAATTCTGAAAAAGCAATTGTCACAATTGGAATCCAAGATGCACCTCCGATTATTAAGATAATTAACTTAACTGAGATAACATCTCAGCCTTTCATAAATAACTGGCTAAATGATTTAGAAAAATCTCTCCCAGGAATGTTAAATATCTGCAAACAAAGGATGGAAAAGCAGACTAAAGAGCAGAATCAACAGGAACAATCCAGACAAGTACAAAAGCGTAACCTACCTGAAGATAAAGATAAGAAACCTGCACCTAATAACCAACTGTCACTATTTTAATTACCATGAAGTACATTGCTATTATCGAAGGGCAAGAAATTCCTCTTGATGAGGCGATCGCCCAGGATGACAATACCCTCAAAACAGCCATTAGCGTCTACTTTCCAGAGTATGCTAATGCCGAAATTGAACGGCAAACAACTGATGATACAGTTTCAATTCGTTTAGTAAAAAAAGCAGGTACTAAAGGAAGCCAATGTAGAGAATTGAAAAATAGTTATGAAGAAATAAATCCTGCACTAAAGTTAGGATGGCAGATAAAGCTTCTAGAGATAAACAGTCAAATTAATCTCGAAAATTTAATTACCTTACAACCTGAGATAGATAAAGCTATCAAGCTCGGTCAATCTTGGGAAACCTATAGCGAAAAAGTTGCTCAAAGCCTTAAACAGCAACCTGCTATTACGAGTAAATATCCTGTACTGTAATCACAAATCTATAGCCGCTATAACTCGTAGCGGCTGATTCATTATGCTAGGCAACATACACTCATTCAAAATACCTATTACTTGTCTAACAGCAGTTAGTTACCTAGGAAATCTTTCCGAACGAGTAAATATCTTAAGTCTGTATCAAAGATTATTTCCAGAAAAATGGTTAGAATCAACCATACCTATTAATAAACAATCACATCCAACTAGTGCTTATCTAGATAGAGAAATTGAATTTATTAACCTAGTGAATGAAAATCTATTCCCAGTAGAATATATCGATGAAATCGAGTTTAATCCAGAACGTGATAGTATTCTAGTTTCACCACAAAGACTTGAGTGGTGGAATGAAGATTTCGAGGAATTGGTATACTCGGAGAAATTCCTACTGTCATTAATGGGGCAAGGGTACAATATCAGCCAATGGAAACTAAATTTTGGTTTTACTCCTGACTACATTGCTCCAGCAGAAGAAATTTATTTCGAGAAATTCATAAAGCTGTGTCGTCGTTACAAAAGTCCCCTGCAATATTTAGATATAGCCATACGAATTATAGATTACTCAACTCAAAATATTTGGCTAGATATTACGTGTGAAACAAGCGATTGGCTGGAATGGACTTATGATAATATCGTATTTCTCGCTCAAAAATGGCAAGAAGCTGTCTCGATGATGGAGAAATCAAATGAGGTTAGCCATTTGTTAGAAACATCTATTTCTGCTCGAAAAGCAGCAGTGAAAATTTGGAACCAAGCATCAAAAGCATGAATGTAGATACAAATATATTACCAATAATTAACTTAGAAAATGTCTCCCAAATCCTACTTGCCAATATTCCTCAAGATGATTTACTAGGGCAGTTAATTATCCTCAAAGGACAGTTTATTTTAGTCGAACGCGAAGGCAAAGAGTCTAAATACAAATTCTTGTCTCCTGAAGCAGTAGAGAAAGCCTTCACAAGTAAAACTGCCGCGTCTGGATGGCTTTCTAGCAACACAATTTGGTGGGGTAAAAATCCAGAGGGAGAGGCCATTATTCAGTTTTACTCTCCCCAAAAATATCAAATTCAAATTATGGGACAGGAACCTGAAGTAATTACTGTACCAATGCCTGCATTCTTATTTGCTGGATGCAGTAGTAGATATTACCTGTGGGCAATTAAAGGGAGGGTATTTAAACCAGACACACAACTGTACAAGCCCCCTCTACCTAACGTTTGGGAAGATTCTAGTATTTGCTTTGGGGGAAATTCTCTCAGTATGTGCAGTGCTGCAACCATAAGCCAAGTTTGGGATCTGTTCTGGAAATCACCTTTTAACAAGGATTTGTCTCAAGGCAAGTCAAAAACTCATCCCGATAATATCTGCAATCAGCTAATCAAATTACACGAATCTAAAGCTAAATCCTACCCTTCAAGTGACCTTGTTCCGGTTCATAGCTGGAAAGTCACAACCCCAGAAGACATTATCAATCATTTGTTCAGTTAAGCATGAATCCTTTTATCGGTTATCACCTCGCTACAAGTAATAACTTTCCTCCCTACAGTCAAAAACTCCAGGAATACTGGCTGGCAGCAAATGGGCTTTTCTTGCGATCGCACCGTCGCGAGTTAGAGGTTTGCTTGCAACTAACTCAAACTCAAGTTGCTGGACTCCAACCCCTTGAACCCTACTTTCGTCTGAAAGTCCCAAAAGTTCCTTGCCAAGCGATCGCCGAGATTATCAATGCTGCTAGTATCAACCCCCAACAGGAAATCCTATTCTACTTGGGAGTGACAAATAACCAATGGTGGTGTCACACACCACTGCAAACTGCGTCCTCTACCCACGTCTTATCTTTAGAAAGCGCACTCAATAAAAACTATACAGATGGCTTTGTGGAAATGCACAGTCATGGAACTCTAGCTGCTTATCCTTCAAGTGCAGACAATCGGGAAGAAAAAGGCAAATTTCGAGTGTTCGCAATCGTTGGCACGCTGAATACCATTCCCACAATTTATACCCGCATCGGGATATACAATCACTTTTTCGACATCAACCCCAATCAAATATTTGAACTGCCGCCACAGGTAAAATGCTCGAATTAACTACTTACCAACAAGCTTTACCCGTCTTACCTCGCAATCATACTCGTATTAACTTCGTCTTAGTAGGAGTAGGAGGAACAGGCGGGTTTCTTGCAGAAGATTTATGTCGAATTATTCTGCAACTCCAGCACACTAGAAAAGAAATTAACTTTGCGATCGTCGATGGCGATACTGTCGAACTCAAGAATATCAGCCGCCAAAATTATCAACAAGCTGAAATTGGGCTACCAAAGGCAGAAACACTGGCTGCAAGATGCAGTGCCAAGTATGGGATAGAGATTACAGCCGTTTGCGACTGGTTTGAAGAAGACATGATTCGCACGGCCAGTTGGTGGAATACCCTAACGGTAATTATTGGCTGTGTAGATAACAGCGCCGCCAGGAGCAAAATTCACTCTGTTCTCAAAATAAACAGTGCAAATGAGCCAGCATCTCTATTTTGGCTGGATTGTGGAAACAGCAACTACTCTGGACAAGTAGTAATTGGAACGCACTCTAATTTTGATATAGTCCAAGCTTCCAATAACCCAGACAAACCTCAATTCTGGTTGCATCTTCCCTCCCCGGTGCTGGTTCACCCAGAACTGCTAGTTCCTCAGCCAGAAGAACTTAGCGACAACAACCTTTCATGTGCAGAAATTCAAGCACGGAATTATCAATCACTATTCGTCAATAAAATGACGAGTGCGATCGCAGCCCAGTATTTACTAGAATTAACCCTCACTGGGGGGTTGAAAAAGTTTGCCAGTTATTTTGACCTCAAAGCAATGTCAACTAGAAGTTTATATACAAGCATTGACCAACTCAAAAAATACTATATTCTGCAAACAAATTACCACAAATAGCTTACGCAAATATATCCCAAAAACTAAATTTGGGATATATTTTTATGAATCGTTTTAATCACAAAACACTTGAACTAGTTGAACAGAATCCAGAATGTTTATCAACGATAAATTATCGTAATTTAACTGTCAAAAGTGAATCTGAAGTTGCTGGCGGTCAGTTTCACCTCATTATGCAACAAATTGGGTTAGGGCTACCAGTCGAAGTTTTGTTAAAAGCATACCCCCAAATTAATAACTGGGTCGATAAGGTAAAACCTTTTCTAAATATTCCTGGCAACAAACAATGGAACGCCCAACTTCAATATTTATATCACGATATTCTTCTCTACAGCGAGTGCGACCTCATTATCTACGGCGAAAATCAAGTAGTTGGGTTTGACTGGACAATTCAAAAACCTCCTAAATTTGAAATTCTTGAGAGCAAATGGCAAACTCAACTGAGGTTATTTCTCCTATACGAACAAACTGGAATACCATTGGAGCAATTTAGCCTGGTTTACTTGTTCGTTAACACTGATAGTATTTATCAGTTTACTTATTCTGAAGATAAACATTTGAATTTCAAAGCCCGGCTAGAAAAAACACTCGCTCCTTTTGTAGAAGACGATAAGGAGAAAAAACTTTTAACCCACAAAATGACTCCTCAAGAAGCACATGATAAATGGCTAGCAAAAGAAATATCAACTATGGAATATTTAGCAGCAATTCCTGAAGTTGAAATTTGACATCCTCTCCCGCTACATCCGCAAGAATTAGCAGGAGATTCCTAAACCTCACGATTTAGGTTTCTGTTTCCTTCCATTGCTGGATTTTTGCAACTGCCCTTTAGACATATGCCTATCAGGTCTTACGTTCGCTCCACAGACTGTAACGGTGTGTCCCACCGCCAAAATATTACGACTAGCGTTGATATCCCGGTCGTGGTGTGTTCCGCAGTTGGGACAATCCCACTCTCTGACACTCAACGGCAGCTTTTCAACAACGTGACCGCAATGTCCACAGCGTTTAGAGCTAGGAAACCATCGGTCAATTTTTACCAAGGCTCGACCATACCACTTGGCTTTATATTCCAGTTGTCTCACTAACTCACCCCATGCAGCATCATTGATGGCACGGGCAAGTTTGGGATTTTTGACCATGTTCTTAACTGCCAAATCCTCAACTACTATCGTTTGGTTTTCACGAATCAGTCGAGTTGTCAGTTTGTGCAGATGGTCTTTTCTAGAATCAGAAATCTTAGCTTGAATCCGAGCAACTTTGAGTCTAGCTTTATCTCTGTTGCGAGAGGCTTTCTGTTTGCGACTCAAAGCTTTCTGCGCTCTCCTCAGCTTTTGGTAGTGCTTGTCAAACGCCTTGGGGTTAGCAATCTTTTCACCCGTACTCAAAGTAACAAGAGAACTAACCCCAACATCCAAGCCTACGGCACTATCAACTGGCTGCATGGTTTCATCAGTTGAATCGTCAATCTGCAAGCTAACAAACCAGCGTCCAGAGGGGTCAAGTTTAACCGTGATGGTTGTGGGTTTACAATCCTTTGGCAGTTGCCTAGACCATTTAATTGGCAAAGGTTGAGAACACTTTGCCAAGTAGACTTGCCCATCCTTCCACTTGAAGGCAGACTTGGTAAACTCTGCGCTACCTCCACTACGCTTCTTTTTGAAGTTAGGGTATCTTGCTCTACCCGCAAAGAAGTTACTAAAAGCCGTTTGCAGATGCCTCAATCCTTGTTGCAGTGGTACACAGCTAACCTCATTTAAAAATTGGAGATCATCAAGTTTTTTCCACTGCGTCAGCATTGCAGAGGTTTGAACGTAATCAACTCGTTCTTGCCTTTCATACCAAGCCTCGGTTCTCGCAGCCAAGGCTCGATTAAACACCAACCGCACACAACCAATTGTCCGACGCAAGAGGGATTCTTGCTCGATAGTTGGGTAAAAACGGTAGCGGTAGGCTTTTTCCATGCCTCACATTTTACCAGAAAATCTGTGAAAGAAGTATATCTCGCTAAGTGTCTAAGACTAATTACTTACTCGTCGCCCACGCCTGAACCTGTTGCCACTGTGGGACAAAACGATTCAGGGGCGGGACTCCTTGCTCGCCCCCATTTCTCTCACCACCAAGCTTACGCTGTGGCGAGAGTCTTCTGGGGGTGCTAGATGAATCCAACAGAATTAAATATCACGAAAATCGAACTCACTCCTAACAGTGGTTGGACGCTAAATATTCTCTCACGTCGGGTAGCAACCATTACCGACCCCTTGGGAAGCAGAAAAACCAGCTACTTCGGGTTCGATACCAAAGAACAAGCTGAAAAGTTTAGAGATTGGCTTGTCAGAAAAAACAAATGTAGTAGTGCAGTTATCCGTCACTCAGAACGATTAGCTACTGAATGGGAGGTAAAAGCTTGGAATTTACCAACCTCCCTAATTCTTGAATGCGCCGTCAAAGATTTAAAGGAATCAAGCAATGCAACTATCTCTACTGAATCTACCCTACAACGATGATAATTCACCCATAGCAGATATTTTCAATATTCCTAACTTAGAAAAAGCAGAATTCCTTCGTAATTTAGCTGCTTCCATGCAGCCAACAATCGACCAAAAGAAAAATCCTGCTATTGGAAATCAAAGGGTAACAAAGCGTCGTAAAACTATAGCCCAAGGGCTCATCCAAGAAGGAATTGAACTTGAGATTATCCAGTCTTGGTTATTTGCGATCGCACAAATGTGGGAAGTAGGACATATCCCACCAATACTACGCGGCATATCTCACAAATCGCAAGTAGAAGCCCTATTCAGAATTTCCCAAATTGGAGAAACAATTCAGAAAGTCCACGAAAAATTGGCAGGCGAATATTACCAAGACTGGGTAAAGTCTTTAAATCGCGCCGGATTACATACACCAAGCGAAATCATATCCGCAATAACAGAAATTCAACAGGTAGTAAAGCCTGAAGCAATTGATACTACCAAGCAACTACTCAATAAGCTTGAGTTAGAAATCATTGGCATGAAAGATGGAGATTTCTTCCCTACTCCTAAACCACTCTGTCAACGGCTTGTTCAACTGGCAGATATTAAACCAAATTGGCAAATTTTAGAGCCTAGTGCAGGTAGTGGAAATATTGCTGAGTATATCACTAATACCTATCCTAATGTTCAACTAGAGGTGGTTGAGATTAATTACGATTTACGACAAATTCTAGAACTCAAAGGATTTAATCTCGTAGGGAAAAACTTTCTGGAGTTTAACCCCAGTCATTTATACAATGCTTGTATCATGAATCCTCCATTTTGTGAACTTGTCCAACATATCTACCAGGCTTGGAAGTTACTCATAACGGGTGGTGTATTAGTTTCAGTTATACCTGAATCAGTTTTCTTCAATCGTAAGTACAAAACCTTCAAAAACTGGCTACTAGCCAATAATAGCTATGTAGAAATGGTAGATAAAGATGCCTTTTTGAGTTCAAATAACCCTACAAACGTAGCCACCAGAATCATTAAACTCATTAAACCATAGTGTACTACAAGCGTATGGCATACTAGCAAATTGATAAAACTAAATATGTCACGTATGTTTTCCCTATATGGGGACAATATATGAGATACAAAATCCTTACACAGCAAGAGTTAGAAGTAGCACTTAATAAGTGCAAGCTTGCTGGTTGAAAGGTCAGTAATATCACCAAACTTAGTAATAAAATGCTTGAAATCAAACCCCAACGAACAAGGAGATAAATATGGCAATTGAAACTATTGCTTCTTATAGATTTATTCCTGGTAAAGACAGTCAAATAACCAGTTATGGAGGGATCTCCTGAAGAACAAACAGTCGCAATTCATAATTCAAGCATGGCATCTGTGTCACTGACTTTCACAACTGAAAACACATCTGTTCTTAGACAAATTATCATCAGTCTTCAGCAAATATACCAGACACTTCTAAACACCAAAACTGAAATTATTCAGGAAGATACTTGCATTGACAGCTTTACAGGCTTAAAGGGAGAGTATGATGAAAAGTCTATCTAAATAACTAAGTATCAATCAATCTTTTAAGTCGTCTTAATAACAGACGACTTTGATTTTTTACAACGACTTTTTGCTTTACGCATTAAATATTGATTTCCATTAATTAAAATTATGGCAAGAAATCAAACAAAGTCTACTAATTCTGCTACTGAAGAAAGCACAGTATCCCAGTCTGAATCCCCTGAACAAACAGTTCAGAATAATACAAACATACAAAAGCGTAAATTAGCTATTTCTAAATTTGCAAATCCTGAGTACAATGCGCCGATTAGTAATATCTGCATCTGCCAAGTCATTAACCACATGGAAGCAGAAAAAGTCGGGTTGTTTATCAAAGATAAATACTTAGCAGCAATTAACTGGCAAGGACAAGAACCTACACACAAGCACACCTTCTCTAGTGGCACGCCAGAAATGGGAGTGTTGTTGCAATCGCCCAGGATGCACATTCTTGATGTTTCTCCCAGATACATTGAACAGCGCGATGATGGCAAAATTGTAGGAGTGTACGAATCACCTGATGGGTACGAAATGTACCAAGCACTTGGCAAAGATGCCGCAGTATTGAGAAGGTTCTATTTGTTGCAGCTTGTTGATGAAAATAATCATAACCTGCACTCAGTACCAATTGTCTTATCAATCAAAGGCGTTGCATCGTCAAAATTTGGCGAGGCTTATAAACAGTTCCAACGCGAACTAGAGGTTGCATTCGCCCGATTTACTAATGCAACTGTTGCTGAAAAACGTGCAGAGTTTCATCGCCTCGGTGTATTTCAACCCACCTTTACGCCATCTCTTGAACCTAAAGAAGCAGTCAACCAAAGAGATAAATCTTGGGTAGCAGTTGTCACTTCCTATAAATCACCAAATCCTGATGGAAGCGATTTTCTCGAATTCTTCTCAGAAGGCAAAGAAATTGATATCCAAACAACGATGCAGGCAAATCCCGAATTCTCTCACCGTATTGGTAAAACATCAACCGTTGTAGCAGAACATAATCGCCTGGTAGGTGCAGCTGATATGCCAGTAGCAGCACTTCCTCCTAGTACAGCAGGTCAAGCTTATACAGCATACAGTACTGAGATGGAAGAACTGCCCTACTAAAAAAAACTATCTCATGTAACCGAAAAGGGTGCTAGAAATAGCACCTGTTAAAACATCATTTACTAAAAGCAAAGTAACAAATGAAACTAAACATTGAACAATCTAAACTCGCAGAAATTCTAGAAACTGCTTATCTTGCAATTAGTCCTAAGCCTACTGACCCAATTTTAGGAAATATCTTACTGATAGCAAATGAAGATGGGATAGTATCAGCAACAGGAACAAACCTTAACCTCACAATTCATACTACAACGACCGCTAATGTAGAAACGTCAGGTCAGGTAGCACTACCAGCCAAACTATTAACTGACACTATTAACAATGTCAGAGGAGAAATTTCCTTAGAGGTAGAAAACCAAGCCTGCATAATTACTCACAATAGCGGTAAATGCCGTCTGATTGGCGGAAAACCTGACGAATTTCCAACTCTTCCCAAGGGAGAAAATCCAATAGAAGTAAATTTAAGTGCCAAGAAACTCCAAACTGCACTTGAAGGGACACTGTATTGCACCAATGGTGACGAAACAAAGTTAGTTTTAACTGGTGTCAACTTCAAAATTGATACCAATAAGTGGCAAGCTGCTAGTACAAATGGTCACAAATTAGCACTAGTCACAGGAACACTTGATAGCGAATATTCTGATCCAATTGACTTTACTGTTCCAGGTAAGTCACTTGGCGAGTTAAACAAAATTCTCTCTCAAAGTGCCGATACAAGCGTGTGCAATATTCTTCTATCAAATAAAACTATTGAGTTTAGTCTTCCTAATACAAAGGTCATTTCCCGACTTTTAGAGGGAGAATATCCCAAAATCAATAGCTTGATTCCCAGAACATTTGAGTATGAATTTACATTAGAACGCAAGGGATTTGAGAGCGCACTGAAGCGAGTAAGTTATCTAGCTGAACGCAAGCAAAAGGTTGTCAAAATTCTCTGGGAATTGGAAGCTACACAGGCAACACTATACACCGAAGCTACTGATATCGGGGATGCAGTTGACTCGGTACTGATGAAACCAACAACTAGTCATTCAGAAAACATCAGTATTGGATTAAATATCGACTACCTTCTCGAAGGATTAAAGCACATCAGTACTGACGAAATCGTGGTGCGGTGTAACAAACCCACGCAACCAGTCATTATCTGCCCAATGGGAGGACTGCTCAATCAGTTGTATCTGGTCATGCCTGTAGAAATTAAGCAGGGGTTTGAAAAGGTAAATAACCAAAGTACAAAGACAGAAGCCAGCACTCAACCTGAGCCTAGCACTGAAGAAGTAACAGATATAGCACAGGCAACAGATGATAGTGAAAATTCTGAAACAGAAATACCATCTTTAGTAGCAAAAGATACTACTAAAGGCAAGTCAACCTCACGCTCGTCACGAACGAAAAAAGAAGCCGCGACTGCTTAAAAATTAAACTCCTTATCAGTGCAGTTGGTAAGGAGTAAATAAAACACTTTTAATCATCAAAACTATGTACCAACCACTACATCTCAAATACCGTCCCCAGACTCTTAGTGAAGTTATTGGGCAAGAACATATCGTTCGCACTCTCATAAATGCGATCGCTCTCCAAAAGATTGCACCTGCTTACCTATTTAGCGGCCCCAAAGGTACAGGTAAAACCAGTACCGCCCGCATCATCGCTAAATCCCTCAACTGTCAATCAAGCAATGAGCCGACAACCAAGCCTTGTGGAGAATGCAATTCATGCAAGGGAATTACAGCATCTTCTTCTGTTGATGTAACCGAACTGGATGCAGCAAGCAATAGTGGGGTAGAACTGATCCGAGAGCTTATATCCACTATCCAGTTTGCACCAGTGGAAGGTAGATTCAAAATATTCATTATTGATGAATGTCATGCTCTAAGCAGCCAATCGTGGCAAGCACTCCTCAAAACCATTGAAAGCCCTCCCCGTCATGTAGTATTTATCTTCTGCACAACCGAGTTACACAAAGTTCCAGAAACCATTGTCTCCCGTTGCCAAAAGTTTGACTTTAAGAGAGTTCCTGTCTCGCTAGTTGCAAGCTACCTAGAACAAATATCTCACCAAGAAAGTATCAACATTGCGCCATCAGCAGTTACCGCCGTAGCTAAAGCAAACAAGGGACATCTGCGCGACTCACTCAAACTACTAGATCAGCTAACCCTACTAGGTGAAGAGGAAATTACCTCTAACTGGGTTTGGGAACTATCAGGTACTATTTCCGAATACGATCTACTCACTGCCTGTGAAAATATCATCAAAGGAGAAATTACGGGCAATTTAGGCATCCTTCAAGATTGGATTGAATCTGGTAAACAGCCAACTGCCATTCATACAAGTCTTGTCAGTTTCCTCAAAGACTTACTTGTGTGCAAAACTAATCCCAATGGCAGACATCTTACACAGCTAGAAGAGGACACCTGGGAGAAATTAGTAAGTATCTCGCAGTTGTGGAATATCGACCAGATCCGAAATGCGATCGCCATCTTAATGGCACGCCAAAATCTCATGCGGGATGAAGACGCGCACCTTTGGTTAGAAGCTACACTTATCGAGATAGTTCCAACCAACAAGGGTAGTCACCAATCACAACCCTGGAAAGATTGGAAAACTGCTCAAGATGCGATTAACTGGGGCAAGGAACAGTTACCCCACTTAACACAAGCGCAGTTACAAGAACACTGGCAAAAGCTGACACCTATTAATGGTAAAAAGGCACCTGCTTGGGTAGAAGCTGTCCAAAAGCTGCAACAAAAACAATTACAGCAAGCTTAACTTTAAGGAGGGTTATAACTATAGTTATAGCCCTATATTTCTTTATTTAATTAAATAATCAAATCAATAAACATTTACTACCACAGCAGCATACGCAGTTAAGTTGATAGTTAAAAATTAATATCAACATGAATAAGCATAATTTTAAAGATATAACCACTCTCGAAGAGTTTATTAACTTAATTTATTTGTCTCACATAAAAATACAAATCAATGGAATTGATTATGATATTGAAGCTATTCCTGAAGTGAAATCTATTAAGGGAGATTGTCACCTGGAGTATCCGATTATTCACTATTACGAGGAAAACAAGGAACTTACAATTACCAATCTTCAAGATTTGGAATACTTTCTCAGGCAATATCCCCAAGCATCGCAATACATCCTTGACGCAAAAAATACCTCATTCACCATTAGAAAAATCTCTAATTCATGAGTTATAACCACAGAGATTTTGTGAAGAAATCTAAAGGGATAATCTTTGTCGATGAAGATAAACTAAACATTTATTGGAAAGACCCCTCTCCAATAAAACCTTGGCAGCCCAAAATACAACTCAAGCCGTATCAGGAACTTTCACAAATATTTGTTGATATCGAAACAGCAGGAATAAACCCATTTGAAAGCCGTATTTATGCTATTGGTTGTATGGATTCAAGGGGATATTCTACTATTTTCATGGATATCTCAGAAGCTAAAATACTGACCAAATTTATCAACCATCTCAGTAAAAGAAATCCAGATGTCATTTTCACCTATAACGGGATGGCATTTGATATTCCATTTATTATTACGCGATGCAACTTGCACGGTATAAAACACCCATTTCAAGTTGCATCCAAATCTCGGACTATTCGTACCGCCCAAGTACGGGGTGAGCCACTAAAAATTCAGGAGGTATTCATCCGAAATAGCCAACACGTAGACATTTATATCTGCGTTCTGAGGTGGGATTTCATAGCCAAAAAGCTAACTAACGGCAGATCGCTCAAAAAGGCTGTATTGGACATGGGACTGCGCCAGAACACCAGGCTAGTTCTTCCCTATGAGGAAATCCTCGCTTGTTGGAAAGATGGCCCCAACAGTAAGGGATGGAAACGCCTAAAAGAGTATCTTATTTACGACCTCGAAGACACCCGGCTAATTGCGAATAGACTTGTACCCTCATACTATTATGAAGCACTAATTGTACCGGAAATGAATCTCCAGCAGCTAAGAGATTATTTATAAAGTAAATCTTTAGGATACAAGACGACGTAGCATAATCCTAGTCATTACAGCATATATAGCTGCTTCGCTCATCTCTGGAAGATGCTCATAATCCTTACTGAGACGATGATATTGGTTCAACCAGCCAAATGTTCTTTCGACTACCCAACGTTTGGGCAAAATCCGGAATTCTTGCTCAGTACGCCGTATGACTTCAACATGTGCTTGGATCATCAACCAAACTGAAAGAGCAAATTTATCGCCGTCGTAACCGGAATCAACCCACATGACTTGAACTTTTTCCAGTAATTCCGGACGCTCCTCTAAAAGTTCCATTAATGCGTAGGCAGCAAGTACCCGTTCCGGCGCATTGGCTTCACTGACAACAACTTTCAACAACAGTCCCAGGCTATCAACTAGAGTCTGCCGCTTTCTTCCTTTTACCTTTTTACACCCGTCAAAACCGTACACTTCCCCTTTTTTTGGTCAGTTTTGACCGACTGACTGTCTGCGGCGATCGCTGTGGGTTGCGTTGATTTGCCTAGTTTTGTGCGAACTTGTCCGCGCAGTGTATGGTTTAATTTTTCCCAGACTCCTTTGCGCTGCCATTTGCGGTAGTAACTGTAAACAGTTGAACTGGGTGGAAAGTCCCCCGGAAGCATATTCCATTGGCATCCCGTTTTCAAGTGATAGTAGATAGCATTGCATATCTCACGCATATCCGTTGTGCGTGGATGCCCTCCTTCTTTGGCTGGTGGAATCAATGGAGCCAGAATTTCCCACTCCATATCAGTTAAGTCTGTGGGGTAAGACTTTCGTCCCATGAGTAGCTATGTAAATACACTATATTTCATGTATCCTATACCTCCAAGCTTACTTTTATACTCACTTTTAGATTTACTTTATAAATAGCCTCTAACACTTGCTGGTAATGGTACTAAATGGGAGCGAATATTTGAGCATCATTATCCAGGTTATAAACCAAAACCCGATCGCAAGTACAAATTCCAAGGAGGGATGGCTTACTCTATTCCTGGACTGTATAGAAGGGTTGGATATGCAGATATTAGCTCAATGCACCCTTGGGCAATGCTAGACAAGGGTATTTGCTCAATTAAAGATACAGAACGTATTGGGCTAAGTATTCTGCAATATTTGGTGAATGAAAAATTTAGGTTGGAACAACTTGCATCTGCTGGAGATATTGCTGCTAAGGAAAAAAGAGAATCAGTCAAGGTTTTAGCTAACTCCGAGTTTGGATTCTTCGGCACCTCTGAACTCGCCTTCAATGATATGGAGGCTGCTGCATTAGTTACAGCCTACAGTCGAAAAGTACTCAAGCTAATGATTGAAATTATCACTCGGCACGGTGGTACTCCTGTGGAAGTTGACACCGATGGAGTGTTTTTCACACATTCCAACCCAGAAGAGGTACGTAGTTTACTTCAATCTCAATTGCCTAAAGGGATAACTGTCAAGCTAGAGTTTATCGCTGACGCTATGTTTATCCCCGAACGGGGAACCAAAAATTACCTTTTATGGCTTCCAGACGGGAAAATTATCACTAAAGGCAACTGGCGCAACCGCGATCGCTCTCAACTAGAGAAAGAGTTTTCTATTGAGTATTTAACCCTGCTAATTCAAAATGTATCAGCAGCAGAAGATTATTATGCACACATCAAATCCCAGATTTTATCAAGGGAATATCCAAAAGAAAAACTTGCAATTACACGCAAGATTAAAGAGGGCGAAAAAGAAATACTCAAACTAGGGAAACCTGGAGATGTAGTCACTTACTATTACGGAATTAGCGGCATAACCAATATCAGCAGTAATGAGAATTACTCACGTCAATACTATCTTCATCTTATTGAAAAAAGGCGAGAAGAAATTCTCAAAATAGCTGCTCCTACAACACTAGAAAGTAACAAACGTCAATTATCTCTTTTCTAAATGAACAAAGTTGAGATTTTAGGTAAATTTTGAAGCCACTAAATATGAAGGTTTTTCAAATTCATACATTCTGATTTGTCTGTAAGTAATGAAAAATAAATCCTCTTCTCGCAAGCCCAGGCTTAATAAAAAGCAAAGGGCTTGGGTAAACTCATTCCTTTCGTCTCATCCTAATGCCAGAGTTAGAACTATCTACGAATTGGATGGCGATCGCGTAGTTCAAATTGAGTGGTGGGAAAACACAAACCCAATAATATTAGACCCAAAAACTTACATCCAAGGAATTATCAGCTACAATATGTGGGTTAAACTAAGAAAGTCTGGCGACCCCAGGAAAACAGCTGAGTTTTCTTATCGCATTACTCCACCAGAAAAACGAAGCGCATCATGGCATTTAACAGGTCAACTCTCTCTAGAACTCCCCCAATGTTACGAAGTTCCAGAACCAAATAACCCAGTTATCATTAACCCAAAAAGGAGAAATACTAAAACCAAAAAAGTTAAAAAATTTCTTCAATATACTCTTCCTTTATCAGAGATTAATGTTCAAATTCATACTACAAATATAGAAGATGATGGTGTTACTCTATGTGGACAAGAAATATTACTAGAAAACACATCACACCTAAATTTAGGGAGTGATAAAGACACTAAACTTCCCGAAGCTATAGTCAAAATTCTCTCAGAGAAACAAGCCAGCTTAAAGGAATGGGAAACAGCTATTACACTATACGAGGTAGCTGGTTCTAGTGGAGTAATAGAGTATCTTCAACAGTTAGATTCTTGGCGCAAATAATTGGGTAATAAACCAGTAGAGAACCATATTGAGAAAGACTCAATTCAAAATTTCGTACAACCAGCACAAAGTTAAGTAAGGTATTTACTGGTCACACATAATAAATACCAAGCAAGCAGAAAGAGTTAATACTAACTCTTCTTTTTTTAACCACCGCTTATGACTAACGCATGATGATTAGATGTTTATCTAATCTGTGATGCCAGTATACCTATACTACGGCGAAGATACCTATTCGCTCAACCAAAAAATAGACCATTTGGTGAATCAAAATGTTCATGCTGAATGGAAAGATTTCAACTACATCAAGCTATCTGGAAATGAGAAAAATATTGCTGCCAAGGTTTTTACTGAGGTTATGACTTTACCCTTTGGAGAGGGTAACAAAATTGTTCATACAGACAGCGATCATTTAATTGGAAGTTTATCAAATGAGGATAATAACCAAGAACTTGAAAATCAACTTTCTCGAATACCTGCAAGTAACATTCTTTTAATTACTAGTAACAAAAAGCCAGATTCCCGTAGAACAGTAGTAAAAACTATCCTAAAATATGCTCAACAAGAAGAGTTTCCTCTCGTTCCTTGTTGGGATAAAAAGGGGATAGTTAATTTGATAGGGAAGTATGCAGCTATCCACCAAGTTAAATTTACACCAGATGTGACTGATTATCTAGTCGAAGCAATTGGTAATAACACTGCACGAGTCGATAGCGAATTTGCTAAACTTGCTGTCTATGCAAGTGAAAAAATTATTTCTCTTGAGGAGATAAAACAATTAGTTAGTAATCACAATACTGACTACCAAAAGCTTACTATTGCTATGTTAAGGAATCATTCAAACTTGGCAATAGCGCAGGTGGATAAACTACTAGATAGTAATGAACATCCACTCAAAATAGTAGCAACGCTTACGTCATTTTTTCGTACTTGGCTAATAACTAAAGCTGGTGTAGAAGCTAGATTATCTGACATAAAGATTGCAGAAATAGCCGAAGTGAAAAACCCTAAAAGATTGTATTACCTCAAAGATGAAATCAAGTTTGTAGGCGTTCAAAAACTGAAAAACAGCCTTACCTTACTTTTACAACTCGAAACGGAACTCAAAAGCGGCACTAACAATTTAATTAGTCGAATTATCGAAATTTGCATGATATGAAAAACGATTTATTTACAGAAATCATCGGACAGCATACCGCCAAACTTTTACTAACTGAAGCAATCGAACGTAATCAAATTGCTCCCGCATACCTATTTAGCAGCGAAGTTGAGGGAGTGGGCAAAGGAAAAATTGCCTTGGCATTCGCAAATGCAATACTCTCAAGAGGAAGTCGCTCCGCGATGGCGAAACACCTGCCTCCTCCTAAAGGAGACGCGCAAGGGACGGCGAGCGCAGGAGAATCTAAACATCTAGACATCTTACAAATCAAACCAACTTATACCGAAAACACCTCCCAGCAGAAAAGTGTCCCTGCTATCCGAGTAGAACAAATGCGCGAGGTAATTGAATTTCTCTCAACTAGTGCAGTCGAGGGCAAGCAAAAGGTAGTGATTATCTATGAAGCAGATATGCTCAACCCTACTGCCGCTAACAAACTTCTCAAGACGCTGGAAGAACCTAAAACTGGAACGTTTATTCTGATCTCATCCTATCCTCAAAAACTATTACCCACTATCAAGAGTAGGTGTCAAATCATACCTTTCCAAAGGTTAACTGATGAGGAGGTTATTTCTGTTCTTAAAGACCAACAGATTGAGGCAACAGAAAAAATACTAGCTATCAGTTCGGGCAGTCCTGGTCAAGCGATCGCCAATATTAAAATGTTAGCTTCCATCTCACAAGAAATCACAAAGGAACTGGAAGTACCTCCTGACGATATCCTCAAGGCACTCAGTTTGAGTAACTCCATCTCAAGCTGGAATCACCAGACGCAGTTATGGTTGCTTACCTACCTGCAATACAACTGGTGGCAGAAATTAAAAAGCACTAAGCTACTAGCTAAATTCACTCAGGCAAGAAAGCAATTGCTGCATCATGTTACGCCCAGAAGCGTTTGGGATAGCCTACTTCTGCCATAACAAAACCCACTCATTATCAAAAAGCACTGCCAGTTAGAAGTATTTCTAGCTGGCAGTATTTGTTTACACATAAAAGATTACACATAAAAGATATGAACCAGCAGCACAGTTTATTCGATGTCGAAGAAACCATCCGCAACAGTAAAAACCAAAAAGCTAGCGAAATATTAAACCCTAGCACTAGAAAGATACTTCAGTTACTAACCAGCCAAGGGATTAACAAAACTGTAACAGCCAGCCTACTCGATCTAGCAGGAGCAAGCCGTGAAATTGTTCAATACATCGCCGGGCCAATTGTCACTCAGCAGAACGGCTGGCAACAGACAATTCCCACTTGGGTTTGGCGCGCGATCGCAGTTGATAGATTAGATGCAGCTTTACAAGAGATAGACAAGGGAGAAGTAGGTAAACTCGCCTCTAGTAGCGAAGTTGTTGCACTGATGATGCCAATTGCTTTTGAAGCGCCACTATCATCCCAATGGACAGATGTTTACCTCTGGGCAAGTTATGATGCCCTTGTCAGACACAGACCTTTCAAGAATTTCAACTACGAAAACCTGTGGGAGAAGATTGGTACAACTCCGGTTTCGTATGACAAAATCCGATCTGATTATGAACCCCTGGCTGCTGATATTCGTTCTCGTGTAGTCAAACACGCGGCGAAAGAGGGATGGGGTAAGAAGTCTTCAAATAACAACAAACACCCTGTTACAGCAAATTCAACTGAAAGTAATACTAAGATGGAGCAATTGTCACTGTTTTAATAACTAATAAAGAGCGATATGAGCCATCGGCAGGGTGACTTCGCGGGCAGCAATACCCTGTTTGTGAGCCTGCTGTAAGGTCATACCGCGAATTTCTCACAAACAATAAAAAATCAATTCATCTCACTTGATTTCAGGCATTTCTTTATACATTATCAATTGAAATTTATGAGGTTAAATAAAGTAAGTACAAATTAGCCATTATCAGGCTAAAACAATTACTCTATTTTTTCTTGCTACTGAAAAAACACTCTGTTCATAAAATTAAGCATCCAAAAGAAGCCTTGAATCAAACCAAGTCCAAAGTATTATTAATTAGAGAGGAATGAAATGCTGCTTGACTTGAGATTAAGCGGTATTCAGGAGAATTTTTAAGCATCTGTAAGCAGCAGCAAAGATATGTTTGGAAGGACTTGAGCTAGTAATCGCAATTAAAATTCGCCGTGAGCTTATAGTAATTAAGGCTCCTAACTTCAATATTTTTGTCCGAATAGTTCCAATTTGAGAATTTTGTAATTCTGTTTTGGCTAAACATTGTGACCGCAATGCATTCATCAAAACGTAAGCAAGAGAAGAAAACCATAGACGTAGCTGATTTCCGGCAAATGTATGAGTACTGGTTCTATCACTAAAAAGCTCAAGTTGTTGTTCCTTAAAGCGATTTTCCATCTCCCCTCTGGAGCAATATTTTTGTCTGTATAGTTGACCAGGAGGTACTTTATTGGTAGACAGAGAAGTAACAACAAAACGAATATTATTTCCCTTGATTCCATATTCAACCTTACAAACAACACGACGACTACGACTCCAAGATTCACGAGTCTGATATTCTAACGACTTATACCAATTCACGAAAAGCCTGATACAAATAAAGCATCCAGAATAAAACCCCAACCTGTAATAGAAGCAACAATTGAGTTGTTTAATTGCTCAAGGCGTTGCCATATAGCTGTTCTTAACTCGTCTAAATTGGCAAAGCATTCCCAACTTAAATTTCTTTTAACTTCTTCCCATAACCTTTCAATGGGATTAACTTGAGGAGTATGTGGAGGTTGAAATAAGAAAATAATATTTTCGGGAATTTTAAGTGTCTGGCTTAAATGAAAAGCACCATTATCTAATTGAAGAATATGTATATCGTCTGGATATGTAGCTGCAAATTGTTCTAAAAAGATATTGAAACAAGCTGTGTTGAGATGAGAAAATTCCCAAATATAATACTCACCAGTTAATGGTTCTACTAAACCGTATAAATAGAAGTTTTCTCTTTTCCATTGCATGATACCGATAGGTTTAATGCCACAAAGCGTAATCAGTCTTCCTAATTCTGTTTTTAATCCTACACGGCTTTCATCACCACACCAGTATCTAATTCTCTTGTGTTTATCCTTTGGCTCTATAACGTGTTTTTTAATGACTTCTAGGTATTGTGGCAGTTTTTTTTAAATTCTGATTCTGCTTCGGAGTTATGTTTTATCCCTACTGCTCTCGGTACTTTTAACTTCGCTTTCATCCGATAACGAACTGTATCATGTACTACTTTATATGATGCTTCTATTCCCTCCACTGCTTTTAGCCATGTTCGGATTTCTTCATAACTTTTAAATCCCTCTGGTTGTTCCAGTTCTTTTAAAAGTTGCTCTTTAGCTTCTGACTTTATAATTGGCGGTCGTCCTGTACTCTTTTTTGTTACTAACAGGCCTGTTATTCCTGATTGTGTATAAGCCTTTAACCATCTCTGTACTGTTACTCTTCCTCTGCCCAGAACAACACCTACATCCTGTATTGTTTTTACTTGTCCCATTTTCAGCAAATACAAAGCTTGTATTCTTTCACGGCTTGATGTTGTTTTTTGTTTTAACAGCAGTTCATGTAACTCTTCGACTGACTCTTTTATTTCGACTTTAGTCACTCCAGCCATTTTTTCTTGTTCCTATTTATTCCTTAATTATCTGTATCATATTTTTAGTGAATTGGTATTATGCCAAATTGAGTTATCAATCAGGTCACAAGCAAGTTCGGAAAGTTGTTCATTTGGTTTAAATACAGTTTCTAAGAATGAAACTACTGTTGATAATTTCTGCTCAAACTCAATCTTTGCTCTATTTTGAGTCGTCGTGGTCATTTGAATTAAACGACTATTTCGCGCCAATCCAAAAACGTAGTCAACTCCAGGGAGCGACTCACACCATGTCATGATATCGTCTCTGGAATAGGCACTATCTCCACGTACTAAAATCTCAACATTCTTCCATTGTGTACGTATTTGTTTAATTACTCTCTGTAGTTCTGATAATGCCCCGGCTGCTGGGTCTACATTTGAAGGTCTATGTTTGGCTGCTAACAAATGTTTTCCAAGGTATGGAGTGTAGAAAATGAAGAAGAAAAACTTTAGTTTTGAATTGCAGCAATAGGTAAAGGTTTACTATGAAACAGCCCATTCATAGTAATCGCCACAGCGGGAACAGTGATTGGATTGCTGGTAACAAAGCAATTCATCTATGGTGCTACTTTCTCCCGAAACTGCTTGCCAGCAGAAAATGCAGGTATTTTGGTAGCAGGAATGGTGATTTTCTCGTTGGTTTGGGGATTACGCCCTTCACGCTCTGAGCGATACCTTCGGCACACTTCGTGATCGCGTCGCTCGAATGAGCCAAAACCAACAAGTGTTACCTTATCTCCATTCGCTACAGCTTCAGTAACAGTAGTTGTGATTTTGATTGAAAGAATCTTTCGGTTCATTAGAAATCTCCTGTGGCTTATGGTTGTGTAATGTTCTGTTGTTTCCAGGGAAGCGGCGATCGATAGGGGTTTTCGTGCATATCCAGGACTTCCCAGGTGGTTGGATTGACTCGCCCTGTAACTGGGATTCTGTATCGTCGCTGGAGATCGCGTACCGCAGACACTGTGACCGCACCAAAGATGCCATCGATGATCGCCCCTCTTGGATTGCCTAACCTCACACCTGCGGCTCCTAAAAAGCCATTGTCTTGAAGGATGCGCTGTAACAATTGCACGTTTCTGCCGCGATCGCCTTGGCGCAAGGTAGGTAAGGTTAAATCAGTGTAGGCAGTGGCGATCAGAATGGGGGAGGTTTGTTGTGGAGGAATGCGGTGTGCGATCTGCGCTTCTCCCCTTGGGAGATGCCAAGGGCGAACGCAGCAGCGCTGAGTGCAAAGCACACGCTCCGCGAACGCTATCGCGGGATGAGTGAATGAACCTCCGAGCAATCCTATTGCAATCGTTAGTACTCCGAAAATGAGTTGAGGTTTCATGATTGTCCTCCTGATGGAGATTGGTTTTATTTCGCATCAATTTGCGTCGGAGTGATTATTGCGTCGGAGTGATTACTCCACTCGCTTTGAGACCTGCAACGAGGTCGGTCACTTGACGTTGAGCCTCTGCACTCAGGGAGTCAAAGTCGTCTAAGAAGAATTGACGTTCTAGCGTTAACTTCCGGGTATTTAGCAACCCTTCGATCCGCCAACCTTCGTCGCATTTCGTTACGACGTATAGCGGCAGCGAATCTCGTGACGGTGAAGTTTCAGTTTGTCCGGGCAGTATTACCCTGATAACTACGTGCATGAGCGCGAGTTGCGAGTTCACGAAGCGGACAAAATTCACCTCACCCTCCAGGCATGTTCCTTTGATAACCGTGTCGAACGCTTGCTGATGAAATGCAGCGATTTCTTTTCGACCCTTGAGATGTGTACCCTCGAACGTGAGGAAATCGGCAGTTTTGCTGCCCCGTTCAGCAAAGCCTTCCCCGCTACCTCGATTCCAAGCATCAATCATCTGGTGAAGGAAAGCACGGATTGCCGACTCGTCAGCATTAGTGGTGGTTTGAGCTGTTTGTGAATTCACACTCTTGAGTTCTCCTTTTAAGTGATAGACCAGTTTTCGAGCAGCATAAATTGTGTTATTAACGCTTGCAAAACTCACGGAACAATTGCAGTCACGCGAATTTCAATCCGCATCGTGGGTAGTCCAAGCGCCGCGACTCCTACCTGTGTCCAGATTGGAGCGTGATTCGGCATATAATGACGAAATAGCTTGGACATCACTTCGTTAACCTCCGGGGGGAACCCGCCAACATGGTAAGAATTAACGTGAACCACATGCTCCCAACCCGCACCAGCCGTCGCCAAGGTTCGCTCGACGTTCCTGAACGCCTGAGCAATCTCGTCTGCAAGCGATTCGGTAATTTGCAGATTGTCATCCCAGCCACCTTGCCCTGATATCTCCACTCGATTGTCAATTTTTACCGCTTGCGAGTAATGCAATTGATTCAACAGATATTCCCCATAACCAGGGGTAACAAAAAACTTGGGCTTATTCATGGTGTTCCTCATGTAGTACGTTTGACTCCTCGCGTTCCTGAAACGAGTTTGTTTCGGCATCATCCGATTTAGACCCGAATGGCACTAAGAAAAGCCCAAACGCTTGTTTAGTCTCGTTCCCAGTCTTAAGACTGGAAACCAGTCAGGGCAGGGGCTGTGTCTTAACGAGCGTGCCATTCGATTTAGACACTAATGTTCAGAATTCACTCGCCATGTAATCACAATGATTTCTGCAAACCCTAAGACAAATATTAGCCGCGAAAACGCTCCTAAAATGGCTTCCATCGTCCAGTTCTGACTCTGAACCTCCCAGATCATCCAAACAATATAGAATCCCATCACCAACCAGGGTAGAATTACCGCTGAATTCCGTCTGCGATAGAAGCGGATCGTCCTCTCGCGCCAAAATGGGAAGGTGCTGAGGAGACAAAAAATGTAGGAGGTTCCTGCACTAATGAACAAGCTTCTTTGAAGACCCGAAGGCAGGTTTGGGTATCCAAGCGCGATCGCTGTCAGACAAACTCCCAGCGCAAGATACAGGAAAGTAAACAAAGTAAATCGTTTCATTTTTTCTCTTTCCAATAAAGCTTATTCTCTGTACCACACACGCACACATTGAAAGCAATTGATTGCAAGACCCTGACTGATCATCACTGGGTGGAAAGCATTACTGGTCGTCACTCCGTAGACATCATCACCTGTGCCTTCAATCCGATCGGGTAAAACAACAGTTTCAACATTGATTACCTGTATCGTTGTATTTTCGATCCACTGATTGACAGTACTCACAACCTCGGAGAAGGATTCGTAATCGGAAGCTCCGCCGAAGGGTCCTCGTTCAGTAATTCGAGGCGCGAAATCTTTGCACTGAATCATTTGATTTACTACCTTAAAACTGTAGAGTTGAGCATCAATTCAAGTAGTGGGCATCGCCCACCATTTTCAAAACCTTTCTCTTTAAAACCTTTCACAGCAAGACTTTGTGGGCAGTGATAGCCCTATGAGATCTATTCCAAAACCTAAGCCAAAAGAGCCAGCAAACCGCTAAGAACAAAGGTAAAAGCATGAACGCTGATATGAGCTAACATTGCAGCCTCTAGCGAATATTGCCAAAAGAGCCAGCCAAACGCGATTCCCACAATCCCATTCAGTAACAACGCCCGAATAATTACAACTGGAGTGAGGGGAACGATCGCAGCAGTCGCTGGCAGGTGTAGTAGTCCAAATACCAACGCGGCTAGAACGATCGCAGCCTGGTAAATCCCTTGACTGGGCAACGTAATGCCTTGTTTGAAGACTTTCCATGCGATCCAAACAAGCAGCGACATTAAACCCCAGCGCATCAAAATTTCCTCAGTGATGCCGCCATAAAATATTGCTGTGAGCAAATTCAACCAACTTCGCTCTGTATTATTGGCTGCCTGTAGCGCTTCAGGTAGGGCAGGTTGCATCAACCGATCGAGCAACAAGAGAACGATCGCCCCTGCTGCACCCACACCCAAGCTCCACTTCAACTCAACGGCAAAAGATGGAGACTTAGCGGTGTGCAACACCCAATGATCAATCAAATGTGAGTGTAATCCAACGCGATAGGCACAGCCAATTCCGATCAGAATGCTGATTGCCAGTAGGATTGAATACTGTAGTCCTTGCAGAAGCATTAAAATCCCCAATGGCGGCACTTTTTCCAGTGTTTCTGGAGACAGCTTCGCTAACCGTTGCTCAATTAATGGAACCGACGTAATCGTAAGCATCACAATTCCCGCAATGCCCAACACAAATAGAATCCCAAATTGTTTCAAAACTGCCATTGATTTAATCTCCAGAGACATCAGCATACTGGGTAGACACAATGTCAAGATAAAGATTGCCACCTGGTGACTAGCGCCACCTTATCCTGAAGTATCATTGTGTTTCTCCTAAAATCAAATCTGGTTGTTCTCTCTTGGTTTGAAACGCCTCTATCATAAAATTTGGGTTCGATAACCACGCCGCTCCAAGCGGTCGGCAGCACGTTCGGCATCGCGACGATTGTAGTGAGTACTCACAAAAATCCATCTCCGATTGTCACGGCTGCGGTAATAAACCACAAACACTCGATAAGGAGACCGATCGTGACGATATCGATCGTGACGATATCGATCGTCGCGATTGTACTGAGCGATTGACATATTCCGCTCTCGATCAAGGTTCTGACCAATTTTTTCTGAATCTAGTGCCTGTGCCATAAAGGGCATATTTACTATGAATCCCGTACCCACCAGTGCTAGCAAAATTATCTTTTTCATGAGATTAGTTTGGAAGTTGAACGACTGGAGGCTTTGAGAGCGCTTTAGTCGAGTGATAGTCATGTCTGTGATTCTCCTTAATTAGTTTAATCTGCTGATTCAGGCGCACATTGCTCTACATTCCGCTCACAGGTAACAAACTTGTAAGTATCGAATATGAGCTTCGGCGCAAAATCAAACTCCGATCCCTCCTATCAGCCCGTGCTGGTGAACAACACCATCAACAGGAACGAGGGCAGGTTGAAAACGAAGTGGACGACGAGGCCGGGCCAGATCGATCCGCTGCGGCGGAAGACCTCGGCGGTGGCGAGACCAGCCACCACAGCAGCGGGAAAGATGTTGTTAATCCCATGCATGAGAGCGAAGATCACAGTGCTGCCCACGACCCCAACAAACGGGCCGTAGCGCAGCAGCGCGTTGGTGACGATGCCTCGGTAGAGCAGTTCCTCACCAAGGGGTGAGAAGACGGCAATGAACACCGTGCTCAAAACCAGAGACAGTAACCCGCCGCGAGCGCCATCTCCGTAAACATCCTGGACATTGTTCGTGTCCCCAGTGATCTGAACCCAGGCTAGGATCGCCAGACTCTTGAGCACGAAGGCAACCAGTCCTACTCCGACGCCGATCAGGAGCCAGCGTCCGGAGGTTCGACGCACGCCGAAGGCACTCAGGGAACGAATCCGCAGCCGCGCAGCCACCGCGAACGCGATCAGCGTGGCGACACCAGTCCATGCAGTTAAGATCAGGCCGTAGACCACGGGGTCAAGACTGAGTTGCTTGAACAGCGAGATGCCTCCGAACCCTACAATTAAATAGACAACGAGTCCGACGATAATCTCGGGCCAGCCCGGACGGGAGGTCTTGCTAGACCGAGCCGAGGACGCGGAAGGGGGCTTTCCCGACTCCCGCAAGTGATTTGAAGAAACACGAGGCATGATAATTGACTCCTTTTATCGGGTTGCTGACTTCAGTTGCTGATGGGTTCGGGATTTGCCGGGGTCACCAACGACCACTCCGATCGCTCTGGGAAACGAGTTTGGATACCCCGTCGCGTTTGAACACCTTGTAGGCGATCGCCAGAAACACGGGTACTGCAACCAGCACCGCTAGTGCCCCGTAGGTCGCGTGATACTCGCTGATTGTGAACAGAGCGGGTGAGGGCAAGGCACTTCCAGTGATGTTGAACAGGAGTGCCCCGCCGATGTTGTTCGCGAAGTGTACGCCGATGGCGAGTTCGGTGGTGCCGTCAATCAATGAGACCACAGTCCACACCAGACCCGGAACGAAGAAGTAGTTGGAAAAGACCGTGAGCCAGCCGCCTGCGGACACCTCCGGGTTAAGGAGGTGCGGCAGGGTGAATATCACGGCTGGCACGATCGCCAGAAAGACGCGGTTGCTCCAGATGAGGCTCGCACCCTGCACAACGTATCCGCGAAAGAAAAGCTCCTCAGTGGTCGTCTGAATCGCGGTAAGAACCAGCGCCAGCGGCACGAAGAGTGCGAGGGTTAAGAGGTCGGAGTTAAAGGAGAAGGTATCCGGGTAAAACAGATACTGCCCCAGCCCACCGATCAGGCAGTACGGCACGAACCACGCCACGAATCCATGACCGACCCGATGCCAGTTTATCCGCTCCTGCACCGTGACGAGTGTTCGGGGGTGGCGGCGGTGGACGAGGGAGACAGCGATAAGGACTCCCACGAAGAAGAACAAGAAACTCGTCATGACAAACAGGTAGTATTCCACGGGACTGAGCACTGAGGGGTCTGCCTGTCCGCCGAGCGCGAACGCGACGAGTACGCTGGCACTACTACCGACGACCATCCATGCAAAGAGGATGATCATCAACCCCAGAACATACCGCCACCACCGATACTTCCCCCACCCGGCAGCCTCCACGTAAGTTGAATCTTTCGCTTCCGTTCCGATTTTCTGATGTCCTGTGATTGCTTTGATCCTCATCTTCGTCTCCTTTGCTCGTGCGTGTATGTATTGCTCGAATTGGGCTGTAGTTGCCGTTGCGATTGTTTTTAGGGATCAACGGGATCACCGACGGCTCCGCCAGTGGCTACGCGCACAGCTTGGGCTATATGCCTGATGGGGTTGCCGATGGAGGCAGGATCGGCTCCCGACATGAGGGCGGTGCTGACATCTTCGCTAATGACGCGCAAAACTGCGGTGGTGACAGCCGCGTGCAACCGCACCTCAATATCATCAGATGGGCGGCGCAGGCGATCCGCGATGATCTCGACCAGTTCTCGCTCAATTCGATCGTGGGTCATTAGCCAGGCGGCGCGAAGATCCGGCTCTTTTTCAGCCAGCACGGTCATCTTGATGACAGCCTCGTCGTAGGCTTGCTGCTCGACATCTTTGGTTCGGTTCGTTGCCCATTCAAGGAGGTGATCTTCAAGAGAGACTTCCCGAGGCCAGCGGCGCAGCACCGCCACACACTCCTCGACATCCTGCGCCAAGACCGGCTCAGCACAGCTTTCCTTGTTGCGGAAGTACCGCCAGAGGGTTCGCACCGAGATTCCAACCGCGCTTGCGATTTGTTCGCCGCTCGTGGCAGCAACACCGTGTTCCCAGAACAAACGCGCTGCCTCCCGCGAAATCTCCAGACGTACCCGCTGTTGCCGTTGTGCATTCATCCCCCCTGATTTGCGATCGCCTGATTTGTGATTGCTCATCGCGTTGCTGTCACCATCACTCGCCATAGCCGTCTTTCGTGCCATATTTGTCATTAAATGACATTTTGTCACTAAGTGACATACCTCGCAAGAGATAGCTTTTGCAAATGATTTACACCGCGCTGCTGATTTCGGACTTGACCCCAGTTTTGATTACGAAAGCTCCTTGGGGACTTCCAGAAATTAAATTATCCAATCCACATGACATGAAAAGTCAGATTCTTTCTCCCTCTGCTTCCCCTGCTCCCCCTGCTTCAAAAGCGATTGGACATTTATTTATTTGGAAGTTCCTTGTTTGCTTACCGCGTTGTATAACTGCTGTTTGCAAATCGGTTGTCCGGTTATCCACTATCCATTCAGTATCTCTAAGTGGCAGCAGATCGCCTCAAACTTTGTATCAAGGTCGCTAGTCCATCCGCTTCAGCAATTTGCAATTTGTTAGCCTTACACGGTTGGGGAACGCTCCAGGACTACTCGATCCCAATGTCCTAAGTTGGCTGCTGCTTCATAGGTGCTTTGGAAAAAGGCAAGGAGCATTGCATCTGGATCGTCAGCTTGTCTCACGGCTTCATAGGGTAGGATAAACTCTTGCATTTGTGAGCTGTAAAAAGCTTCTCTGGGTTGGATTGGGTAATCTCGAAACCCTTCCGGCGCAGGATAAGCGTAAGCGTAAAAAACAGGCTCTACCACTGACCCACCCCCTGGCCAAAAACCACAGCTACTGACTTCGTGTGAATAGGCTTCGCGCGTAACCCAATCTGCCATATTCGGAACTCCTCCTGGGTGTTCTGGCGCACGACGACCAGAGAAACGAGTCACAGCAAGATCAAAGCTGCCCCAAAAAAAATGTACAGGGCTGGATTTACCAATAAACTGTGAACGGAATAAGGTCATGATGCGATCGACTTGCACAAGAATTCGCCAAAACCGTTGTGCATACTCCGGATCGTAAGCTGCGTGTTGATAGTCTTGATCGAACGGGATGGGTTCTGACACTTCTTGCGGCATCGTCCAGATTCGGACTTCGATGCCGATGTCGCTCAATGTAGTTAGCACCATTTGGTAAAAATCTGCCACAGAGCGAGGAGCCAGTGCAATTCTTTTAGTAATGCCGTCGCTAGTGTCGATTTGTAGTTGATGGTCGAGAAAATCAAAGCTAATTTGAAAGTTACGAGTTCCGCAAGGGATTGAAGCGGTTGTTAGTCCACGCGGTGTGACATAAAGAGTAGATTGCCACCAGTGATTAAGTTTAGGTGCCAGTGCCAACCGGATTTTACCGATGACTTGCGTCCATAAATGGAGAGTTGCATAGGTATCCTGCCAAGCTGCTAAGGGCAAACTGGGCCAAACGCTGTCAATGGAAGTACTTTGATTAGAAACAGCCATGAAAATCACCCACATGAGGAGAACATAATGATTGATACGCTTGGGGCGATAATTGTGCGTAACTGGATTGAGCCAGTTCGAGGTCAGCATCGTTGAGAAATGCTTCTCGCCAAATCTCAAAAGGCATCGTTATCGTATTATCGTCCGATTCTCTCGCTAGCTTGTCGAGTAACGCTTGATAATGCGGCGGAAGGCTATCTCTGAGGCTTTCACCATCATTGAGGCAATTTTGTTCCAACTTTTATCAAATCGGCAGCCTTTTCTCCAATCATAATTGCCGATGCATTTGTGTTTCCTGTGATCATAGTTGGCATAATCGATGCATCAACAACTCGTAACCCTTCAATCCCCCGTACCTTGAGTTGAGGATCGACAACCGCCATTTGATCAATACCCATTTTGCACGTCCCAACAGGATGCCATCCCGTACCGCACGTTTGCCGAATATAATCTTCGATTGCTTTGTCGCTATGCACGGAACTCCCTGGAGCAATTTCCTCACCCCGAAACTCATTAAACGCATCGGAGTACACAATTTGACGCAAAATTTTAAGTCCTTCAACCATCAGTTGCATGTCAGATTCTTTCTGAAGATAGTTGACGCGAATCAACGGTGGGTCGAAGGGGGAGGAGGAACGTAGTCTTACACTACCACGACTTTCGGGACGGGTGATGTAAAAGGTAAGGGTGAATCCCGGACCTTCACGTGCATAGGCAGGATCGACATATAAAATCGGAACAATTGTAAATTGCAAATTAGGTGCCGCATCTAAATTATTGTTGGTATGCAGAAATAACCCAGCCTCTCCCCCATTACTACTTGGCGCAAGGGGTACGTCCTGAGTAGACTGGTAGGCAATAACAGCAAGTGGGTGATCTTGAAGATTCTGGCCGACACCCGGCAAATCAAAAACTACAGGAATGCCTACTGCCCGCAGATGTTCAGCAGGTCCAATTCCAGAAAGCATGAGCAGTTTAGGAGAATCGAAGGCGCCAGCACTCAAAATCACTTCGGAGTTGACCCTGATTTGATACTCCGTTCCATTTTGAACATACACTACCCCTACTGCACGCTTTCCCTCAAAGAGTAAACGAGTCACCAATGCTCCTGTTTGAATGGTCAAGTTGGGGCGATCTTTAATCGGACGCAGAAATGCCACTGCTGTACTTTGGCGCTTGCCATCTTTCACGGTCACTTGGTAAAGTCCTGCACCTTCCTGCTGTACGCCATTAAAGTCGGGATTTTGCTCATAGCCCTGTGCGATCGCGGCTTCCACAAAGCGTTGCGACACTTTTGCAGGAGAAAGTGGATCTGTGATACTAAGTGGTCCATCAACCCCGTGAAATAACGATGCTCCCCGCTGCTGGTTTTCCGATTTCTTGAAGTAAGGCAAGACATCCTGATAACTCCAACCAATATTACCTAACGCTTGCCAGCTATTGTAGTCACGTTCATTGCCTCGTATATAAATCATGCCATTAATCGAACTGCTGCCGCCCAAGACTTTACCGCGTGAAGATAAAATTTTGCGGTTATTTAAGTAAGGTTCCCCTTCAGTTAAGTATGCCCAGTCCACTTCCGAGCCTAAGAGTGTAGTAGGCCACAATGAGGGAACTTGAAGTTCTGGCTTGGTATCAGGATCACCCGCTTCGAGCAGCAATACTTTAGTATTAGGGTCTTCTGTAAGACGGTTGGCAACAACGCAGCCTGCTGAACCGGCGCCAATCACAATATAATCAAAAGCAGCACTGTGATGGTATGTAGTTGTCATGATTTCTCCTTTTCAGGTCATTGTTTGTTGAATGACGGCGACATTAGTGGGTTGGCGATCGCAAATTCTGCTGCTAGTCACGTCCTGCCACAATCATCTTTTCTGCTAAACTAACCGGGTTAGAAAACATGACCTCGTGACTACCGGGCATTTGTACAAGCCGAAATAGTCCCAAGCGGCTAGACATTCTGGGATGCCAACCCCAATCGCCTTGAGGGAGGACGTTGTCTTCGGTACAGTAGAGGTAGCTTTTGGGGATGGGCAGCGAGTAAAACTGCTTCAGGTCTAACTTGTCAAGCCACGGTTGATACGGTTGGGGCGATAATTGTGCGTAACTGGATCGAGCTAGTTCGAGGTCAGCGTCGTTGATAAACGCTTCTCGCCAAATCCCTAGCAGTGAGATTTGCATGAATCAGACTGGTGCATAAATCGTTTCGTCTTCTTTGCGCCAAGCTGGATCAACTAGACAAACGAAAACAAGGGGTTCGTCGCCGTAGTTGTAAAGTAACTGGATGGCATTTGGAGGAATATAAACCGCATCGCCTGGTTCAATGCGACGAACTTCGCTATCGATCGACATTTTGCCAACACCGCTAATGATGTAATAAACCTCAGAAGTCTTTAGAGAATGGGGAATCGAAGTTTCGCCAACAGGCAAGATCGCATACGCCAAACTGTAACGCAAGTTGATGTCTTGTTTGTCAGGATGAAGCAGTTCGCGCAGAACAGTTCCATCTCCAGCGATAATTTCTTCACAGTCGTTTAGTTTTTGGATCAGCATAAGTTTAGGCTTGCAATTACACAATCGGAGCAAGTTCAAAATCTGTAAATTTTGGAGAAGAAATTTGCCTGTTCCACGCGCCGTTGAATTACGTACTGATAGGGCGAAATCCCCATCGTTCGCTTAAACAAACTTGCACAGTAAGTCGGGCTGATGTAAACTACACTTACCAGTTCGGCTAAGGATAAATCACGATTCAGATGAGCATGAATGTAATCGATCGCTTGCTGCAATTGGCTGTAAGTTAAGCTTCTATTCTCAGGCATGATAATTTGTACGACCTCAGAATAGTGGCGCAACAGATGAATCACTAACGCTTGAGACGGAGACAGTATTTTATCTTTTTCAAAATGCTGTCTCCTATTTTACTTGTTGCTTCCGTAGAGGAAACCTCAAGTATTAATGTCCACCTGAGGTCGCTGGAGGGGTTGTTGCCAGGATCTGAAGTTCCCATGCAAGGGCCACTGCACTAGCACCGCCATGCTCAAGAAGAATCTCTGATACACCCGCAGATGTTTCTGTGCGTGCCCAGTCACGTTGCCATTCAGCAAGTACAGCCATCCAGTTGATTGGAACTGCACCAGCCTGAACCATTCGGCGAACCGCCATGTCATGAGCTTCCGCACTAACACCGCCCGAAGCATCGGTAACGATGAATACTTCATAACCTTCACCCAGCGCCTGGATTGCTGGCATTGCGAGACATATCTCGGTCCAAAGCGCAGCAAGTATAAGTTGCTTGCGGCCGCTTTTCTTCACTACATCTGTAACGTTTGGATCTTCCCAAGTATTGATGAAAGTGCGGTTGATCGGTTTTTGATCGGGAAAAACATCCTGTAGTCCCTTGATGATGTAACCCCCTCTCTCTTCAATGACTGTGGTCAGGATTGTGGGTACGTTAAACACTTTTGCCGATTTAGCAAGACCAATCACATTGTTAATGATCATCGTGGGTTCATGGCTGTTCAAGTTGGTGAACTGATAAGGCTGGTGGTCAATCAGTACCAGGATGCTATCTTCTGGACGAAGCAGTCCTTCTAAGCCGATTTTTGGATTTTTAGACATCGCTATAAGTCTCCATTCAAGTTTACTTTTTAGACACGCCCTAGTGGCGTGGCAAGGCTAAAATAGTGCAAAAATAAGTTATTGTCGTGTGGGCATCTTGCCAGCAGATGACGGGCTAGTAGTTCACCAACCCAAAATTTCTAGGCTAGGGCAAGCAGGGGGAGAAAGAGATTTTTTTTGCTGCTATTAACCTTGCAAAGTTTTCTTGCGAGACTACTAGAAGCCCATCCCACAAGAGAGTTTTAATGCAACATTTAAGGCTTGCCACGCCACTAGCGTGTGATACCATTTCACTAAGATTTTGATACAGACCCAAATCCAGAAACCTTTACAAAAGATAGGTTTCTTAATTTTGAATTTTGAATTGGTATGAGTCTGAATCAAAGGGGTGAATCACACAGTTTTTTCACAAGCCAGAAATTCAGCAGGTCACTGATTATTCCTGCTGAAGAAAGTCCAGTAACAAGGGATTGATCTGATCGGCGTGAGTCCAGTTGATGGCGTGCGGCCCGCCAGGGATGACAACAAGTTGACTGTTTTTAATCAGCTTTGGAAGTCTTGCTGCGGTGGACTCCAGTGGCAAAATGCGATCGCTATCTCCATGAATAATCAGAGTTGGTACATCAATGCGGGGCAAATCGTCGCGGAAATCGGTGAGCCAAGAGGGTACACAGTCCAAAGTCCCTTTAGCAGAAGCTCCTACTGCTACATTCCAACTGGCTTGAATTGCTTCATTGCTGATGCGTTGGCGAAGCCTCTCGGAACGAGAATCGCCAAGCAATACATCAACATTGAAAAACTCTTTGAAAAAGGCAGAGAAATAAGCTGGACGATCGTCAACAATCGCTTTCATAATGCCATCGAAAACGCTTTGATCAACACCCTCTGGATTGTCGTCTGTCTTTAACAGAAACGGTGGAACGGGAGCTATCAGCACGGCTTTCTGCACCCGCTCTGAGCCGTATTTGCCAAGATAACGTGTGACTTCACCCGTTCCCATTGAGAAACCGACCAGCACGGTATTTTGCAAGTCAAGCTTGGTCATGAGTGTATTCAAATCGGCGGCGAAGGTATCGTAGTCATAGCCAGATGAGGGCTGACTGGAGTTGCCAAATCCTCGGCGATCGTAGGTAATTACTCGATATCCTGCATTCAGTAAAACTAAAACCTGCTTCTCCCAGGAATGTCCGTTCAATGGAAATCCATGAATCAGAACAATCGGTTGTCCTGTCCCAAGATCTTCGTAGTAGAGATCGATGGTTGCAGAGTTTTCTTGACCAACGGTAATGTAAGGCATGAGAGGTTTCTCCGTTGTAAATTGATGATGTGTTTTTGTCTGTTGCATCACAATTGTTATGCAGAGATCGAGTACCGTCTTAACAATGCTGCGTTAAGCAGACTTCAAGATGGGGCAAGCATCCATTGCGTATGAACGACAAGAATCCTTCATTGTTGCCTTGGGCGATCGCCGCGTTTGCCACCTCTAAGATTGCTTTATTTTTGGCTGACATTTGAATCTCTCCTCTGTTCAATTGGATGCTTTAAGCGATAACTTCTCTGCGAGACGCTACGCGAACGTTAAGCTTTCCTTCTCTACGAGAGGCTGCGCCAACGGAACGCTGCGCGTAGCTTGCTTCCCCGTAGGGGTACGCTAACGCTGTTGCTCTACCAATTCCCAATGTTTCTCCTATTCCAATCAATATTGACCTTCAGCACACAATCAAACTCCGATCCGTTTAGCAATTATTAACGCTGTAAAGCTGGTCTAATCTTCTGTAAACTTCAGCACAATTTTGCCCCGTGTTCCTCCCTGCTCTAGACGCTGATGTGCCAGAACGACCTGATCCCAAGAAAATACTGAATCAATCACTGGACGAAGCTGATGACGCTCGATGAGTTTTGTCAAAGCCTCTAATTTTGCTCGGTACTGGGGTGAAAAAACAAAATGAATCGTCAGATTTTTACCCCATGCTTCAAGAAGCGATTGCGGTATTGCAATGTCTACAATGCTTGTAAGCCTACCAAAGGGACGAATGATTTCTAGACTACGCTGAATTGTTTCTCCACCGATCGTATCTAGAACTAAATCCACACCCAGTCCATTTGTTTCTTGACGAATGACTTCTACGTAATCTTCATTTTTGTAATCAATCACTCGATCTGCGCCCAGTTCTGTCACGAAATCTCGGTTTCTAGAACTACACGTCGCAAAAACGTATGCCCCTATCGCTTTGGCGAGTTGAACTGCGATCGAACCCACTCCACCCGCACCCGCATGGATGAGAACTGTTTCACCAACTTGTAGATTGCCCCTAGTCACTAGACAATCCCAAGCAGTTCCGCCTGCAAGCGGAAAAGAAGCTGCTTCAATGTGCGATAGATTTGCAGGCTTCAATGCAACAATCGCTGCATCAGCCACATGATACTGAGCGTAGCTACCAAATTCTCCAAAAATTTGCGGCGAGTAATATACGTTGTCTCCCACCTTGAAATCAGTCACAGCTTCGCCAATTGCCTCAATCACCCCAGAAACATCGACTCCAAGGATGGCAGGTAGTTGAACCAGTTCCTTGTAATCACCACGACGAGTTTGGTAATCGACAGGGTTAATCGAGGTTGCACAAACTCTGACTAACACCTGATTCGCCTTCAGTGTTGGTATGGGAACAGTTTGAATCTCAAACTTTTCAGCATCACCAAACGCAGTTAATACGGCTGCTTTCATAGATTCCATCTGTGCCAACTCTCCTTGATTTAGAATAAACAGTGACGGAATTTTGATACCACTCAGCTTAGGTAAGTTCTCCCTTTCAAGACGCAGCGTGGAACCGATCGTGCTGTCGAGGAACGCGCGGATCAACGTTGCTACCTCCTCCGCATGGGTCTCCAACGCGAAATGTCCGGCATCGAGCAGATGAATCTTTGCATCCGGGAGATCTCGCTGATAAGCGGCAGCACCAGCGGGCAGAAACGCCGGATCATGACGACCCCAGACGGCGAGAAGCGGCGGACGGTACTCACGAAAGTAGGACTGGAAGGCTGGATAGAGCGCGACGTTGCTGCGGTAATCGAGGATCAGATCGAGCTGGATCTCCTCCGCGCCCGCTCGCCCCATGTAGGCGATGTCGAGTTCGTAGCCGTCGGGCGACAAAAGGTTTGGATCGGCTCCGATACCGTACTGCCAATTCCGGATTGTGTCTGGCGTGAGCGAGGAGCGGCAGGCTTCCCGATTCGCTGCGCTCGGTTCGCGCCAATAGGTCTCCCACGATCCCCATTCATCACTGAAACCCTCAAGGTAGGCGTTGCCGTTCTGCGAGATAATCGCAGATATCCGTTCAGGATGGCGCATTGCCAGACGCAGACCTATTGGCGCACCGTAGTCGAAGATGTAGAGTACGTATTGATCGAGCGACAAAGCATCGACGAAGCCCTCGATTACGTCGGCAAGGTGGTCGAACGTATAGTCGAACATCCCGCGTGGCGGTGCCTTAGTCTGTCCGAAACCAGGCAGATCCGGCGCGACGAGCCGAAAGCGATCGGCAAGCAGAGGGATCAGGTTGCGGAACATGTGGCTAGCGGTCGGAAAGCCGTGCAACAGCAGTATCACTGGCGCATTGCTTGACCCCGCCTCGCGGTAGAACACTTCGACATCGCCGACCTGTCGAAACCCGTAGCGTATTTTCATCGTACAATTCTCTTTTTTGATTTTCTTCCGACTGAACTTCGACACTCAGATTTGGAATCTTGGACACCTTTCGCATACCCTACGATCGCCGCTCCTAAACCGCGAGAACCGCCCGTTACCAGTGCAACTTTGCCTGCAAGTGTTGTCATCTCGCACTGTCGTTCGACTACTGCGCTACAAACCCACCATCTACCATCAACATTTCACCTGTTATGAACGATGCTATGTCAGATGATAAAAACAGAACTGCATTTGCAACTTCAAGCGGTGTTCCAATTCGTCCGATCGGGTGAAGTCCTGTTATATAAGCTTTGACCTCATCCTGCCCACCTGTAGCTGCTTCAAACATATCTGTTTCGATTGACCCTGGTGCAACGGCATTAATGCGAATACCCGCTTTGGCATATTGGAGCGCGGCGGCTTTTGTTAAACCTACTACTGCATGTTTACTCGCGGTGTAGAGGGGTACGCCAGGAAGTGCAACGACTCCAGCCCCAGATGATGTATTGACGATTGCACCACTTCCCTGTTTCAACATCTGAGCAATTTCATATTTCATCGACAACCAAACGCCTTTGACATTGACGTTCATAATGCGATCGTATTCCGCTTCTGTTTGCTCAATCAATGAGGGATTTTCGCCGACCATTCCTGCATTATTAAAGGCAATATCTAACCGACCAAAAACGCCAACCGCTTTATCAACCATTGCTTTAACATCGGCTTCTTTCGTGACATCTGATTGCACAAAAAACGCCTCTCCGCCAGCTTCCTGAATCAATCGAACCGTTTCTTCACCTTCATCTATTCGACGACCCACTACCACCACTTTTGCCTGTTGTTTGGCATAAGCGATCGCGGTTGCTCGACCGATGCCCGATGTTCCGCCAGTCACCAAAGCAACCTTGTCTTTCAGCATCATGATAGTTACCTCTTGTTGTGAATGGCTGTGTCACTTTGTCAAAAACTCAATGAGCAATACGTGTAGGGGCCAGCAATAAGAAGCACCTCCTACAACCAGGATGAGTACGATGCTGATTGCAAAATGGCGGGTTTAGGCATTGATATTTGCTGGCTCCTACATTTAGTCGCGATCGATCAGTGCGTTTGAGGGCAAGCTCGGATCAAGTACCTTGCGCGCACTGTCAACCCCTACAACGGGCAGTGTACCCGGATCGAGCATGCCGAGTTGAACCAATACACTCGCCTGATCCCAGTAGAGATGTTCGTGGGCTAGCTTGTCGTCACGAAACTGAACAATTGCTACCAATGCCACTTCAACCCGTTTAAGAGTCGGAGCAATGCCGGGTAGCATCCAGTCCATCTGAATGGTATGAGTGAACTTAGCCACCATTTCATCGACGAGTTGATTGGTCCCGATTGTGCGCGAGACCGGAGTCAGCTCCATGTCCGGCGGTATCTGTGGAATGAAGTATTTGGAATAAAACTCGCGCAGTGCTGGTTTCCCTACTCCCCCAATCATTACCGGAATGCCGTTAACGTAAGCATCCTCAACCATCGTGGCAAGAGCATCTTCAGTGTTGTGAGCGTCAAACTCGTGCCGCAGATGCTCATCCCAAAGTTCTTGCAAAGACTCCTGGGCTGGTGTCAAATTGGTAGTTGCTTGTAAAGAAGCTTGTCCGTCTACAGTTTGCTCTTTGACCATGATTAAATACTCCTGGTTCTATCTATCTAAAGTGTCTTGAGTTCCAATGCTTGACTGCTTTCAGATTCTTAAAATGATTTGTCAGATTTTTGTGATGTTAGTGAACTTGTTTCAATAGACGTATAAGCATTCAGCGCCTGTTTCACGAATCAGTTTGGCAGTTTTTTCACCTTCTGCATCGCGTCTGCCTGAGAATACTACCTTTGCTCCAGCAGCACCAAATGCGATAACTTCTCTGCGAGACGCTACGCGAACGTTAAGCTTTCCTTCTCTACGAGAGGCTGCGCCCTAAGCGTAGCTATGCCGCAGGCTTTACGGAACGCTACGCGTAGCTTGCTTCCCCGTAGGAGTACGCTAACGCGGTTACACGACCAATTTCTGAAGTTCCGCCAGTGACTAACGCCACTTTATCTTGCAGTATCATTCTGTTTCTCCTGTTTCAATTTCGTCAGTTTGTATCGGGTAAGTTTGTCTCAGCAACTCAGTGACTTCTTGCGCGATCGCAATCAGGGCATGATTAACTGAGGAGTCGCGAAGAGAACCAGTCTGAGGTGTACCTTCATGCCCAGAATTATTCTTGCCTTGTACTAGTGAATGCGTCATAGAACTATCCTCAATGAAATACCGATTTGTAATTCACTAAATCAATACGCAGGAATTCAGTTGTTGGCATGGTTCAAAAAGCGGCAAATTTGTTCAGTGAAACAGGCAAAATCTAGCCATCAAAATTAGATGGCTTACAGCACTTACAGGCAAGTCAGATATGAATTGAGAGCAAAGATCGGGGAACTTAATAACTTGCAGCAATCATGGCAGCCATCAACTCCGTCGTGTTCCAGCGCTCGGTGTACCGAATTCCATTGATAAACAGGGCTGGGGTAGTCGTCACTCCACTCTGTATTCCGCCTTCGATATCTTCATTGATGCGATCGACATACACTTGTTTAGACAACTCTTTGAGAAATTGAGGAATGTCAAGCCCTAAATCATTGGCGTACTCGACAAGATAACCGTTCTCCAACCTTTGTTGATGGTCAAATAAAGTATCGCTCATTAACCAAAACTTTCCTTGGGCGGCGGCGGCAACGGCTGCTTGGGCTGCCCGTTGTGCCTGGGGATGAATCTGGATCTGTGGAAAATGGCGGAAGATAAAACATAAATAATCCTCTCCAAAAGAAACCGTAAGCTCTTGCCGAATGATTTTAATCAGTTTGTAAACGGCTGCACTTCTAGGACATTGATAATCCCCATACATCACTAATACCACGGCGGCACTTAGCACACCTTGACTGTGATCTTGGATTGAAGCTGGCACAACTAAAGAACTGGAACTATGGTCGTCGATCATCTTTCTACATCTGTATCAAGCATGGAACCTTGCGATTCACTTGCTCAATCCACATGAATTCAATATAAGCAATTGGGTTTTAGTTGTCGTCTACAGTGAGTTAACATTTTTAGGCTGTAATTTGATGGAGCAGCCGCTCCTTCTTAAGATAGAAGGTAGGCTCTAACTCAAGTTAGACTCAAAACTTAATTGCACGGTCAATCCTATCTGTCTGACGTGAACGAGAGCCGTTGCCTACATCATATGGCGGATCGGGCGAACAATCACTTCGTTGACATCGACATCATCCGGCTGAGACACGGCATACAGAACAGCGCTGGCAATCGTATCCGGGTTGAGTGCGTCTTTGCGAAGTTCTTTCAAGAAGCCTTTTGTTGGCTCGTCTGTGATATCAGAGCCGAGTTCGGTCTCAACCACACCGGGAGAGATGACGGTGACGCGAATCATTTTCGACTCCTGTCGCAGTCCTTCGGAGATTGCCCAAACTGCGTACTTGGTAGCGCTGTAAACTGCGCTAGTGGGTACTACCACATGGGCACCAATCGACGCAGTATTGATGATTTGTCCGTTACCTTGCGCTTCCATAATCGGCAAAGCTGCTGCAATGCCATTCAACACCCCGTTGATATTCACGTTAATCATGTTGTCCCATTCCTCGACCTTCAAAGCATTCATCGGGGATAGAGGCATCACGCCTGCATTGTTGAAGATGACATCAACGCGATCGAACTTGTCTTTTGCAAACCCAATGAACGCTTTCACATCTTCTCGATCGGTGACATCTACGGCTTTAAATTCTGCTGTACCGCCTGAGGCGTGGATCTCCTCAACAATCTTTTCGAGCTTTTCGGTGCGTCGTGCACCCAAAAGCACCTTTGCACCGTTTCGAGCAAGTAACTTAGCTGTGGCTTCGCCAATCCCGCTACTGGCTCCAGTGATCGCAATGACTTTGTTCTCAATGTTTAACATCGTTGTTTTCCCTTCTGTTCGAGTTGAGTGCTGTGAACTAAATATTGATTTCCATTTCCTGAATCATGAAGGTGAAACCCTTGTCCACAATTCTGTAAACTTGCTCATGTCTAGAAAGGCGATCGCTTCGATTACCTGGTCATCTTTCATGCGGAAATACCACGTATAGGTGTTCCGATACGATCTGCCGTCTCTGGCGGTCGCCTCCCCGTCCCACAGCACGATCACCATATCGCCATCCGCCCAGATGCCGCGTACAGTCGGGACAATTGGAGTTGATAGTCGGGCACTGGTCGGGCTAACGACTTGATCGAGTAATGCTTGTCGGCTGCGATATGTGCCCGCAGTTGCACCCGTCCCAGTAATTGTCCAGGTTACATCCGGGGCAAGCAGATCAAATGCACTGCCAGTTCCGTTGCGCCATTGGTCGAAAGACTGCTGGACAGTTGCTTTGTTGCGTTGCTCGATCATCTGAGTTGCTTGTGCATCTGCTGAATTAGACGCAGTTGCTTGGGATAAGTCTGCGATCGCTGAAGGCTGAAGCAGAGAGGACTGCTGATTCAACGCTGTCGAGTAATCACTTGACTCAAATGCAGTCACATTCGATTGAATCTCTGCCTTCGCGCGAGCTTGCATCATCACCGGAATAGCCAACAGCCCAATCAGTCCTGCTCCCGTGAAAATTTGACTTAAATAACGCACTATTTCAATCTCCTCAAGCTAATTTTTACTTGGATTTGCTTCCAGTCAATCTATCAACAGCAGCTTCTATTGCAGTTTGTCCGGTGCGCGTTTCTATCTCTGGGCTACTTTCAAAGACGATATGACCAGAGTTGAAACCGCGCATCATCTCGCTGTAGCTGTTGACGGCTTCAGGTGAAAAGCCAAAGCTGGAAATTGTTGCTTGCCAGTCGCTTTCGGGAACAGCAATTGCCTGTACATTACGGTTAAGCACAGCGGCAAAAGCAGCAGCGACATCGTTTGGTGAGTAGTCGATCGGACCATGCAGTTCGATGATGCGCTGACCTTTCCAGTCTTCAATCATGGCTTCAGCCGCAGTGCGCCCGATGTCTTCGGTCGAAACCATAGGCAGCCGACGATCGAGTGGAGCAAAAAAACTGGGCAGTACCCCTTGTTCGGCAGCGATCGCGGCGGCACTCCCCCAATTCTCCATAAACGATGCTGCTCGCAGAACTGTGACGGGAACTGCCAAGTTGCCCAACATGCGCTCTAAAATATGGGTCGTCAAAATGTTGCCCGTACCGGAAGCGTGCTGTGAACCAACCGAAGACAGTAACACGACCTTCCGTGCATCAGCGTTTGTAAGGGCTTCAACATAACACTCGCCGATCTGTTCTGCCAGCGCAAACATATCGCTGACGTTGTAAGCAGGTGGGTTCATCACATAGACGGCATCCGCTTCACGCATCGCGGCGGTCATCGCTTCGACATCAGTGACTTCGGCAATCGCTACGTCTGCACCTTTCTCTCGCCATGTACTGGCAGCTTTATCAGAGCGCAAGACAACGCGCACTGGAAAATTTCTCTCAAGCAAAGCGTTAGCCACTGCTGAACCTGTCTGTCCCGTCGCTCCAAAAACTACATACATAAGGTTCTCCTGCTCATTAATCATTCCGGTCACTCAGGCGATTTTTGCCTTCTTGCATCATTGCCTGATCCTCATCTTGTCTATTCGTCTAAGTTCAGCATAGGTTGGAAAAGCTGTTCTTGAAATGCCCAAACCTATCCGATGATTGCCTAATTCTCCAGAGCGATCGTTTGCAGAGATTCTATAATGTCAACTGTAAGGTATTGAGTTAGTCGAGTCTCTGCTATGACAGTCGCAATCTCTCGCCCTGACATAATTGCGGATCACCGCCAAGAAATCGCCACACGGATCGTGCGGCATACCAAATCCAGCGGCAACATTATCCAACCCACGGCGATCGAGCAATTAGACTTTGCGCGCTCAGATACAGTATCTACCGCACCTCATAGCGTGTATGAACCCATCCTGGCGATCGTCGTTCAAGGTCAGAAAAAAGCATTTCTGGGTGAGGAGACATATCAGTATGGTGCAATGCAGTATCTCGTCGTTTCCGTTGATTTACCGCTGAGTGGCTTTGTGACTGAGGCGACACCTGACAAGCCGTATTTAGGGCTGAAGCTGAACTTAGACTTGATGCAATTGTGTGAGATGGTTGCCCAAATGGGTTCCAGTTCGGCAAAGCCAGAAAAATCTATTCGAGGTATATCGGTTAGCAACGTCGATCCAGCGTTGATGGAGTGTGCCCTTCGCCTCGTCAAGCTCTTAGACACTCCGCAACACATCTCTATGCTGGCACCGTTAATGATTCGTGAACTCTATTACCATCTGCTGTTGGGTGAACAAGGGGAAGCCGTGCGTCAAATTGCCACATCCGGCAGTAATATGCAGCGAATTGCTTTAGCAATTCAACAAATCAAATCTGATTTTACCAAGCCGATGCGGATCGAGGATTTAGCGAGTCAGATCGGGATGTCTACTTCGTCGTTCCATCAGCATTTCAAGCAAGTCACTTCGATGAGTCCGCTTCAGTATCAGAAGCAGTTAAGACTATTAGAAGCGCGTCGTCTGATGTTAGCTGAGGATTTCGATGCGACCTCTACTGCCTACCAGGTGGGATATGAAAGTCCCTCACAGTTCAGTCGGGAATATTCGCGCTTGTTCGGTGCGCCGCCCATTCGAGACATTGAACGGTTACGGACAGCTTGAGCGAAGATTGGCTAGTTATCCATCGACTACAGCATGGCTAGCGATGGCAAGGGTGGTGCGAGTGCCAATGTATTTGGACCCGAAGGGAGCAGTAACTGCAACAAATTTAGTCCCTGGACTGGCGACTCGTTGCGCTTCGCGGTTCATCAGATCAGTGAAATTCTGAGGCTGTTGGGAATCAATTGCAAGTACATCCTACAAACTTACAATGCCGCGCTTAACGGCAACAATCACAGCTTGGGTGCGATCGCTTACATCCAACTTATTCAAAATCCGATTGACATGGGATTTAACAGTGCCTTCACCGATACTCAAAGCCGCCGCAATCTCGGCATTACTCATTCCCTGCGCCAGTGAGCGGAGTACTGCTAGTTCTCTTTCACTCAGTTCTGGATTGCTGAGGCGCTGTACCAACTTTGCTCCCACATCGGGCGGAATATACTTCTGGCCCCGATGAACGGTACGAATCGCATTCAGAAGCTCGTCCGGTTCAGTTTCTTTCAACAGGTATCCTTTTGCGCCTGCCTGCAATCCCCGATAAATATCTTCGTCACTATCATACGTGGTCAGTACAATAATCCGAGCAGATTTAGCAGTAGCACAAATTGCACCAATGGCGGCAACTCCTTCCACTTCAGGCATTCGCAGATCCATTAGCGTTACATCTGGTTGGTGTTCTCGAAAGGCGGCGATCGCTTGTTCCCCATTTTCGGCTTGTGCAATCACCTGCATCTCTGGGTCACGGTTAATAATCGTGGCTAATCCTTGCCGAAAAATGGCGTGATCGTCCGCAATTAGAACCCGAATGGTCGTAGCTTGGCTCATTGTAATGCTCACTCAAGGGTTGACGGTGACAATAATTTCTGTTCCTTGTCCAGGTTGACTCCTAATCGTGAGTTGTGCGCCGATGCGCTCTGCCCGTTCGCTCATGCCGAGTAAGCCAAAACCCTCAGAGGCTGAAATACTTCCAACTCCAAAGCCCTGTCCATTGTCTCTCACGCGCAAGCAAAACTGGTCGCGATCGTAGACTAGCTCCACTCGAATTTCGTCGGCATTGGCGTATCTAATCGCATTAGTTAAGGCTTCCTGCCCAATCCGCAGTAGGTTATTCTCGACTTCAGTGGGTAGAGAATACACTGCACCCTCAATCTCATAATATAAGGTGGTGTCAGTTGCAGCAGCCCTGATTTGAGCGACGAGACGATGGAGAGCGCTCTGTAAACTGCCCTCCTCCAAAAGCTGAGGACGGAGCGCAATTACCGATCGCCGTGCTTCAGTCAGTCCAGTTCGTGCCAATTCTTTGATCAGATCCAGGTGTGCCTGAGCTGCTTCTACATCATCCGTTAGCACCTGTTTTGCAGCACCGACCTGAGCCAGAATCCCTGTAAACGCCTGAGCGAGTGTATCGTGAATTTCGCGTGCCATACGGTTACGTTCTTCTAAAATTGAGGCTTCTTCTGCTTGCTTCTGCGCCGTAATATCTCGCACCAGCCAAATCACCTGATCGTGGCTGATTGGGGCAATGCGAGCCGAAAACCACATTTCTCGTCCATTTAGAAACGCACCATACTCGACTGTGAGGATTTGTTGGGTTCTCAGTACCTGCTGAATATAACCTAGAAACTCATCAGCTTCTTCCCTTCCGAGTTGATGCATAGTTTTACCAATCATCTCCTCAAAGGGTTGCCATAGCAGATTTCGTTCCAGTACCATTATTTCAAGGAATCGCCCTTCAGCAGAGAATACAAATAATGGATCGGGAATGGCTGAAAAGAGCGCCCGCAGTTCTGCTTCAGAGGCTTGCAATGCTGCTTCTGCTTGCTTGCGATCGTTGATATCCGTAACAACTCCCAACGCTCGGATGGGTTCACCGGATTCATTCCAGGTAACAATTTTGCCGACAGAACGAATCCATTTCCACTGACCATCCTGGGTACGAAGGCGATACTCTACTTGAAAGTTGGGGATTTCTCCAGTAATACAAGCACGGTAGGTTGCGACAACTGATTCTCTGTCATCAGGATGCAAACGAGCAATCCATTCAGGAATGGTTTCGTGGAATGTTGCTGGATCGTAGCCCAGCATTAAAGCGTATTCCGGGTTAACAATTCTTTCTTCAGTCTTTAAATCGAAATCGTAGAGTCCTTGATTTGAAGCGGTTAATGCTAAGCGTAGTCGTTCTTCACTCGTTTGTAGAGCGGCTTCTGTTTGTTTGAGATCGCTAATATCCGCAATCACCCCTTCAATGTAGTCATCGTCTGCATTCAGATAAGCAGAGAACAGTCCCCAAAACACTGTCCCATCTCGTTTTCGCCCCTGTGCTTCATAGCTTCGCACTTCCCGATCCCGCTTCAGCACCTCAAGGAATTGTTGGCGATCGCTGGTATTTAGATAGTAGTCTGTGGCGTGTTCAAGCCCAATCATCTCCTCTGATGAATCAAAGCCAAGCAGATTGGCATAGCGTTGATTGGCATCGAGAAGTAATCCATCCGAGAGGCGGGTGCGGAAGATGCCAACCTGTGAGTTTTCAAAAATATTGCGGAACTTAGCTTCACTGCGTTGTAATGCCTCTTCTGCTTGTCTACGCTGGGTGGTGTCATTGCCCACCGATAAGATTTCAACGACATCTCCTTGTTCATTGAAGATGGCTTGATTCGACCAGGCAATCCAAACCCGTCTACCGTTTCGACAAAGGTTTTCATTCTCGGTTTGCAGGTAAGCTTGAGGCAAGGGAGCTTCAAGATTGTGAAACAGATCGTGAACAAACTGCTTGAGATCGCGTCCAGATGTTTCGGTTTCTGGAACGATTGTTTCCAGTAGGGTACGCCCTAAAATCTGATCTTCCTCATAACCAAAAAAGCTCAGTCCATAGTCATTCATGTATCGAATTCGTCCTTGCCTATCCGTGCGAAGGATGATTGAATTCGCAGTTTGAATCAGGTTACGGTAATTGGCCTCACTCTGTCGTAAAGCAGCAGTTCGTTCTGCAACCTGTTGCTCTAAAGTGCAGTTGTAGTCGGCCAGGAGTTTCTCGGCTTGTTTGCGCTCTGTAATGTCCTGAAAGGTAGCGATCGCATAAGTGATATTGCCCTGTCGATCGAAAACTGGTGTTCCCCGTGCCTCAATTAGAATTGAGACATGATCTCGACGAATTTCTATATCTTCAGTCCTAATGCGTTCGCCCCTTAATGCCCGCACAATAGGCAAGCTCTCCGCTGGATAGATTTGATCCGTTCCCGCTACATAAAGCTGATAAGCCTCTGAGAACTGCTCTGGTGCTATGGAAGTATCAGTTTCTTTGCCCGTGAGTTGATTGCCGCATTGGTTGGTATAGTAAGGGCGACCCTCGGCATCCACGATCGCAATTCCCACCGGAATCGCTTCGAGGAACTGGGTGATCTTGCTTTCCTTAGCCCGCAGTTCTGAGTAAAGGTTGGCATTTTCGATGGCGATCGCGGCTTGAGTCGATAATAGCTGCAAGACCTGCGATCGCTCTGGTGTAAATACTCCAGCTGCTAACCGATTTTCTAAATACAATACACCGACCAGCTTGGCTTGATTCAGCAGCGGCAAACAGAAAATAGATTGAGGCTGGTTCTGTTGAATGTATGGCTCATTAATAAAAGCACCTTCACGAGTCGCATCATTTAAGGTGACAGCCTTTAGAGTCCGAATCACATATTGAATGATTGATTCTGGCAATTGATCGGCAATTGGAATAGACTGTAACACCTGAGTCGCACAAGCATTCTCATCGGTATTGAGTTCACAAGCCGCTTCAATCGACCATTCTTCTGAGTTTTCTAAAATCAGATATCCGGTTTGTGCGCCAGCATTCTCAATCAAAGTTTGCATCAGCGATCGCAGCAATTGCTTCAGTTCAATTTCACGAGAAATCGCCTGTGAAGCTTTCATCACTGCTGCTAAATCGAAAGCAGTATGGAAGGGATTAGAGATAGTTGCAGCAGTAGTAGGAATTGATGTGGAAGCGGCTCTAGACGACTGAGAAAAGAACTGTGGATAGCGAGTTTCTAAGTCTTTAACTTTAGCGATTGCGCCCCAGCGATCGTAGCAATAGTGCGCCTCTTTCATGTAGGTTTGAGCAATTTTTGACCGACCTCGCGCTAGATAGTGTTTAGCCGCTAATTCATAAGTTAATGCTTCTTCCTGGATATACTCATTTTCAGCAGCACCTGCGATCGCTTGTTCGTAAAGTTCTTCAGCCTCAAGAAATTGCCCTAAGACTCGTGCTTTCTCTGCCTCGACTAGATAAAATTTATGTAGATAATTCATTGGGGCGTGTTCTGCCCATTTCTGCATCTTTTCTTGGTTGGTGTTGACGCAGTTTAGCAAAGCTAATTTTTCAGAGTTTGAAGCATCGAGCAATAGGCTCAAAAGCGTCAGAGAATGATAGAAACAGAATACAGGTAAAACCTTTATTGCTGTCACTTCTTCAAAATGTTGCCTTGCCAAAATAGCAGTCTGTACAGCTTGATGATATTCTTCAAATAGATAACACAGTATAACTTTGTGCAGATATAGCATTTGAATTGCAGTTCCATCTTTAACTGCAAGGGCGTGTGGTAATGCCTGCTCTTCATTACACACCCGACCAACTAAGCGACTGGGATTAAGAGACCTATCTAACAAATTAAGAATGGTCTGCCACACTATTGCAATCCAAGTCGAGGGGCTTTCCCGTCTGATTCGATCAACTGCTTTGCTATATGTTGCAGTTTTCTGTTCTAGTTGGGTGAGTGACTCACCGACGAAAAACGAGTTGTAGCACACGTCATATGCAGCATAACCAGCGGTTTCAAAGTCTCCGGTTTCCACTCCTTCCTGATAAGCCTCAACCAGCAGTGGTATCGTCTCCTTAAGATGTACTTTCCATTGCATAACATGGTCACTAAATAACTGTAATGCTTTAGCCTTGCCTTTTTTGGTATTCAATCGTTCTGCCAAACTAAGAGCCAATTGACCAAATTTATAGCCGAGTTCAATGTCTTGAACAACTCCACATAGAACAAATCCGTAGCCAGCATAATACAGTGGTGACCAGATAGCATTCCCGTAGTTGATCGATAAATTTACCGTTTTGCAAGTAATCAGCATGAATAGTGCTGGTGATACTATGAATGCAGCAGCTCCTATATTCGCTAGGATTGACATTGCTGCTAGCGGTTCTGGTGCAGTCATCTCTGGTAAATTACTCAAGTCTTCAATTTCTCGTTGGGCGAGTAGTGCCGCCGTTGACTCCAATCCGCCTTGAACATCTAACTCACTTGGATTTTCTGGTAAAATCACTCCCAGGAGCTTCAACACTTCCAAGCCAATTTTGAGTGCTTCTTTCAGGTTGCCCTGTGACAAATATCTTTGAATGCTGCTATCGTAAACTTGCACTTTGTCAACCACTGTTTTGGCACGAGCGAGTACCACTTCTACCAACTGTTCCATCTCATCAAAGCAACCCTGGAGATACGCCGCTTCTGCTGCTTCTGAGTACAGCGTTAAGGTAAGGTCATACTCACTGAGCCAACTCTCCCAATTGAGGAGTTTAAGCCCTGTAGTGAAATACTTAAAAGCTGCTTCATAAGCCGTTGCTGCCTTTGCTTTCTGTCCTGCCATTAAATTCAGTCTGGCAATTTCAGTTCGTTCTGATCGAGCAGTGACTAGCTCAAGTCCTTGATTGAGATGATCGATGATTTCAAACAACCGATCGGATCGTTGCTCTGGTGAAGTTTTTTCGAGCAAATTGCCACCGATTTGGAGATGAACAACCTGTTTGTGCGATTCATCAATCAAAGCATAAGCCGCTTGCTGAACGCGATCGTGCAAAAACTTGTAGTCTTGAACTAACAAGTTTTCGTCTAATTCAGATAGAGGTTGAATTAATCCAGCATTTATTGCAGCTAGTAAATCTAGAGAAATTATTTTCGGCGATTTTTCACAAGCGATCGCTAACGTCTCTAAATCAAATTCAGATCCAACACAAGCGGCTAAGCGGAGAATTTGCCGTGTTTCATTTGGCAATTTCTTCAACTGGAGCAGCAGCAACTCCACTACATTATCGGTAATATTTCGGGCTTGAATTTGAGCAATATCCCACTGCCAGCTTAACTGTTTCGCATTAAAGATTAACAGATTTTCGCTATACAGCATTCGCAAAAATTCACCGACAAAGAAAGGGTTGCCTTCGGTTTTACGTAACACTAATTGGGCTAAAGAACGAACGGTGTCAATATTGCGACCTAGCGTCTCGGCAATCAGTTGACTCAAGGGTTCGAGGGTTAAGGGTGCTAAGGTAATCTCCTGAAGTACTGCCCCTTGGTTTCGTAGTTCTAAGAGCGTTAATACTAGTGGATGCGTTGGATGCACTTCCGAGTCTCGGTAGGCTCCAATCAAAAATAGATAATGGGTTTGCTCGTCGAGTAATATTAACTCGATTAACTTCAGCGTCGCGGAGTCGGACCATTGTAAATCGTCTAAGAAGATGACCAGGGGATGTTCTTTTGAACAAAACACCCGCACAAAATTTTGAAAGATTCGATTAAAGCGATTTTGAGCTTCCGTTGCTCCAACTTCGGGTACGGGTGGCTGTTTGCCAATAATTAATTCAACTTCCGGAATGACATCTATGATGATTTGCCCATTGCTTCCTAAAGCAGTGAGTAGACGCTCTTGCCACTGTTGCACTTGCTCATCCGGTTCCCCCAGAAGTTGCTGCACCAACTTTTGCAGGGCATCCACAATGGCGCTGTAGGGAATATTGCGCCTAAATTGGTCAAATTTACCCGATATGAAATAGCCGTGCTTTGCTGTGATGGGTTTATAGAGTTCTTGCACCAATGCTGTTTTGCCAACGCCAGCATAACCAGCAACGAGCATGAGTTCGACATTGAATTGAGCATTTTCTATGCCTGACTCTAGTTGACAAATTTCGCCAAACGTCTCTTTTCTAGCCACTCTGTCAAACGCCGCCAATAATGCTTTAGTCTGGACTTCTCGTCCATACAGTTTCTGAGGAATGCAAAACTGTTCTGAAACATCTTGCAGTCCCAACGACATAGCGTTGATCTGACCCATTTCTGCCAGTTGCCCGGCGCAGCGTTCTAGATCCGCTTTGATGCCCCAGGCACTTTGATAGCGATCCTCCGCATTTTTCGCCATCAACTTCAAAATTATGCCTGAAATAGGTTTGGGAATCGTGGCGTTCAATTCATGCACAGGAATCGGCGGTTTGGCAATATGGCAATGAACTAGCTCTAGGATGTCTTGAGTGGGGAACGGTAGCTGTCCAGTTAACAGTTCGTAGAAGGTTACGCCCAGCGAGTAGAAATCGGTGCGATAGTCGAGCATCCGATTCATCCGCCCGGTTTGCTCTGGCGACAGATAGGCAAGCGTGCCTTCTAACACATGGGGACTTTTGAACGTCGGATTGGTGCGGTTAAATTGGGTCGCAACCCCAAAATCAATAATTTTGACAACGCCAGTATCCAGATTAAAGACTATGTTTCCAGGGTTGATATCTTTATGAATGATATTGGCTGCATGGATTCTGCCCAGAATGTCGCAAAGGGCGATCGCAATACCAAGAAAAGTGGATAAAGGCATCGGGCAGAAAATATCTGGACGCTTTTGCATCCATTTTTCTAGGGACTCTCCCCCAAAATCTTCTAAGAGAATCACCAGAGTGCGTTGATAGTCCTGCTGGCTGTATGCCTTGATAACTCCTTCCAGATTCAGGGAGCGAATAATTTTATATTCCTGTCTGTAGCGGGTTAGTTCTTGGGGAGAGGGATAATCAAGCTTTAGCATTTTTACGACGATCTCTACTCCATCCTCTCTAATGCCCCGGTACACTAGAGAATTGGAACTTTCGTATATTTTGTTTTGGATAGCAATACCAGGCAGAGTGATCATAGAGCAACTCTTGAAAGGATAATCTGGTACACCTCAAACTATACAGCAATCCAGCTATCACATTTTTCATCTTCTGAAATTTTATCAAGATAGGGAAGAAGGGGGGAATTAAACAATTTATCAAGGGTAACAATACCTTCGCCAATTTAAGAGGGTGAGTTGATGTACAAACTCCCATTTCTCCGAAGCTGGGCAAAAACAATCAGTCCTAAAAATTCCTTCCAGGTTTATCGCAAGGCTTTTTTAATTTTTGTAGACTCTTCTTTTGGCAAAAGTATTGTATAAATAAGTATTTTTTCATAAATATAAATTTGTCTTTATTAACCAACAGCAGAATATTAATTATTGCTTTCCACTCAACCGGCCTGTTTGATAAAAATCAAGCAGGTTAGGGAAAGCTTTTTCTAGCAACCAGTTCCGCCCAATTTCTGATTCGGGAATATTTGAAGCAGCCATGTAATAAGCACTTCTGTAAGCAGCTACACCTAAACAAGCTTGTAGGCTGGATATAGCCCGTGAAGAAACTGGAATAGCCATCAAATCTTGTATATGACTGGGATGATAATTTTGTCCTACCAGTAAAAAATGAACTAAAGTATGAACCAACCGGGATAAAACAACTGTTCGGTCTTGCCAACGTTCTAAACGGGTCTTCATACGGAAGTAATCAGGTAAATCAGCTGCTAGAGATTCATCAAGGAACAAATCGCTTTGGCTTTCGATAAAATTAGAATCCAGACCTATAAATTGTTTGAGAAAAACAAGCGTTTTGCCCCAACGTTCGTGTTCCTTAGTTTCAGGAGAGAACGCACCTTCTGAATAATGTGAAGCATACTTTTCTTGAAGCTGTACAACCGCCTCTTGGTTAATATCACCTTGCCAGTCAGATTCAACAAAAAACTCTTTTAAAATATCTTGCAAGTAGATGGATGAAAACTCACAAATATCTGGTGCTTCATCATCAAAATCGTCTTCATAAGTATCAATAAGGAATTTCTCTAATTTGATTTCTAGCTCTTGCTTTCTATTAACTGGCAGTAATGATTTAGCGTCTTCTAATGATAAAGGAAAATCTAAATAAGGATGACCTTTGGCTAAGTAAGAATCACTCAAATCTGCCAAACTTTCAAGCGTAATAGTCCGGGCAAAATACTCATCTTGTGGGTGTACACATATCCCGTCTAATTCCTTATCCACCAACATCATAGTAATTGCCAGTAGAGCAAACCATGAAGCATCGTGCAAACAAGTCGGTAAATCAGCAATTAAATCTACTAACTTCAGTTCTAGAATTTCTCCCCAAACGCCTATCCTAGCGGTATTAGAAACATCACAAAAATGCTCGACCTCTTCTCCAACAGATGTCTCTCCTAACCACGTAAGATTTTCTACTTGCAAAGGTGAGGAGTAGTCAGGTGTTAGCCGATTTTGGCTGTCCTCATCGAACTGTATCCACATCAAAGCCAAGAGTATCAGCTTACAAATACTTACTCGCTTCACGAGAAGATATTCAAGCATAAGTCATTACTTATAATTTTTAGATACATACCACGCTAATTGCGATCCCACCATAGCACAGGATTATTAGCCGTTCCTTAGTAAAAACCGCAATGGTATGAGAAACAGGGATAAAAAATAACTCACAAGTATGAATCAAAAAGTGTGCTTTAAATAAAACAATTCGTCAAAATGATAAATCCTAAAAGAACTAATGCTGACGCAGCAATAAGAGAAATATATCAATTCTCGCGTTATGAACTATATCAACAAAGTCATGCTAGTTGGCAGATGTGGACAAGAACCCGATCTAAAATTTTTCGAGTCGGGCGCAGTTAAAGCTTCAATCTCTATTGCAGTAAGACCACCCTACAGAAGTGAACAAGCTCTTTGGTTTGATTTAGTCGCTTGGGGAAATCAAGCAGAAGTGATTGGAAATTACGTTCGTAAAGGAACTCAAATTGCAATTACTGGTGAGTTTGGATTTGATCGTTGGGCTGATAAAAATTCTGGCACTATGCGGCAAAAGCCTGTAATCACAATCAACACCATCGAATTACTAGGTTCACCCCGTAAGGAAGAATCTACATCTACTTCTTTACCAAACGAAACACAGGCTGTAGCTAACGCAAATTTCTAGAAAGTTACAAATCGCTTATGCAGTATACATCATAGGCGATTAACCATCTAATCAATCTACAAATCAAACGACCATGATTCATAATACTGCAACTATTAATCTTAAATCAGTGAACACAACCCACGACAAAGAAGGTTCCTTGATTGCTTTTGGAATTGCTGAATTCTACTATCGTTCAAAGGAAGGAGTCGTTACTGACGAGATACCATTCCGTTCCAAGGGCGCACCTGCTGTCGTTATCAACGAACAGGGGGAAGGCGTACATGGTACAGCAGAAGGATATCTTGATTTAGTAGTGGATAACAGGGGTGAGTACAAAGAAAAAATTGCCACATTCGTAATTAGAAACTTTATCTCAACACAACCGATTAACGAACTCACCCAAGTTAGCAAAAACTCTCACTCGCCTGAAACTCCCGATTTTGCCAAAGAACTACTCGAAGATAACGTTACTTCGACAAATGAAGACCTAGACGAAGAACCTCCATTTTAGAACCAATTAACTGAATAATGCTAGTCCAGGCAGGTTTACTGGTTTGAACTAGCGTTATTTTTTTTCAAAAATCCAAAATAAAAATCCACTGTTTGGTAGAATCGCTGACATGGGTTCACAAAATCGCTTCATTAATATATGTCATCAACCAAAATAATTGCCACTTTCAATCAGTCAGGTGGTGCAGCTAAAACGACTATTACACACAATCTTGGATACCACCTTGCTAAAAAACACCGTGTACTGCTTGTGGATATGGACCCACAAGCATCACTAACAGCTTTTATGGGATTAGGGGAAGTCAAGCTGCAAACTGAACAAACTATCTATGGTGCGATCGCTGAAGAAACTCCCCTGTATATATGGGAAAAACCTATTCACGGGATGCACTTGGTACCAACAAATATCCAATTGGCAGGTACGGAGCAAAAAATTTTTCATGACTTGACCATCGACAACCGCCAACGGCTCAAGTTTGTGCTATCAAATGTACTTGACCAGTATGATTATATTTTGATTGATTGCCCGCCTTCTCTAGGAATCCTAAGCATTATGAGCTTAGTCGCTGCTTCACACGTTATTATTCCTGTTGAAACACAATACAAATGCTATCTCGGCACCAACCAACTGCTAGAAACAATTGCCCGGCTCAAAAAAGGAGGACACCAAAAATTACAAATTGCCTGTATAATTCCAACCAAATACGATAATCGTAATCTTCAAGACACAGGAATACTGGAAGAAATTAAACAACAGGTTGAAGGACGGATACACGTTACTGCCCCCATTCCTAAATCAACAGCTTTTCCTGACGCAACCCAAGCACATCTACCACTTGCACTCCACAAGAAAAACCACCCCGCAGTTAGCATACTCGAAGAAATTACAAAATATATTACTCAACTGTCAGTAACTCAGGGACAAAGCCACTGAGCTTGTAAGAGAAATCAAGCAAGCTGTACTGACCAGTCTAAGTCTTAACTGACTACGTTTTTTGAGTCACGACACCGGAGAATGCGAAGCTAGTTTTCCGCTCTGTCATTTGCAATTAAACAGTTTTAAAGTCACTGAAACAGTGTTGCAAGTGTAAAAAGCTCTTAAAACATTGACGAAGCTAACATTACCCGCAAGGAGGGACTAATGTCCAAAGTATTTGTTTTAGATACCGAAAAAAGACCCTTAGACCCAATTCATTCGGCGCAAGCTAGACAGTTATTACGAAACAAAAAAGCAGCAGTATTTCGGCGTTTTCCTTTCACAATTATTCTGAAAGAATCTAGAGCAGATGCATCTGTATCTGACTTGAGAATTAAGCTAGACCCTGGAGCTAAAATAACGGGAATAGCATTAGTCAATGATTCCACAGGTGAAGTAGTTTTTGCTGCTGATTTAAAGCATAGAGGCTTCGCTATCAGAGATGCTTTGATTTCCAGAAGGCAACTAAGACGTACTAGGAGGAATCGCAAAACACGATACAGAAAACCCAGATTTCTCAACAGAACTAGATCAGAAGGATGGTTAGCTCCTAGCCTTATGAGTCGGGTTCACAATGTTGAAACATGGGTAAACAGATTACGCAAATTCGCACCAATCACAGCGATTAGTACCGAATTAGTCAAGTTTGATATGCAATTAATGCGTAATCCTGAAATCGAAGGTAAGGAATATCAACAAGGTACGTTAGCTGGATATGAAACCAGAGAATTTCTTCTAGAAAAATGGAACAGACAATGCGCCTATTGTGGTATCAAAGATATACCTTTACAGATTGAACACATTCACTCACGCTCAAAGGGAGGTTCTAATTCAATCACTAACCTTACTTTGAGTTGCGAAAAATGTAACGTCAAAAAAGGGACTAAAGATATTAAAGACTTTCTCAAAAAAGATCCCACTAGATTACAGAAAATTTTGGCACAAGCCAAGAAACCATTAGCTGATGCAGCAGCAGTCAATGCCACTAGATACAAACTTCTAGAGGTTTTAAAATCAACTGACTTACCCGTTGAGTGCGGTTCTGGTGGATTAACGAAGTTCAATAGAACTAATCAACAATTACAAAAAACTCATTGGTTAGACGCTGCTTGTGTTGGTCAATCAACTCCAATATTAATTATCAAAGGTATCAAACCGTTGTTAATTACCGCTAATGGGCACGGAACAAGGCAGATGTGTAGAACTGACAAATTTGGATTTCCTAATAGATATGTTCCCAAACTGAAATTTATCAAAGGTTTTCAGACAGGTGATATTGTTAAAGCTGTTGTCACCAATGGAAAAAAAATTGGTGAATACATTGGACGTGTAGCTGTACGTTCTACAGGTAGCTTTAATATCTCTGCTCAGAGAGGATTGATTCAAGGAATAAACTATAAGTTCTGTAAATCAATTCACAAAAAAGATGGTTACAGTTATTCAAGTTAAAAAGACCTCAGCGAATAAATTCGCTCCTGTCGCTTCCCTCTCAGGGCTAAAGCCTCTGAGTTTCCCGCTTACCGAGGATTTTGTATGAGCCAAAAACGCGAACTAGAAAAACTAACCGGACTGGATAATTTATTTGGAGATGACGAAGAAAAATCTTTATCCGATTCCACTTTACCCTTATCTCAAATTATCCTTCCGCCGAGTCAGCCTCGTCGTTATTTTGACCCTGTAAAACTCAAATCACTCGCTGACAGTATCAAGGAAGTAGGGTTACTAGAACCCATTGTCGTTAGAAAGATTCAGGAAGACAAGTACGAGATGGTCGCTGGTGAACGCCGTCTCAAAGCTTGTGAAATAGCAAAACTTGAGGCAATACCCGTAGTCATTATTGAGTGCGACGAGAAAAAAGCTCGTAAACTACGCTTAGTTGAAAACCTCCAAAGGGAAGACCTCAATGCTTACGAGGAAACTATCGGAATTCTCGAATTACTAGCTGAAGAACTCGATATTGACCAAGAGACAGTGGTCAAACTGCTCTATGACATGAATAATGAAAGCAAAGGTAATTCTAACCATAACGTTATGGTTAGTGAAGAAGGACGAATCATACAAGATGTATTCTCGAAGTTAGGAAAAATTACTTGGCAGTCATTTGTAGCTAATCGTCTTCCTTTACTCAAACTCCATTTGGATATCCAAACTGCATTGCAAAAAGGCGAAATTGAATACACAAAAGCTAAGGAAATCAACCGGATAAAAAATGATGATGAAAGACAGAAAGTTTTAAATAAAGCGATCGCAGAAGGTTTATCACTATCTGAAATTAGGATTCTAGTAGTAAATATTCTTCAGCAACAGTCAGAAAATAAGCCATCATCTCATAACCAAGAGCAAAAAGAAAAAGCTGACAAAATATACAAAGCACTTAGAAAAAGTAAAATTTGGAATGATGAGAAAAAGCTAAAAAAAATTAATAAGCTTTTTGCTCAAATTGAAGCACTTCTAGAAGAAGAAAACAAAGATGATCCTTCTTTACAGCAAGGTAGTCTAGTCTCGGAGAACTCTTTGTAAAAGGTACTGGATGGCTAGAAGTCAACTTATAGATTAAGTAATCGTTAGAGAGTATGTTAACTGAGCTATAAAGACTAATATAATCAGAACTGTGAAAATCTCGATTTAATAGTATTTTTGAAAACGGGTGTGGTCAAAACTAGTTGTTGGCTAGTACTCAACGCTTAACCATTAACTGTCCGCTTGGCATAGATGTATGCCGGGGCAACTACCCACTTCTGACTACATCCCTTACAGTCGTATGAGCATTCATGCTAGTCTATTGCATACTTTTGCTTATTGACTAATAGCCCTAAAGCTTAACTTGTTAACGATGATGCTTGTGAAGTTGTTCATAATCCTCAAGAGTATCTACATCAATAACTCCCTCAGCAAAATAAATGCTTGAACAGTTTGAATAATGCTGACGAATGATTTTTCTAGCACCGATATCATCCTGAAGAAGAGCTAGTTCTGAAAATAACGTTTTGTGAAATATAGTAGGAACACCAAGGATACCCGCGTATTCCGAAGCAACTATCATCGAATTTGTAGCTTGATATCTTGTAACAAGTTGATTAATCAGGTCGGAGGAAACAAACGGTTGATCGCATAACATCAGTACGATCGCTTCAATCTCAGATGCGATCGCCTCAATAGCATTTAGTCCACATCGAATGGAACTGGCCATACCAGTTGACCATTTTTGATTATAAACAATGTGGATATCTAAATTTCTCAGATGCGGCTCAATAGTTTCGACGTAAGCACCCAACACAACAACAACTGGCCGACACTGAGAATTAATCGCCGCTTCCGTGATATGTCGAATTAGTGATTTACCTTGGTAAGCTAGGATCTGTTTAGGCTGACCAAGCCTTGTAGAAGCGCCTGCTGCCAAAATTATAATGCCAATGTTAGACATGGTTGCTCTAAGAGAGAGTGGATCGAGCCTGGGCGATCGCGCAAGAAACTACCCCTACCTCCGCCAATTACAGCTTGAATTTCTGCCACGATGGACAGGGCGATTTCTTGGGGTGTTTCCGCAGCAATGTCTAGTCCTACAGGGTTATAAATTCGTTGTTCTTGTGCAGATGTGGTAATGATATTTTCTTCAGACAGATCATCCCACAATTTTTGCATCCGGCGTTTTGGGCCTAACACTCCCAGGTAACGCACCTGGGACGGAATCAGAGTCTTGAGAAATGCTAGGTCGCTTAGATAGCGGTGTGTCATGACAACTGCTACAGTTTGCGGTGTCAGCAAATGTTTGTATGAGTGGGAATCATTGAGTTCGCACCAGAGAATTTGGTCAACTTGAGGAAAGCGATCGCCCCTCAAATACCCTGGTCGATCGTCAATTACGGTAACGTGCCAACCCAGATGTTTCGCCAAATGCACCACGGGAATCGTATCATATCCAGAACCAAATACGAGCAGTGGTACTAATGGATGAATTACTTCAATCAACACATCAACGCGTCCTTGAGGTAAAGTATATGATTGTACGCAAGTTTGTTTTTTTCTCAGTGCTTGGTGAGTGTCTATTTCTATCTTTTGAGCAATGAAAATATTAGCAACGTGATTGATGACAGTGCCATCTGATTTCAGCATCATTCGAGAACCAACTGTAATATCTGACGCTCCCTCTATTTTAAAGACAGTAGCGATCGCTCCCACTTGCCCAGACTGCAAACAATCTTGAATGAAAGACATTTGGCTGGCAGCAGTTTCATCACCTAAAGATTCAATCAAAACATCGACAACGCCATTACACCCCAACCCAAAGCCAAATACAATGTCTTCATCCGATGTAGTGTCATATCTTACTACTATCGGTTCACCACCGCCAAACATCAGCGATTGCGCCCGTTCAAAAACATCACCTTCCAAACAGCCACCGCTAATCGCATTAATCATTTGTCCATCTTCAACCAGTAACATCCTCGCCCCTGGTCGGCGATAAACCGAGCCACTTGTTTGTACTACCATTGCTAAAGCACTACGCTGTGCTGACTTTTGGGTATGTACAAATGCTTGCAGGATATGCTGTAACTCGTTCATATAGTTATTGCTCACTTACGAAACTATGTAATAGCGCTAAATTTGCGGCAGCAAATTCTACAAGAGTTTGTCAGGCGTGATGGGCAAATCTCTGATTCGCTTGCCGGTCGCGTGAAAAACCGCATTGGCGATCGCTGCCGGAATTCCGACCATACCGAGTTCGCCCATGCCTTTAACACCGAGCGGATTGACGATTTTATCGTCCTCCTCAACAAAGATCGTTTCGATCTCCAAGATATCGGCATTAACCGGCACATGGTAGTGCTGCAAATTCGGGTTCATGATCCGCCCGTAACGATGGTCGATTTCAGTCGCCTCTTGCAGTGCCATGCCGATGCCCCAGACAACGCCGCCAAATTCCTGGCTGTGCGAGGCCTTCGGATTCATGATCTTGCCGCTGGCAGTCACTTCAATGGCCCGCGTAACGTGGACAGTCCCCACATCTGGATCGACCTTCACTTCAATGAACTGCGCGCCGTGCGCCAACGTCGCATACTTCTCGCGCTCCTCTGAGGGACGCGACTCGAATGTTTCCGTGATTGCGGTGAGACCATTACGCTTCATCACTCCAGAGATATTGACGAAACGCGACGGGTCGCTTTTTAGTCGCAGTCTCCCGTCGAGCATCTCGACATCGGCGGCGGCTGCCCCCTTGAGCGGAGAATTCGGTTCCTGGTTTGCGAGTGCGAGCAACTTCGTGCCGATGGCCAGAGCCGCGCCGCGCACGGCCGAGCCGACGCTCGCCGTCGTCCAAGATCCCCCCTGCGACGGTGAGCGAGGGAACTTCGTGTCGCCGAGTTCAAATTTCACCTGCTCCAACTTCAGCCCCAGATACTCAGCAGCGATCATGGTCATCACGGTGTAGGTGCCGGGGCCGATGTCACTGGTCGCACTAGCAACTTGCGCCGTGCCATCCACCCGCAGCGTGATGAGGGCGGCAGCAGGCATCTGGAAAGCGCCCCAGACGCCGGTTGCCATACCCCAACCGACGAGTAGGCGTCCGTCGCGCATTGAGCGCGGCTCAAACTGGCGCTTCTTCCAACCGAATTTTTCCGCGCCGAGCCGATAGCACTCCCGCAACGCCTTACTCGAAAATGGCTTGCCGCTCTCGGGGTCTACTTCGGCGTAGTTGATCAGCCGTAGTTCGAGCGGGTCGATCTTGAGCGCGTAGGCCAGCTCGTCCATCGCGCATTCGAGCGCAAACATACCGCTAACGGCCCCCGGTGCACGCATCCAGGTCGGGGTGGGGAGGTCAGTGTTGGTAATCTTCAGCGGCGCGTAGAGGTTCGGGCAGGCGTAGACCTGGCGCGTGAAAAGTGTGGTTTCGTCTGAGAACTCCTCGATGTTGGAGGTGTTGTGTACGACTTCATGAATCATCGTGGAGAGCTTTCCCGATCGCTCTGCGCCGAGCGCGACCTTCTGAATCGTGTACGGACGATAGCCGTGGCCAGTGAACATTTGTGTGCGCGTATAAACGACCTTGACTGGGCGTTTGAGTTCCCGGGCCGCCATCGCTGTCAGCGCCGGATAATAGTTCGGGCGCAGCGACGATCCGAAAGCCCCGCCGACGAAGGGTGAAAGCACGCTCACGTTTTCCTCAGGCACGCCGAAGCTCGAAGCCAAATGTGCACGCACGCCATAGACCCCCTGCGTCTTGTCGAAGATCGTGAGCTTGTCGCCTTGCCAGACCGCGATGGCCGCGTGCGGCTCTATGGGGTTGTGGTGCTCGATAGGAATGCGGTACTCGGCCTCTACCTTCACAGCCGCTGTACGCATCGTCTCTTCCGGATTACCGCGCGTTAAAGTATGTTCAACAACTAACGGCTGAGTCTCAATCGCCGCTGTACGCATCGTCTCTTCGGGATTACCGCGCGGCTTTAGAGGCGGCGCTTGGGTGGGGACGCGCGCGATCGCTCGCACCGCCTCGGTGTCGGTCGTGTGCGGCTCTGTGTTGTAGGAGACTTTGACCAGACGTGCCGCATAACGCGCCTGCTCGTATGTCTCAGCAACGACGAGTGCCACAGGCTGCATATTGAAGAAGATTTTGTCGGACTGGAGCGCCCGAAACGACTTGTCTTGCTCATCGGTAGCGCGCGACGGAGCCTGCACCATAGAAAACTTCGGATCGAGCTTTGGTGTGTTCAGGTGCGTGAAGACGCGAATTACGCCCGCAGCGCGTTCAGCCTCACCCGTGTCGATTGATTTAATCGTGCCCTTTGCTACGGTTCCCAGCACGATAAAACCGTAAGCGAGATTGGAAACCTGAAATTCTGCGGCGTATTTTGCCTTGCCCGTCACTTTGGCGATGCCGTCTACGCGGCTCATTTCTTTTCCGATGTATCTTGCCATTTCTTTTATTCTCCCTACTTACGCAACACCGCCCGACATCGCTCGCTGCAAAGCGAGAACAATGGCGCGTTTTCCGAGTTCGACTTTATAACCGTTATGTTCAAGCGGTTTCGCATCTTTGAAAGCCACTTCGGCAGCAGCCCGAAAAGTTTCTTCCGTCGCTGGTTTTCCGATCAAAACTCTTTCCGCTTCGCCTGAACGCCAAGGTTTATGCGCGACGCTTCCCAAAACAACGCGTGCCTGTTTGATGTTGTTGCCTCTTGTTTCTAAAGCAGCAGCAACGGCAAGCAGTGCGAAAGCATATGAAGTGCGATCGCGAACTTTTAGGTAATAAGACTTGTCGGCGAAGTTATTCCTCGGCATTTCGATGGCAACGATCAATTCCCCATGCTGAAGATTGTTATCTTTTTCCGGCGTGTCGCCCGGCAAGCGATGAAAATCCTGGATCGGGATTGTGCGTTCTCGCCCGTTCGTGCCCCGAACCTTCACAACCGCGTCAAGCGCATAAAGCGCATTCGCCATATCGCCTGGGTAAGTTGCCACGCATTTATCGCTGTAGCCAAAAATGGCATGAATGCGATTGAGTCCCTGAAGCGCTCCGCATCCGCTGCCAGGCTCGCGTTTGTTACACGGCATAGCGATGTCGTAAAAATACTGGCAACGGGTGCGCTGCATTAAATTTCCCCCGTTGGTCGCCATATTGCGAAGCTGTACGGTGGCACCAGCTAAAATCGCCATTGACAGAAGCGGGTAATTTTGCCGGACGAGCGCATGGTTAGCCGTATCAGTATTTTTGGCTAACGCGCCGATAGAAATTCCGTTCGAGGTCGATCGAATTTCCGCCAGATTCAAACCTAAGATGTCAACAAGTTCGCTGGGACGCTCGACGTATTCTTTCATCAAATCAATCAAATTTGTCCCGCCTGCGAGAAACTGTGCCGTTTGATTAGCGGAAACGGTGCCAACGGCGCTTGCTGCGTCGGTTGCGCTAGAATATTTAAACGATTTCATCGGCTTTGCCCTCATTGAATGCAATGGCAATTTCTTCATCGCTTGCAAAATGCCTGGTCTGGGCTGTTTCGCGCCCGGAATGAACTTCTTTGATTGCCGCAACGATTCCTGGATAAGCGCCGCAACGGCAAATGTTGCCGCTCATGCGTTCTCTGATTTCTTCATCAGAGAGTTCTAAATTCTGGGGACTCGTCCGCAAATTGTTAGTGACGTGACTCACGTCGCCGTTTTTGGCTTCCTGCAAAAGCGCCACTGCCGAACATATCTGCCCCGGCGTGCAGTAGCCGCACTGGAAGCCGTCGTGTTTGATGAACGCCGCCTGCATCGGATGAAGATTGTCGGCGTCAGCCAGCCCTTCGATAGTCGTCACCTCTTTTCCCTCGCAGCTCGCGGCAAGTGTCAGACACGAAAGCACGCGGCGTCCGTCAACGATCACTGTACAAGCACCGCACTGTCCTTGATCGCACCCTTTTTTGGTGCCGGTCAATCCAAGTCTTTCGCGTAGGGCATCGAGCAGCACCGTGCGCGAATCCACTTCCAGGCGTTGAGTAGAGCCGTTGATTTTCAACAAGACCTTAACGGCGTTTTCCACCCCAGCGGTCGAAGCGAACACTGCGTCGGGCGAAGCGGCGAGCGTGGCAAAGACCTCCTCTTTAGCCAGCAGGTGGAAGGCGAAGGTGCCGAGTGCCGCAGCCATGTTTTGCTCCAAGAATTTTCGGCGAGCAGCACCGACAATACCGAGTTCGTCGAGTAGTGTTTTTTCGTCCGCGCTGAGTTGCTCATCGCTTTCGGTTAGATCGAAGTCTTGTCGTTCTTGATTGTCGTCCATGATTCTCCTTGCAACATTCTCGAACAAGCCCTGGACAAGTGTTTGTTTTTCGCGCCGACTCTTCTCACGGTCTGCACCCACCAAAGGCGCAGAAGCACCTTTGCTCAATCCGCCCTTACACTGCAAGAGTTGCTTGTCTATCAGATAAATTCTCTAGATATTGCATCACCAGTATCATCGCCAACCGCCAAGGTGCTTGCGCTGGCTGACCCCGTTGTGGATACAGTGATGCGAAATCTTCATCCTTATAAAAGACTCCAAGTTCATCACGCAGTCGCATATATAAATTACCTTTGGGGAACGCGGCTTTGGCTACACGTACCGTTTCATCAGGAATAGGAGGAAGTTCTTCGGGATGTAAGCACATATAATGCCTCCACAGGTATTCCTTCTGGTTTATTGATTATTGAAGCAGCTAACTTAATTTTTTTCTCCCGTGTAATACACGGAAAGGGATATCTATCTTCTCCAAGTGATACACGGTAAATCCACCGTTTTTTTGTTAAGCAATATTTCGCCAACGGTATCCGTATCTCGGCGGCCACCCAAGAAGGCTTATTTAAACCTGTGGTAGCTCATAGATACCCCAATAGTTAATATCATGCTTCTTCAAAATGACTTCAGCATTTTGAATCTCCTCATCTTTGCCTTTTAGTACTAGTAAATATTCACAGCACTGGATGCGATCGCAATAACGTCTAGCTCGGTCTTCAGGAATACCTAAACTAGCTAGCACCTTTACTAAATGATTTGTGGCTATAGTACTAACTGCAACACCCGCTACACTGATAATGAATGCTGTTCCAACCGAACCGACTGCAATTATTACTCCAATACCGCCAGGAAGTACCAAACTGCTAAGACCAACTAATACGCTTCCCCAAAAACTTGCAGTTAAAGCGTCACCAACTGCTCCAGTTGTATCTACACTTTGATTGTTGATACGCGAACTGACTGATACTTCGCCAATAGGATTTATGCGATCTGCAAATTTTGCAAAAATCGCAACTTTTTCCATTGGAAAGCTTGAGGCTTTCAATTCATTAACTGATTGCTCCACTGCTTTACGGTTAGTAAATACTCCAACAGCGTGCTTGTTATCTGTTGTAATCATATTATCCTTATTTCAGTGAGGCAGCACTAGCTCACCAATAAAACCGAAAGTTATTTCAACAAATTAGTAAATAGTTAACAGTAAACTGTTTTTCAGTTGGGAGTCAAAGTTCCTCACCACTATTGCGTGCTACGTTTGAGTTGGAGATTTAGACCCCAACTCAAACTTTGATAACTGATAACTGCTTTAAACTCTTGCCCTATGGTCAGGAAGACTACGAGAAGCTAATGAAAGCATGATCATCCAAACACCCGTCAACAAAAAATTAATCCCTACAAATACTCCCAATACCCAAACTGTGCTGACAGGCCATTGAGCTAGAATCAAAATCCCTAGAATAATAGCCATGATCCCGCTAAATAGTACCCAACCCCAGTTTGGATCTTGACGCATTTGAAATGCTGCAATCACCTCCAATACACCCTCAATAAAAATGATCAATCCAAAAGCTAAGGTGAGAGAGAGCGCAGCACCAAAGATGTTGCTAAGCAGCAGAATCCCACCAATTACGTATAGAACACCAACTACTAGTGTTGTCCAGAAGCCTCGTTTGTGACGTGATTGAAATGCATGAACAATTCGGACGATGCCAGCAATAATTAAAGTCCAGGAGAATACGATTGTGATGGCAATAGTGGCAATAAATGGTTCTGCGATCGCTGCAATTCCCAGCAGAATCATCAAAACACCTAAGACAATTGGCAATGCTGAATTTGTTCTGGTTTCTCTAAAATCTTCAGAAGTCATAGCTTTTCAAAAAATGTTTTGATATGTTGTTAAATTTTGAAAGAGAGACGCGATTAACCCAAGTCTTTCCAAGAGTTATCTCTCCCTTGTACTCCTCTGCCCCCTCTAAGCATTGACCAGTTCAGGTGATAAGCGCTTCAACACCAGTCGTTCGTGTTCCACATGGACGTAGATTGTGTCGCCTTCGTGGAACTCGCCGCGTAGAATCGCTTTGGCAATCGGAGTTTCTAGTTCTCGCTGAATCGCCCGCTTCAGGGGACGAGCACCGTAAACTGGGTCATAACCGACCTGAACAATCCAATTGAGAGCCTCGTCGGAGATTTTGAGCGAGAGTTTACGCTCGCGCAGTCGCTCCTCTAAACGCTGCACTTGTAGTTTGACAATTTCGCGCAACTCGTCCTTCCGCAAGCTATGGAAGATAATGATTTCATCAATGCGGTTGAGGAATTCGGGGCGGAAACTTTCTCGCACTGCTTCCATGACGCGATCGCGCATTTGTTCGTACTTGCTATCGTCTCCTGCCACATCCAAAATGTATATTGAACCAATATTGCTGGTCATAATCGCGATCGTATTTTTAAAATCTACTGTGCGTCCCTGAGAATCAGTTAGGCGACCATCATCCAGGATTTGCAGCAGGACGTTGAATACATCAGGATGAGCTTTCTCAATTTCGTCAAACAGAATTACAGAATAAGGTCGGCGGCGAATCGCTTCGGTGAGTTGTCCGCCTTCTTCATAGCCCACGTAACCTGGAGGCGCACCGATGAGACGGGCAACAGTGTGTTTCTCCATGTATTCGGACATATCGATCCGCACCAGTGCATCTTCGGTATCAAACAGATATACCGCTAAAGCTTTTGCCAGTTCTGTTTTTCCCACCCCGGTCGGGCCTAAGAAAATAAAGCTAGCAATGGGACGATTCGGGTCTGCCAACCCAGCACGGGAACGTTGAATTGCATCAGCAACAGCTCTTACAGCTTCGTCCTGACCAATCACACGTTTATGTAGCTCTTCTTCCAGATGCAAAAGTTTTTGCATTTCCGATTCAACCAGTCTGCTCACCGGAATACCCGTCCACTTGGAGATAATTTCGTCAATGTCAGCTTCGGTGACTTCTTCGCGCAACAGAGATTTACCGCTAGTCTGGATTTGAGCTAGTCGCGCTTCGGCTTCTTCTAGTTGTCGTTGCAGCTCAGTGAGTTTGCTGTATTTCAGTTCTGCTGCCCGGTTGAGGTCGTAATCGCGTTCGGCTTGCTGAATTTCTACGTTGACACGCTCAATCTCTTGTCTAATTTGGCGAATGCGATCGATGATTTGCTTCTCTGCTTGCCATTGAGCATTGAGGGCATCTTGGCGTTCTTTTAACTCTGCAAGTTCTCTCTCCAGCCGTTCTAAACGCTCTCTGGAAGCACTGTCTGTTTCTTTTTGCAGTGACAGCCGCTCCATTTCCAGTTGCAGAATTTTGCGATCAATTTCGTCTAATTCTTCTGGTTTAGAAGTAATTTCCATTTTTAGTTTAGCCGCAGCTTCATCCACCAAATCAATAGCTTTGTCGGGTAGGAAGCGATCGCTAATATATCTCGCAGACAGAGTAGCTGCCGCAACTAACGCACTATCAGAAATCTTCACGCCGTGGTGTAACTCGTAGCGCTCTTTCAAACCGCGCAGAATTGAGATGGTATCTTCCACACTGGGCTGATCGACATACACCTGCTGAAAACGACGTTCCAAAGCCGCATCTTTTTCAATGTACTTGCGGTATTCATCTAGCGTGGTGGCACCAATACAGCGCAATTCGCCGCGAGCGAGCATCGGCTTGAGCAAGTTGCTAGCATCCATCGATCCTTGCGTTGCACCCGCACCAACTACAGTGTGAATTTCGTCAATGAACAAGACGATTTGTCCCTGTGCTTCTTGGATTTCTTTTAAGACAGCTTTCAGGCGTTCTTCAAATTCTCCCCGGTATTTGGCTCCGGCAATTAACGCACCCATGTCTAAAGCTATTAGTTTGCGATCGCGCAATGATTCCGGGACATCACCACTGACAATGCGCTGCGCTAATCCTTCTACAATTGCTGTTTTACCGACACCGGGTTCACCAATCAGCACGGGATTATTTTTAGTCCGACGAGAAAGGATTTGAATCGTGCGGCGAATTTCTTCATCTCGTCCAATCACTGGGTCGAGTATGCCTTCACGTGCCAATTGGGTTAAATTGCGTCCGTATTTTTCTAGCGCTTCATATTTAACTTCTGGGTTTTGATCTGTCACTTTTTGACTCCCTCGAATCTGTTGAATGATGTTGCGGAGTTTTTTTTCATCCAGTCCAAATTCTTGAAACAACCCTTTACCAAAGCGATCGTCTTTGGCAAAGGCAAGTATTAAATGTTCAATAGAAATATATTCATCACCAAACTCTTTGCGGTATTGTTCGGCGCGATCGAGCAGCCTCTCTAAACTGTGTCCGATGTATACCGAACCACTGCTAGCCCCCGATACTTTGGGCTGACGGTTGATGAAGTCGATAGTGCGCTCGTGTAGTTTTTGAACATTTACCCCGGCTTTGTTGAAAATAGAACTGGCGAGTCCTTCCTGTTCCAGTAGCGCTAGCATCAAATGTTCGCTCTCAATCTGCTGATGCTGAAACTGCTTGGCAATTTCGGGAGTACGAACAAGGGCTTCCCAGGCTTTTTCGGTAAATTGCTCGGGATTGGTTGGTTGCATAATCGTGCCCCTTAGCTGAGAAATAAATTATTTTGTTAACGCTCTTAATTACGAATTTGTAATTCAGCACGGTAGGCACGCAGTTGCGCCTTGAGTTGGTCAATTTCAGTTACCATATCTAGCACCATTGCTGCTCCGACCCAATTCAAGTTCAGATCGCGGTGCAACCTTTGAATCTGCACAACGCGAAAGATATCCTGTCGGCGCAGCATGATTCCTACAGGTTCAATTAGTCCCAGGCGGACAAATCGTTCTAGTAATAAAACCGAGGTTTGGGTGAGGTAGGCGGCTTGCTCGAAACTATAGAGGCGATCGCCTGTTTCTGACCACACCACGCAAGACAAACTCAGGTTAGAACTCATAACCGCACCTCCGTTAAGCCTTGACGGGAATTAAAACTACTGACCTGCCGCAATTTTTCATAGCACTCTCTTTCTTGGGGACTCAAATCTTTGGGAGTCACAATTTTTAACCGCACGATCAAAGCGGTACGATTACCTTTTGGATCGCGCCAGCCCTTGCCACGTAGTCGGAGTGCTTGACCGGAATCCACACCGGCCGGAATCGTCATCGTTACCTTGCCATCGGGCGTAGGAACATCTATTTGTGCGCCAAGTACAGCTTCCTCTGGGCTGACAGGTACTTCGCAAGCAAGATTGTCGCCCTCAAATTTGAAGAAAGGATGGGGCAATAATTCAATTGTCAGATACAAATCGCCGCGTTGCTGAATAAAAGGACTCATCTGTCCTTTGCCTTTGACTCGAATGCGGCTTCCCGATTTTACTCCTGGCGGAATGCGAACAGTGATAGTTTCTCCATCAATTTGTAGCTGCTTCTGTGTACCGTGAAATGCTTCAGAAAAAGTGAGAGCGATCGCTGCTTCCGTATCCTGTGCGGGAACTTCAGTGAAGCGGCCGAAGGGGTCTTCTCCATAGCCAAAGTCGGCGTATTCCCGGAATCCTTCTGGTCTTGTTGTAGTGCGATAATTAGCTGTGCGCTGCCTTGTACGACCGCCACTGCGACCTAACCCTCCCAGCAATTCATCAATGAAATCATTAAAGTTGCCATACTGGCTAAAATCATAACCTTGTGTACCCGCCCCTCTGGGTGGAGGTGTACCCGCCGCAGCCTGTTGCCAGTACTGACCATACTGGTCATACTTCTGGCGTTTTTCTGGGTCAGACAGCACTTCATTAGCTTCGTTAATTTCTTTGAACCGCGCTTCGGCTTGCTTATCCTTAGGATTTAAGTCCGGGTGATATTTCCGTGCCAATTTCCGGTAGGCTTTTTTGATATCCTCCGGAGTGGCGTTCTTACTGACACCCAGAATTTCGTAATAATCTTTGAAATCGGTTGCTGCAACCATCAGCACCTCTTGAAATTAACGCGATGGGACGGGTGGGCAGAGGGGCAGGGGGAGATAAAACTCCTCACTCTTATACAGACGCGATTAATCGCGTCTCCTGGCTTCTGCCCTATTTGAGGAATCATCTGGTTTAACGACTTCGGATACTCGGTTGAAGAAACTAGAGAATTGTTCTTGAAGCTTGGCAAATGCGCCTGCTGTGTTCTCACGTGCCTTAACTTGCCGCTCTAGATTTTGAATTGCTTTGTCAAATGCTGCATACTCGCGATCGCCTCTGGCATATCCTAGTTCTTGAGCTAACTTGAGTTGGACACGAGCATCTTCTAGCAACCTCTGTGCTGCGTCGCGATCCTTCTCTGCTAAAGTAACCGCAGTCACTAGATCGGTATGGGCTTTGACTAGCGGCAGGGGTCGAGCTTGTTCTGTGACCACTAAAGTTGAGAGCGCAAGTTGCAGCACGCCTTTGGCTTCATCAATTTTGCCTTCGTTCAACAACCGAGCTGCCTGCTTGGTAGCATCTGGATATCTCTCTAATGGCAGATTGACGATTGCTGTGCGAATCTCGCTCATCAGGTTGTTCAACAGTTCGCGAGCCGCCGGAAAATCTTCTGCATTTACAGCAGACTTAACTTGTTTGCGAATTCGGTCAACCAAATTAAAATCCTGAGGGGCAAAATCGATTATCGCTACCTGAGCCGCCACCGGAATTAGAGCTAGTTTAGGGTATTGTGCTACTAGAATGTCAATTTTTCCAGTTGCTCGTTCTAGGGCAGCAATTGCTTCTTGAGTCTTTCCCCGCTCAATGGCAGCGATCGCTTTTTTAGTTTCTTCAATTGCGGCGATCGCTTCTCGATCCAGTTTACTTTCAGCCTCAGCTGTTGCCTGTTGCCTCTCCTTTTCAATCTCCTGCTGAAGACTAGTATCAAGCTGATTCAATCTTTCAGGAGATACCGCAGCAGAGCTAACTGCATGAACGGGAGCGATGAATAAAAGCGTGGAGAAAAGAATACCCACTAACAGGACTTGCAGCCTTCTAAAGAATCTGTGATATTGGTTCACGATCATTCTCCTGGTTTGTAAACTTGCTTTGCGCCTGGGATAGATGCCTTTTTCGTCGCGATCAAACATCTGTACCTTTTTGGGTCTAAGGATTATTCAGGTTTTCCCCTACAACGCCACTTGATGCCAGTCGCTACAACGCGCTTAACCCGATGCCAGGTGCTTTATGCCGGGAAACCCTTTCAGCAGTTCCTTCTGGGGGACTCGGGGCCCCCACGAAGTGGGGATTGGGGGAGAACCCCCAAGACCGGACTGCCGACGCTCCTGCGTCGCTACCGCTACGCTAACACCACCGCAGTGGCTCCCCCACACCCCCACACCCTTATACCCTTTCTTTGGTCACAAGCGTGCTGTAGAGAATTGTTGCCGATTTGGAAACCTTATCCAAATCGGTGTTTTGCAAGTTGCCACTGTTGATCGGGGTTGCAGCATGGCTAACCCTCACCTTGATAGGTTTAAACCCAATCAAGCATTAGCTGTTTGCTGACTTTGGGTTTGCTGACTTTCATGAGATGGTCTGTTGACTCTGGACACCCGGTTGAAGAAACTAAAGAACTTTTCCCGGAGTTTGGCAAATGGACTTTCTGTTTTCTCCTTTGCCCTGATTTGCCGCTCAATGTCTTTGATTGCCCGGTCAAGTTCTTTGTACTCGGGATCGCGTCTAGCATAGCCCAGTTCTCTCGCCAGCTTGAGTTGGGTGCGAGCATCTTCCAGCAACCGCAGTACTTGGTCCCGATTTTGCTGGTCCTGATTCTGTTGATCCTGTCCCTGAGCGGCTAAAGCCATTGCAGCAGCTAGTTCAGTAAGGGCATTAATCAGTGGAATGGGTCGAGATTGTTCTGTCACCACCAGAGTTGAGAGTGCCAGTTGCATTACCGCTCTGGCTTCATCGTTTCTCCCTTGATGCAACAATCGGGCGGACTCCTTCATGGCATCAGGATACGTCTCAAGTGGCAGATTGACGGTTGATGTGCGAATCTCGCTCACTAGGTTGTGCAACAGTGCACGCCCAGTCGGAAAATCTTCCTCATTCACAGCCCTCTTAGCTTCATCGCGAATTGGCTCAATCAAATCAAAATCCCGAGGGGCAAGATCGATAATGGTTATCTGAGTTGACACAGGAACCAGAGCCAGTTCAGGGTAGCGTGCCAGGAGAATATCAAGTTTTCCAGTTGCCCGTTCCAGAGCTTGAAGTGCTTCTTGAGTATTTCCCTGGTCAATGGCGTTGATTGCATTGCGAGTTTCTTCGAGCGCGGCGATTGCGTCCTGATCTAGGGAACTTTGAGCCTCATTCGTTGCCTTTTGCCTCTCCTGTTCAATCTCCTGCTGAGATTGAGGATTGGGCTGATTCAATGTCGTAGAGTTCATAATCTTCTCCTTGTTTGTTAATTTGTTTTGGGTTTGGAATAGGTGTTTTTTTCATCGCGACCAAACAATTGTTCAATCTACTTCTAAGCCTTCACTAGCCCATTAGTTTTTCCTTTGGTCTTGTACCAGAGGCTTCTCCCCTGCTCCACTCGGACTGCTCCCTTGCCTCTTCGTTGGTTGCAGGCGAGCTACAGCATTGGAAGCACGTGGGGACGGGGACCGGGCGGGAAAGCTTTATCGATCCGATCAAGCTCGGCTTCGGTCAACTGGAGCTCCCCAGCCCCGGCGTTTTCGGCTGCGTGATCGGGGCTAGAGGCCTTGGGGATTGCGAAGAGCGAGGGCCGCCGCACTAGGAACCGAAGCGCAACCTGGCGAGGGGTCGCGTTGTGCGCGGCGGCGATTTCCTGTAGCACGCGGCCTCCGGTCGTGTGCGGATCTGGGAAGTGCCCGTGACCGAACGGGCTGTAGGCGACCACGGCGACGCTATGCTTCTCACACCAAGGAATCACGGCATGCTCGATCGCGCGCTCTTTCAAATGGTAAAGAACCTGGTTGCAGACGAAACGACCCTCGCCGGCGATCGCCCGGGCCTCTTCAAGGTCGGGCAGATCGAAGTTGCTCACTCCCCAGGAGAGAATCTTCCCCTCGTGCTGAAGCTGCTCGAAGGCGGCAATTGTGTCCTCCAACGGGTGCTGACTGCGCCAGTGCAAGAGGTAGCAGTCCAGTCGATCAGTTTTGAGGCGAGCAAGCGACTTCTCGCAAGCCGCCATCGTCCCGCGCCGAGAGGCATTCTCGGTAAGTACCTTGGAGACCAGGAAGACCTCATCGCGTCGCCCGAAGATCGCCTCGGCGACCACTTCCTCGGCGATGCCGTACATCTCGGCGGTATCAATATGGGTCATGCCGAGATCGAGACCTCGACGCAGCGTGGCGATTGCGGAGGCGCGATCGCAGCGATCGATGTACCAAGTCCCTTGACCGATCACCGCGACCTCACGCTTTGTGGAACCAAACCGACGCTGTTCCATGCTTGTTCTCCTGATTAGATTCTTTTCTTTTGCAAGTTAGCAATTACACTTCGTGTACACTACGCGATTACACTCTGTGTACGCTGCGCGAACGCGCCGATGCGATCCTCACTCTCCATCCTCAGGCTCGTTCCTGATGTCGGTCAGGCTTAGGGCGAGATCGTGATCCGGTTTTCCACTGAGGTGATTCCTGGTGCCGACCACGCTGCCCGCTCCGCCTCTTGCTTCTCAGCCCAGGAGCGCACCGCCCCCCTCAGGATGACCTTGCTCCCCTCCACCTCGACCGTGATCCGCAGCGCGTCGGTCTCCGCGCTGCGCACCAGCGCCTGCTCAATTTTCTGCTTGAGTTCCGACGGCGACACGCGGGGCTTGATGGTGAGCAAGTTGGTCACCCCCTTGACGCCTTTCAGGCGGCGGACAACCCGCTCGGCATCGCGCTTCTGGTACTCCCACTCGACCACACCCCTGAGCGTGACCCAGCCCTTGGAGACCGTGACGTCGAGATTATCGATGGACACGCCGGCATCCCACTCCAGCGCATGAATGGCGGCTGCGGCAATGTCGGCGTCAGTGCGCTCGGCAGAGACCGGCAGCCGAACCTCGATGTCGTTGGCCACAGCCAGTACGCCACGGACGCGGTGGGCAGCTTCTTCGGCAGCCCAGCGCTTGTAAAAGGAATCGACCCAGCCTGTGAGCGTAACAACACCGTTTTTGACGGCCACGCCGATTTCGGTAGACTGGACGCGGGGATCCCACTTCAACTCATTCAGCACATCCTTTTGGATTTCCTCGTCAGTTCGGGTTGCGGTTGCAGTTGTCATGGTTGTTTCTCCTTTGAGCTACCTCTGGAAATTTACGATCTGACTTTAGACCTGGAATAAGTGCCTTTTTCGTCGCGATCGAACACCTGTTTGACCCGATCCCAAGCCTTCGTCAAGGCATTATCTTTTCCATTGGCTTCTCTGAACGACCGATTGTAGGTATCAACAAAAGTTTTTTGCGCGTCGTCCGACAGATTTGCTCTAATTTCTGGTGAAATCTGCTCATTATCTGCCAGTTCACCTTTTGGTTGACGGGGAATCTTCATGTCAGTGATAGCGACTTCTTCCGCACCCGCACTTTCTAACAGTGAGACAACTTCGTCTGCTTGTTCTTGTGGAACTTCCGCGACCAGTAAAAACTCACCTGCTTTCAGGCGTGTTTCGTAAATAGTAGCTTTGTCCTCCGGCATACCCATTGCGATTAAGGCAGATCCAATGCCTGCTCCCAAGGAACCATATAAAGCACCGCCTGCCGCTCCTAATAATGCTGCTCCCAAAGGGCCTGCTGCTACTACGGTTCCTAAAAAGGGAATGAACAACACACCCACACCCGTAAGTAAAGCCAACAAAGAACCAAACAGCGATCCAAAAATCGCTCCGGTGGCGAGTCCATCCAAGATCACATCTTGTTTAGTCACAAATCCGGAGATGCGAGTTTCGGCGTGGAAGTCGCGACCAATAATCGAAATGTGATCTTTGGGAATACCGCGATCAATTAGACGCTCAACCACTTCTTGCATCTTCTTCTCATCTTTGAAGATAGCAGAGACACTTTTGAGGGCGGTTTTTTCAGATGTAGAAGTCATAAAAATTACTCCAAATTAAAAAACTAGATAACATTACGAAATGTGGCGCAGATTTAAGGACACGGGGATAGGAAGAGAGTATTTGATAATTTCACTGCGTTACTCAAAGGGTGACGCACGCAGGCTCGCTAAAGCAGTTCCTTTAACTCTGGGAACCAAAGCAACGGACTGTTCACTGCGTCTTGTTACTTTTGTTCCACAAAGTCTGCATCGATGACATCTTCACCGCCGCCTTGACGGTCTGTAGAAGTACCACCGTTTGGAGATGCACCTGCTTGTGAGTAGACCGCAGTGCCGATTTGCATCAGGGCTTGTTGAATTTCGTTGGTGAGGGACTTCATGCGATCGATGTTGTTCTGCTCAATTGCCTGACGCAAGTCTCGAATTAAGCCTTCCACGCGGGACTTGTCTGCTGGTGGCACTTTGTCGCCCAAATCCTGAAGTTGTTTCTCGGCTTGATAGGCAACAGAATCCGCCATATTTTTGGTATCAATTTGTTCGCGCCGCCTACGGTCTTCTTCCGCATTGCGATCGGCTTCTTTCACCATCCGCTCAACTTCAGATTTATCGAGGGTAGACGCACCTGTGATGCTAATGGACTGTTCTTTACCTGTGGCTTTTTCTCTGGCAGTTGCTGACAGAATCCCGTTAGCATCAATGTCAAAAGTAACTTCGATCTGTGGCATACCTCTGGGAGCTGGAGGAATCCCATCTAGTCGGAAGGTTCCCAGGCTCTTGTTGTCGGATGCCATTTCGCGTTCGCCTTGCAGAACATGGATTTCTACGTTTGTTTGTGCGTCAGCCGCCGTTGAGAACACCTCAGACTTCTTCACTGGGACAGTGGTATTGCGCGGAATAATCTTGGTCGTCACGCCACCTAGAGTTTCAACACCTAGCGACAACGGCGTGACATCTAGGAGCAGCACGTCTTTTACCTCACCCCCAAGCACACCCGCCTGAATCGCTGCGCCCACTGCTACGACTTCATCCGGGTTGACACCTTGGTGTGGGTCTTTGCCTATTATCTGCCGTACCAGTTGCTGGACAGCCGGCATTCGAGTTGCACCACCCACTAGGATTACTTCGTCAATATCTGCGGGACTCAGTTTAGCATCGCGCAGAGCTTGTTCGACAGGAATGCGGCTGCGATCGAACAAGTCGGCGCACATTTGCTCGAACTGTACCCGCGTTAAGGTCATATCTAGATGTTTCGGGCCTTCCGGGGTTGCAGTAATAAAAGGTAAGTTAATGTTCGTCTGTGTCGCGCCTGACAGTTCAATTTTGGCTTTTTCTGCTGCTTCGGTGAGGCGTTGCAGGGCTTGTTTGTCTTTACGGAGGTCGATGCCTTCGTTACGCTGGAATTCAGTTGCTAGCCAGTCTACGATTCTCTTATCAAAGTCATCACCGCCCAAGTGGGTGTCGCCACTGGTAGCTTTCACTTCAAACACACCATCACCCACTTCTAGGATAGACACATCAAACGTCCCACCGCCTAAGTCAAATACCAAGATAGTTTCGTTAGTTTTTTTGTCAAGTCCGTAAGCGAGGGCAGCCGCCGTTGGCTCGTTGATAATTCGCAGAACTTCAATCCCGGCAATTCTACCGGCATCTTTGGTGGCCTGCCGTTGAGAGTCATTGAAATAGGCAGGGGTGGTAATTACCGCTTGCCTCACTGGTTCCCCCAGATATGTGCTGGCATCATCTATCAGCTTGCGGACTACCTCAGCCGCGATTTCTTCGGGTGAAAATTCCTTGTTCAGAGCGGGACAGTGTAGCTTGACGTTGCCATTACTGTCACGTACCACTTTGTAAGTAACTTGTTTTGCCTCTTGGGTGACTTCATCATACCTGCGCCCGATGAACCGCTTCACAGAATAAAAAGTGTTTTCTGGGTTCATTACACCCTGGCGCTTGGCAATTTGCCCGACAAGTTTTTCGCCCTTCTTGGTGTAGGCAACCACAGACGGAGTTGTGCGACCGCCTTCTGTGTTCGGAATGACGACGGGTTGTCCGCCCTCTATTACAGCTATACAGGAGTTGGTAGTTCCTAAATCAATACCAACGATTTTTGCCATCGTTAGCAACCTCCTTCAAAGATTGAGATAAAAAATTGAGAGTTTGGATTCAGGACAAGTTGAATAAATGGTATTAAGAAGGCAGAGGGCAGAACGGGAATCCCCATAAATAAATTTAGGGGGATTTAACAACGGCTTCTGAAAGTAAGGATTTCCCGACTTGAGCAAACTGGCGTGGGCTTGTGACCTTTTGGCAGAGGGAAGAATCTATCCTTGAACCTTCTGCCCTCTGGCTCCTTAGCACTCAGGATTCGGCTGCGTTTTGAATCGCGGCTAACAATGAGCGGAGGTCGTAAGAGCCATCGTGGCGCACACCGTTGATGAAAAAAGTCGGCGTGCCGTTGACCCCGCTCTGGATTCCGCTGAGTAAGTCTTCGCGTATCTTGGCTGCGTGGGCGTGCTCGGCGAGTTCGTGACTAAACCGAGGCACATCAAGACCGAGGTTAGCGGCATATTCTATTAGATGTTTGCGATCGAGTGCCTGTTGATGTTCAAAGAGATGGTTGTGCATCTCCCAGAACTTACCTTGCGCCGCAGCTGCCTCTGCTGCTTCTGCTGCCTGCTCGGCGTGGGGATGCACGCTAGTTAACGGGAAGTGGCGGTAGACAAAGCGCATGAGATCCCCGGTCAACTGCTGGAGTTCTTTGACGATGAAATGGGCACGACCGCAATAGGGACACTCATAGTCACCGTATTCCACGAGGGTGACGGGTGCGTTTTTTGGTCCTCGGATATGGTCGCGTTCACCTTCAGGTGTGCCGTTCGCGGTAGCGTCTCTGAAAGAGAAGGCATCGCTAACTGGGAGGCTAAGTTCGCCCGTTGCTGTTGTGATCATGTTGTCACCTCCTGCTCTTAAGGGAGTGCTTTGGAAAACATTGCGTCACTGCCCTTGCCCGTTGCCCCTGTGCCCGTCACCTAAGTTTACTTTCACAACCTTGTTCCTATCTTCTTCAGCCTTGGGCAGCCTCAGCTTGAGAATGCCATCTTTGTATTCTGCTTGCACCTGATCGTGCTGGACACGGGTAGGCAACGGAATCACGCGCTGAAACCTGCCATAGCGGAATTCGGTGCGGGTGATGCCTCTTTCTTCCGTTTTGATTTCTGACTTGCGCTCACCGGAAATAGATACTGCCTCTGGCGATACCTGCACATCTAGGTCTTTGGGGTCTACACCGGGAATTTCTACCTTGAGATGAACCGCATCGGGGGTTTCTTGAATCTCTGCGGAGGGAATAAAGGCAATGCCTTCCTCTTCTCTACGACCTGTCGGTGCTATCTCATCAAACAAGCGGTTTAACTGCCGCTGCAAACTTTCAACTTCTCGGAAAGGTTCCCAACGAACGAGTGCCATAATTTTAAGTCTCCTGATGATCTATACTTGAGTGTTTAGAATTCTGCATTAGACTGGGTTTTGTCAGTCGCTGAAACAGCGTTGCTATCATGCCAGTGCTGAACTCTGTTGCCACTATAGAGAAGAAATCTAAGGACTTTCTGAGGAAATTATGATGATTGGGGATTGGGACAAGGCAAAATTGTAAGGGGAAAAACAAATAACTTCCCTTTAACCTTTCTCAGTTACGCCAGTTGGCTCAACGGGGGAAACACTCCGAAGTTGCTCCACTTGGTGAGGAAGTTCAAGTCTTGGATGCCACATCCTCCACTTGGGGAGCCACCCCTGTGGGCGGTGAGTCCAGTGCTGCCGGAGGGTTACCCTCCGCAGGCAACTGGCGAACCCGAAGGGGTTTCCCGACTTGAGGGGAGTGGCGTGAGACCCCAAGACCGGAGTGGCTCCGGTTCCCGTCGAGTTGAAACTTCCGATCTTCGTAGCGTAAAGCCTACGGCATAGCTTCTCTACGAGACGCTACGCGAACGCTTAGAGCGACGCAGGAGCGTCACCCGAAGGGGCAAAGACGACACTTGCACTCAACGAGGGAACCTCCCTACGCTTCGGGAACGCTTTCAGCGAACGGGTTCGGGGGATCGCAATCGGCGGAAACCCTTACGGGTTCGGCAGTTCCTCCACTTGGGGAGACCCCAAGACCGGACTGCCTCACCGCCAAGACTGCGACCCCCTCACCGCAACGCAGTGTCTCCCAAAGACCGCACTTCTCTTTGCACGCGACTGGCTCCCCAATACCCAGTTTCCTCAATAATCGAAGCCTTCGCCAGGGCCAGGGCCGACACCAGCTGGCGCTTTCGCCTGCTTGTCAGGTTTTTCTACCACAACACCCTCAGTGGTCAGCACCATACCACCAATAGATGCAGCATTCTGCAAAGCACTACGAGTCACCTTCGCTGGATCGACAATGCCCGCCTCGAACATATTCACAAATTTATTAGCAACGGCATCGTATCCCTCATCAAAGGGCAGTTCACGGACGCGCTCCACAATCACCGCACCATTAGCACCAGCATTATCAGCAATGCGACGTAGTGGAGCATAAAGGGCGCGAGCCACAATCATAGTGCCCGTCAACTCTTCATCCTTCATTTGGCTCTTTGCCCATTCCTCAAGCTGGGGAGCAATGTGTGCTATTGTTGTACCGCCACCGGGCACAATTCCTTCTTCAACTGCGGCTTTGGTGGCATTAATTGCATCTTCTAGACGTAGCTTGCGGTCTTTGAGTTCAGTTTCGGTGGCAGCACCGACCTTAATCACCGCGACACCACCTGCCAGTTTCGCCAGCCGTTGTTGCAGTTTTTCCTTATCGTAGGAGGATTCAACTTCTTGGATTTGGCGACGAATTTGTTCGATGCGAGCTTTGACAGCTTCTTCGTTGCCTTCTGCCACGATGGTTGTGTCGTCTTTGGTAACGATCGCTCGCCGGGCTTTACCAAGCATTTCTAACCTGACATTTTCTAGCTTCAAGCCCGTATCTTCGCTAATCACCTGACCACCTGTGAGCGCCGCGATGTCTTCCAGCACGGCTTTACGTTGAGCGCCAAAGCCGGGAGCCTTCACCGCCGCGACTCGCAGTACACCGCGCAAATGGTTGACAACTAAAGTTGCCAAGGCTTCTTTTTCAATGTCATCCGCAATGATTAGTAGGGGTTTGCCCGTGCGAGCAATTTGCTCCAGAATCGGCACCAAATCTTGAACCATTGTAATCTTGCGATCGGTGATTAAAATGTGGGGTTCTTCCAGCACTGCCTCCATTCGCTCTGGATCAGTCACAAAGTAAGGCGAAACGTACCCTCTATCAAAGCGCATTCCTTCAGTGACTTCCAGTTCGGTCGTTGTGGATCTGCCTTCTTCTAGAGAGATTACACCTTCTTTGCCCACTCTTTCCATCGCCTCAGCCACAATCCGACCCACTTCGGGGTCATTACCCGCTGAAATGGTTGCAACCTGCTCAATGTCCCTAGAATCTTTAATTGGACGGGCGTGTTCTTGAATTTTTTCGATGACGAATTCTGTAGCTTTATCAATCCCCCGTTTCACCGTCAGGGGATCGGCACCAGCCGTAACGTTGCGTAGCCCTTCTTTAAGCATCGCGTGAGCCAGCACAATTGCAGTGGTGGTTCCGTCACCCGCGACATCGTTTGTCTTGGAGGCTGCTTGACGTAGCAAGGAAATCCCGGTATTCTCAGCGGGATCTTCTAGTTCAATTTCTTTGGCAATAGTTACTCCATCATTGACGATTTGAGGAGCGCCAAATTTTTTCTCCAAAACTATATTCCGCCCTTTGGGACCGAGGGTGACAGCGACGGCTTCGGTCAGAGCGTCAAAGCCTTTTTCCAATGTCCAACGGGCCGTGTCCTTGTACAGAATTGTCTTTACCATAGAAATGTTGTCCTTATGAATAACTAATTAGGATGTTTTCAGTAGTGCTGAATAGAGACGCAATAAATCGCGTCTGTACAAGAGTTAGGAGTTTTATCTCCCCCTGCTCCCCCTGCTCTCTTTTCCCCAATACTCAGTCCCTTTGAAAGCTGCTTACTCCACGATCGCCAGGACATCTTTTTCAGATAACAACACGTATTCTTCGCTACCGAGTTTAATGTCGGTTCCGGCATATCTGGAATAGAGAACTCGCTCGCCAATTTTCACTTCCATTGGCTGACGAGATCCATCCTCATTACGTTTCCCCGGGCCGACTTGCACCACTTCTCCAATCTGTGGCTTTTCTTTGGCGGTGTCGGGCAATAAAATTCCCCCAGCAGTTTTTTCTTCCGCTTGCGCGACCTTAATAAAGATGCGATCGCCCAATGGTTTTACTGTCGAAATACTCAGCGATACGGCTGCCATAGGCTATTCTCCTGTTGAGAAGGCAGGAGGCAGTAGGTACATTAGTGAGTGGGCTTTAAACCCACAACTAAAGTTTTTGTCATCTTTCTTCTGTACCCCGCAGTATGTCTCCTACCTTTTTTGTCAAAAATATTGATTGGTACTGCTCAGTGCTTGTTACCTTAACCAAAAAATCTAAGGACTTTCTGAGGAAATCATGGAAGTTGCAAAACAGTTGTATGGCAAAAACCGGGCGTGCAAGAATTTCTGTTGAGGTTCAGCTTAATTGAGTACGATGGTGGGATGTACTGATAGTTGCAGATATCGGCTGAGTTGCAAAGCACTGCAAATGTGATTGGTTGTGAGATTTAGCTTACAGGCTAAAGGGTGCGGCTACTATTAACCGAACTGTATTGAATTGAAGAAGGCAGGAGGCAGAGGGCAGAGGGCAGAAGGTTTTGTTTAGAAGGGGATTCAGACCCCTCCTAAACAAGAGCCACCCTACGGGTGAATCCTACGGATACGCTACGCGAGCGCCAGTCGCCTACAGAAGGAAACCTTCTTGCAGCGCTGGCTCACCAAATTGAAAATTTGGTGGGGGTCTTAAACCCTTACTCCCTACGGTCGTAGCAGAGGGCAGGAATCAGATTTCCTTCTGCCTTCTGCCTCCTGCCCTCTGCCTTTCTTGATAAAACCTCATTGGAGCGGACTGAAGAGAGCCGTCAGTACTAAGTTCAAGGTTATTAGCATCTGCTCAATTCAACCGTTAAACACTGAGGTTGTTTAATGTTCTCAAAGAGGATTTAAATCATGTCAGTAATCAGTATTTCTAAGTTCGAGCGCTTCTTCCGCACTGTGGCAGGTCTAGACGTGGACAAGAACGACCTTAAGCGTTACAGCGACTTCGTCAATCATAAAACCTACGATCTTCTCCTTCGTGGCCAGGCTACGGCGAAGGCGAACGGGCGCGACATCATCGAACCTTTTGATGTACCTATTACAAAGGGACTGGAGGAGAGAATTCACAACTTCAAGGAGATCAACGAGGAGATTGAGCTAAAGCCCATACTGGATTACATGACGACGCGGCCACTGCTCGACCTGGACTACAGTAAAGAGACCGAGGCACGGCTTCCAGACATCGTGGGTGGACTTAGTGTGGCACTTGCCCGCACCTTCAAGATCATCGATCCCGATCTCAAGAACCCCCAGACGATGCACTGGGAGCGCGCCTTCAGCATTTTTGACTTGCTGCTGTAGACTCAGTGAATAGATGGAACGGCATCGAAAAATGGGCGGGGGCTACTTCCGCTTTTTTGTCAAATACCAAGATTAACAATTAGCCCTTTCAAGGTGACTCGAAAAACTCTTATTTCTTCTCAGCATTCTCTGTGTTCTCTGCGGTTTGAAAGTATTTTTTTAACCTTAGAGGTGCAGAGACTACAGCGAAAAGTTCCTCGAAGACGGGTTTCCCGGCGTAGGAAACTTTTCAAGAGAGAGGTAAGCGGCTATTGAGGAATTTATCGTCGAGAACTTTTATCCACATTGAAAGGGATAGTCCTAATATATTTGACCCGATTAAGTACTTTGCTGCCCCAGAAAATCAAGACTTAGGAGTAGTCAAAGCCCTGCCAAAGCCAGTCTCCAAGCTTGATTTATCGCCTTTTCCTGCACCCTCTTGACAAATGTGCAATTACCTTAACCTCTCACTGATGCCCCTGCCTTCTCTAGTTGATCCCACTGTTGTGCAACGTCAAATTTTTCACCTTCTCTGTCGTTTAACTGCATAACCGTAAGGCACAGGCCAATTAGGTTCTTCATCCAAGCTACAACGGGCATAAATCGACCAGTATGGATTGCGGAGTAATTCTCGACCGATGAGAACCAAATCTGCACACCCACGAGTAATTATTTGGTCGGCATACTCAGCCTCATTTATCAGCCCCACAGCTCCTGTCATGATCCCAGCCTCTTCTCGGATTTTGGCAGCAAAAGGGACTTGATAGCCTTTCTCCACAGGAATTCTGGCATGGGGTACTAAACCTCCTGTTGAAACATCGATCAAATCAACGCCTAGAGTCTTTAGTTCACGGGACAATATGATTGATTGCTGGAGATCCCAACCTCCTTCTACCCAGTCGGTAGCGGAGATGCGTACAAAAAGCGGCATCCCGTTGGGCAAAACATCTCGTACTCGCCTTACTACTTCCAGTAATAAACGCATTCGGTTCTCCAACGAACCGCCGTAACGATCTGTTCGGCGATTACTGAGTGGTGAAAGAAAAGAATGCAATAAGTATCCATGTGCTGCGTGGATTTCAATCATTTGAAAACCTACTTGCAGGGCACGCTGCGCTGCTGCAACGAACGCGAAGATCGTTTCTTGAATACCACGCTCATCGAGGGATATCGGTACAGGAGCGTTCTCTTGAAAAGGAATTGGGCTAGGTGCGACAGGCTGCCAACCTCCTTGTTCAGGTGTCAGTGGCGTACCGCCTAACCAAGGAACATTGCAACTTGCCTTCCTTCCAGCATGGGCTAATTGAATCCCTGTAACAGATCCCTGTTGGCGAAGGAAGCGCACAATGCGAGTTAGTGGCTCGATTTGCTTGTCGTCCCAAAGCCCAAGGTCGCCAGGTGTAATCCGTCCTTGGGGTGTTACGGCTGTCGCTTCAACCATAATCAGACCAGTTCCTCCCACAGCCCGACTCCCTAAGTGGACGAAGTGCCAATCGTTAGCAAATCCATTCTCTGCTGAGTATTGACACATTGGTGACATCGCCACGCGACTTGGCAAGGTGATATCTCGAATTATTAGTGGAGTAAACAAATCCACTTCGGGTATTTCCGAGTCGTGCAGACTCCTTGATTGACAGCCTTGATAACCTGGGGTTTTTAATTCGGTCTGGGCTGGAGATGATGACAAAGTTGTTATGTTCTGTGTAGTCATGATTTGACTGTTCGGTGCTTTATGAACTCACACTTAACGTTTGACTTTCAACTTTTTTTGGCAGACTGATAGGTGGAAACTGGTATTTATGAATCTTGACGATCGTGTTCTCAAAGGAGTCTCTGCTGATTTGCGATCGCCTAGGTTGGGGCATAGCCCATCGCATCTTTGTGAGCATATTCTCCCAAAATTCCCGCTTGTTGTGAATCAAGCTCACTGAACGCAGCAAAGCGACCATATAAGATTAAAACATCACCGGGACGGACATAGGTAGAACCTTGCGGTGCGCCGATGTATGACCCAGCCTAAATTAGAGTGGCATGTTGGCTCCCACCCAGTTCCATAACATAGACATTGTTTGCTGAACTTGAACACTAACGCTAGTTGGTAAATCTAAGGAAAATCTGAGGAGATGCTGGGAGGCAGAAGGTAGGAGGTAGTCCAGGGGGAACGCATCTTATTTCCTAGAGCCGTTAAAAATCAGGTTGTATAAATTATAGCTATTGAAGCAGCTTAATAGTTACTTGAGACAGATGGTTATTTATTAAACAATTCAATAATATGACTTCAAAACAAATTTGATGTTATCCATGACTACAACCGTTACTCAAATGAAATGTGCTTGTCCATCTTGCCTATGCGTTGTTTCTCTGACTGATGCTGTCATCAAAGATGGTAAAGCTTACTGTGGAGAAGAATGTGCCAATAATCATCCCAATGGGCAAGGCTGTGGTCACACAGGCTGTGATTGTCAATCCAATTCGCTTTTTCCCATTCACAATTCGCAGTTACAATCAGTGGTAGCTTGAACTCACGACCTAGAAGCACCACTGAATCAAAAATTCAGTGGATAATTTTAATGCACTCACGCTCTTTCTGGGGTTCAAAAAGCGTGACAAGACATAGTGAACCGGACGCTTACCTAATGATTAAGTACACAATCATGAAGCAGAGCATCTTTTACTACTGATAGGTCAGTAGAAATGAAAACCGATAAATTTTATCAGGTCACTGTCGGGTTAGTTACAGCTTGCAGTGGGGCAAAGTCTGAGTAAACTTCAGTGGGCAGACAACGCAAGATAATCATCAGTAAGTCAGCTTTAACTTGAGGCGTGGAGAAATCCACAATTCGCCGGAACTTGGTCATAGTAAGGACTGTAGCCACCTCAGCTATGTGATTTAAGGCATCTTCAGGCGATGATTCGGCTTCGTCAATCAGCGTCGGGAAGTATTCACGGGCAAACCACCTTTCCTCATCGCTCAAGTCTGTGAGATTTTTATTACTACCGCTATGAAGACTATCTAATACTCACCGTTCGCGTAATAGAGAATGAATTTGATGAAATAGGGGATATGTGAAGAAGCAAGCTTTCCGAAAACAGGCACTCGCCAAGCCTTGTCCCAGCAAAAAACTTGTTGTGAAGTAACTTTAGGTGGTAAGAGTGAAAAATGGCACACATACCCCAACGAATAATTTCAGAACGAATCGATGATGTTGTTCTGCTGCTAGAGGTGATGAAAAAAATGGGACTGCCGGAAATTTAGTTCGGCGAAGGCTTCTATAATTGCGATTTGAGACATGGGAGAGATGCATTAATGAGTAAACTTGAAAACCAATACCAACTCTTCAAGTACAGTATAGGAAGATATCACGTCTCATTAGGATTATGCCAACCGCCATCTGGGGGAATCATGCGATCCGCTAAAGGAGGCCCCCAGGTATGAGGTGCGTATTCGTAAACAGGGGTTGCTCGATCTAGGATAGGAGCAACAATTTGCCACTGTGCTTCTACTTCATCCTGGCGAGCAAATAACATGGAGTCGCCTTTCATGGCATCTTCAAAAAGCCGCTCGTAGGGATTCATCTCATTGCCATGCTCGACTTGAGCGACTAGTCCGACTTCGCTACCCACCATTCTGTCGCCTGGGGTTTTAGAGCGAATGCCGATCGCAGTCAGCACATTTGGACTAAGACGAAAGTAGAAATAATTTGCTAATCCAAAGGCACGCTCGCCAAAAACATCCTGCGGCGGACGCTTGAGCCTGACCACAACTTCAGTAGTTGTACTCGGTAAACATTTGCCTGCACGAATGTAAATCGGAACGCTAGCCCAGCGCCAAGTATCAATGTTGAGCTTAACCGCCGCAAAGGTTTCGACCTTGGAATCAGGAGCTACACCAGGTTCTGAGGCATAGCCCTTGTACTGCCCGCGCACTACATTTGAGGGTTCGATTGGATCTATGGATTTGAGCAATCGCGCTCTTTCATCTCGGATGGCTTCATGCTGCTCGTTGATGGGCGGATCCATCATTAAACACGCCGTCACCTGAAGTAGATGATTTTGCACCACATCCCGAATAGCGCCTGTCTCTTCATAAAACTGTCCCCGTCCATCAATGCCAAATTTTTCAGCCATCGTGATTTGGATGCTGGCAATACTGACACGATGCCAAATCGGTTCGAGTAATGAATTGGCGAAGCGAGTGTAGAGAAGGTTTTGGACTGGTTCTTTTCCCAAGTAATGGTCAATCCGAAAAATATGACTTTCGGGAAAGATAGAGTGCAGAATGCAGTTCAGTATTCTAGCCGATTCTAGATCGCGTCCAAAGGGTTTTTCTACCATAACGCAACCATTCTTTACACAACTTGATTGACCTAACCCTTCGACAACCGTCGCAAACAAACTGGGAGGAATGGCTAAGTAATACAGAGGAGCTTCAGCTATTTGGAGTACCTGGCATAATTTATCATAGGTGGCGCGATCGCTATAATCACCAAAAATATAGTAAAGTAATGAACACAGTTTCTGGAAAGCTGCCTCATCAACGCCTACCTGTTCCTCCAGGCTCTTACGCACATAAGATTGTAATTGTTCGATGCTCCAATCTCGCCTACCCACTCCAATAATTGGAATGTCAAAATGACCGCGCTGAATCATCGCCTGTAAGGCAGGAAAGATTTTTTTGTAGGCTAAATCACTTGTGATCCCAAAAAATACCAGGGCATCAGAGAGTAAAGCTGCCATGATTAACCTCCATATCGACGCGGACAGAGGAAGCAGGAGAGCAGGGGGGTAGAAGGGCACAGAGGAAAAAAGCTGATTAAAATCCCCGTGTCCCCGTGTCATTTTTCCAAATGCCCACCAAACTCGTAGCGCAACGCAGAGATGAGTTTATTTGCAAATTCTGATTGACCGCGAGAGCTAAATCGTGTGTAAAGAGCTGTACTAAGGACGGGAGTTGGAACTGCTTCTTCAATGGCTGCCATTAGTGTCCATCGACCTTCTCCAGAGTCGGATACGCGTCCCCCAAAGTCGGTTAAGTCGGGATCTTTGACGAGCGCCATAGCTATTAAATCAAGTAACCAAGAGCTAATCACGCTGCCCCTGCGCCATACCTCTGCTATATCTGCAAGATTAAAGTCGTATTGGTAAAATTCAGGATTTCGTAAGGGAGCCGTTTCTGCATCGACTTGATGCAATTGTTTCCCAATATTAGCATGGTGAAGAATGTTCAACCCTTCGGCATAAGCTGCCATGATGCCGTATTCAATGCCGTTGTGAACCATTTTGACAAAGTGCCCTGCACCGTGAGAGCCACAATGCAAATAGCCCTGTTCAGCTGTTCCCCCCATTAACTCACGACCAGGGGTGCGCGGTGCAGCTGATACACCAGGAGCCAGCGCTGCAAAGATGGGGTCAAGATATTTCACCACCGCCAATGCACCACCAATCATGAGACAGTAGCCGCGTTCTGCCCCCCAAATGCCACCGCTAGTTCCACAATCAATGTATTCAATTCCTTTGACTTTTAATTGATCTGCACGACGAATATCATCAATGTAGTAAGAATTGCCACCATCAATGATAATGTCGTCAGCGTCTAGAAACGGGATGAGAGTCTGTAGGGTAGCATCTACTGTCGCGGCGGGTAGCATCAGCCAGACGGTGCGGGGTGGCGTGAGTGCTTCGATGAGTTCAACGAATGATGTTACACCACGAGCGATCGCTCCTTCCTGAACCAGCACCTCTGCTTTTTGTGGCTGACGAGTGTAGCCAATGACGGTATGTCCAGCCTGGGTTAAACGGTGTGCCATGTTAGCTCCCATTCGTCCTAGTCCTATCATTCCCAGTTCCATAACATGCCCTGTATTCAAGTGAGAAAAATTGGGAGTATCCATCCCGCAATAGCGCCAGTACCGCAGATGGCTGTTAGAATTGAAAAAACTTCAGTTCGGCTAAACTCTATTAACAACAAATGTTCGACAGACTGGTCTAATGCCATATCCAGGGTAAAAATGCCAATCCAGAATAGAGCGATCGCTATTGCCCAGCCCAATAATCCGCTTGATATCGATGCTCCAGTTAGAATCCATGCAGAACCGAATGTGAGAGATAACAATCCCGCCCAGACGGGAAAGCCAGTGAGTATGCAGGCACGGACTGTGGCAATTGCCAAAATGAACATCGGTATTGCAATCGTCGAGAAATGGCGATCGAGCCAGAGAGTCCATCCCAATCCTCCAAATCCCAGCATTAGCACCGTCAGCCAAACTAGACTATAGAGAAAATGTTTCCAATAAAATTCTTTTGATTCTGGTCGGTTATGGTCTTGTTCAAATGTGGTTACAATTTTGTTAACCATAGGTCTTATACCTCTCTACAAAGACGAATCAGTTAACCAAGCCTGAATCTAGGATTTGTCCAATTTTTCCCATTTCCTTATCTTCTTAACGAATCTGCCCTAACGTTAGTTGGCAAATCTAAGGAAAATCTGAGCAGATACTGATACTAAATTGCGTTTAGAAACACTTATCTCTGCTTTTACAAAAGCATTGCTCTTTAAACGTCCTCATTTTTTGCTTAGATTATGTCGCTACAATTCCCATGTTGATCTAGTAATTAGCTCATGCTGCAAGAGGAACCCTAGGGAGTGAGATCATGACTAAACCGATTCAAATTCTGTTACAGACAACAATTCCCACCAATGAAGATGATTGGTCTATTGGGCGATTTTCTTTGCTAAAGGACTATTTAGCTTCGTTGAAAAGTGACACTGGGGAACCCCTGTACCAGGTAACAGCAAGGGATCGAGAAAATACTGCTGAAAAAAACGATCCAGTTTTAAGTACGCTGGATAATTCAGATTTTGATGAACTGTGGCTGTTTGCTGTGGATGTAGGGGATGGCATAACTCCAAAAGAGTGTCAGAGCATCAGTGCCTTCCGTCAGCGCGGCGGCGGTTTATTGGTCAGCCGTGACCATCAAGATGTAGGTTGTTCGGTTTGCAATCTTGGTGGTGTCGGCGCAGCCCATTACTTTCACAGTAAGAATCCCGATCCCGATCCCTCGCACCACTACCCTGATGACATCTACACTAAGTATATTTCCTGGCCCAACTTCCATTCTGGGTTAAATGGTGACTATGAGAAAATTACTTTCATAGAACCCATTCATGACTTACTCAAGAATCCTACATCACCTTCTGAGGAGATTGAATTCTTTCCGGCTCATCCCCATGAAGGAGCCGTAGGTGTGCCTGCAAACGAGAAGAATGCACGAGTAATTGCCTTGGGTACAAGCTCAGTCTCCGGTCGGGACTTCAACTTAGTAGTTGCTTTTGAAAGTACCCAGGATGAACAAGGAAATATTTTAGGACGTGCGATCGCTGAATCAAGCTTCCACCATTTCGCCGACTACAATTGGGATGTTGATATGGGCGCACCTAGCTTTGTAACCGAACCCCCTGGAGATGGGATGAAGCAAAACCCACAAGCCCTTGAACATATTAAAGCCTATGTGCGAAACTTAGCCCTCTGGCTGGCTCCTACCTCAAGTTAAAGGAAAGTCTCCCATCCTTAAAGACTATGAGTAAACAGCCTTTATCAAACCTTTTTCGATATGTCTTAATTACGAATTACATTAGCGTAGCGGTAGCAAGCCCGCGTTCGCTTTTAGCATCTCGTAGAGAGCGTCATTACGAATTATAAATTAGTATCACTTCCTGCCTGAGGTCATTCTGCAATCCATCCGATGGTATTGTCTCTATGCCTTCAGTTATCGAGAACTGGAAGAGATGATGCAAGAGACAATAATAGGCTTGGCTCTAGTTACGATTGGTGTAGTCATCTCTTGCCGGGGCTTGAAAACTATCTCTGACGACGCGTGGCGCGTTTTAGTAGTAGTCATCGGGCTGATCTGCATCATTTTGGGAGTTGCTATCAGTCATTGGATTGTCAAACTGTTGCTCTTCATACTTTTGCTGATGCTAAATGTTGATCCAAACGGGCGTGGAACTAGCGAAGACACTGTTGGCGAAACATTGCTTAACAATTTTGGCAAGTAATATTGCACAAAAGAGCCATAACTTCGCCTTTGTATAGCAATGGAGAAATTTTGGTCGCTAAGGAAATTGGTGGTGTTGAAAGCCAGGCATAACAAGCATTTCAACAATTAGTATCAATTCAGCCTACTCTGATATTTGAAGGGTTTAACTGTCCCACTTTTGACTAAAAATGGGACAGTAGAGTTGTCCTAGCTTGATTTTGCGTTGATACAGCTTGCTCACTGTAGTCGCCCCAATCATCGAAAATGGGACAGTTGCTCTTAGCGACCATTTTTTCTTTGCTGCTATACAAGCGTTCTTTTTGCAAGATATTAAATAATTTTGAAAGATGAAATATTAAATCCTTTACTGATAACTCACCGTTCGCGTAATCCAAATAGGAAATAATTAATTCCCGAAAAGTACTTGAAAGTATTGCTATGTCTAGCTTTGATATTTTAAACTGGGGGATAAGTCTCTTGCATACCAACTTTCACAAAACATATTGTCAGGAATCTAGATTTGTTGAGAGCGATCGCAGTATTGATTGTCTAAGTCTCCAAAGTCTAGATATCCCAATGCTTAATGCGTTTCATTCATGTATGACAAAGCTTTTAGCCATTTGGCTCAATTCTTTATTTCCTGAATCGATTACGCGAACAGTGAGTGATAAGTCTCTTTACATATATACATATGTAAAGGAAGACTCATAAATTTTTTGTTAACTGTTAAAAATAGGAAAGATGGCTGTGATTTTGAAATCCTACCTATATTTAGAGTATGCGTTTATCTCAAAACACTACTCCAGCAGCCACAGAAACGGAAGTTTTGATTACAGAGGAACTAGCTGGTCGTCCAACAAGACAGGCAGACTTAGCTGATGAAAACCAAGCCCTCCACACACTATCCCAACACCTGAGTGATGAACCGCAATTACTACTCAAAACTCTAGTGCGGATTGGACTGGAATTATGTCAAGCTGATTCAGCCGGAATTAGCTTACTGGAAACACAATCCAATGGCGAATCTAGATTTCGCTGGGTAGCAATTGCAGGCGCATTGGAGTTTTTAGAACAAACCACGACTCCCGGTAATTTTAGTCCCTGTGGCACGACACTTTCTGCTAAACAAGTACAACTTTATACTTATCCAGAACGCTATTTTACTTACTTACATCATCCACTGTTCCCGATTGTTGAGGGATTGCTAATTCCGCTATACATCAATAATCAACCATTAGGCACTCTTTGGATTGTGTCCCATCAGGAAACACGACGCTTTGATGGTGAGGATCATCGGCTGATGAGCCGTTTAGCAGGTTTTAGTGCTTCTGCTCTGCAAAGTCTTAATTATTGGCATCAAAAGGCAGAGAATGCTGTACGTCAAGAGCAAGCAATTCGTGCAAAGCTCAATTACACTCAAGCTCAGTTTGAGGCACTGGTAGCAAATGTGCCTGGGATAGTATATCGTTACTCACCCTGCCCAGATCATCCTTATCGATTTACTTTTTTCAGTTCCGGCTGTTATGAACTATTGGAATTGGAGGCACAAACAATTGTTCAAGACGGCAATGCCTTTGTGCAATTAATTCATCCAGAAGATGTAGACTCGTTTAAATCTTCAGTCACTCATGCTGTAGAGAATTTTTTACCCTGGCGGTGGGAAGGACGGATTATTACTCCATCAGGTAAACTCAAATGGATTGTTGGTAGTTCCCGTGCCGTGCCAACGACAGAAGGCAACGCATGGGATGGGATACTGATAGATATTACAAATCATAAACTGGCAGAAGCAGAGTTACGCCAATCACGAGAAGAAGCCCAAGCCGCAAACCGAGTAAAAGATGAGTTTTTAGCGGTGCTTTCACATGAGTTACGCTCACCGCTAAATCCGATCTTAGGTTGGTCTAGTCTTCTTTTAAAACGCAAGCTCTCTGAAGCTAAGATAGAAGAAGGACTGGCAACTATTCACCGCAATGCTCAATTGCAATCAGAACTGATAGAAGATTTGTTGGATGTTTCACGCATTTTGCGAGGCAAACTTAACCTGAATTGCAGTCCGGTAGACCTTACAGCTACGATTATGGGGGCAATGGAAACGGTACAGCTGGCAGCCCAAGCCAAGTCAATCACTCTGCAAGCAGCACTTGAACCAAATATTGGTCAGGTTAGAGGTGATGCAACTCGTTTGCAACAGGTGATTTGGAATCTGCTCTCCAACGCCGTCAAATTTACCCCTCCGGGCGGACAGGTGAACATCCATTTAGAGCAGCTAGGCAATGTGGTTCAAATTACTGTTAGCGATACAGGCAAAGGTATTGCTCCTGACTTTCTAGCTTATATTTTTGACTACTTCCGCCAAGAAGATGGCTCCATCACTAGAAAGTTCGGTGGGCTAGGATTAGGTTTGGCGATCGCACGCCACTTAGTAGAACTGCATAGTGGCACAATCGAGGCGCAAAGTCCAGGTGTTGACCAAGGAGCTACTTTTATCATCCGATTACCATTAATGTCTCCCCAGCCGACAACAACTCAGGATAGTAAATTGTCTGATTTATCCATTGATTTGAGTGGTGTCAAAGTTTTAGTAGTGGATGATGAGCCTGATACTAGGGAATTGGTTGCGTTTGTGCTAGAGCAGCATGGAGCCAGCGTCACTGCCGCTTGTTCAGCACAAGAGGCACTAACCATACTTAACCAGTCTAATTTTGATGTTTTACTGAGTGATATTGGGATGCCTAATATTGATGGTTATATGTTGATACAGCAACTCAGAAATTTATGGCCGCAATATAGACAAATAAAAGCCATCGCTTTTACAGCTTATGCTGGTGAAATAAATCAGCAACAGGCACTAAAAGCTGGTTTTGATCGGCATATATTCAAACCAATCGAACCATTAACGTTAGCACAAGCCATTTCTGACTTGGTTCGCTCTACTTAGCCATTCGTCACATCAATAATATAGTCAGTCGCGCTAAATTTTTGGGCTAATACGTGGCATCAAGAGCGAATATTATTGATTCTACACGAAAATCACTCTAAGCCGTTGACCCCAGAACAGCTATCTCGGCTCAACCTCATTGTCTCGCACCGTTCTTGCTCGGTCGCACCAAGGGCGATCGCTGCATCAACTACGATGTCGTAAAACTTCCAATTGTTATTTGGTTGGAAGTATTTCTTAATCACCCATTTCTTGCCTTTGTTTCGGTGTTTTCGATATGCTCATTTAATGAGCATTCTGAACACTTTATGATCAACGTAAGAGAACGTCCTAGAACTGACCGCATTTCGGTAGAAATTTCTCCATCCTCTTAATATTGGGTTAGGGACTTCCAAAAAATAAAATATACAAATCATAAAAATGTATCCTGTCAGAAATGTTGAATGTTAAGAAAAGTTAGATAAAAATAGCCCAAAATATAGTATTTTTGGGCGAATGATTAAAAGATATTAGTTTAATTGTGATTATAAATTCATTTCCCAAAATTGTCAAAGACATCCTGAAAAATCTACCAAAAAACGATTATTCTATATTGAACAGTCGTCTATTCTTTAAGTGCTGGCTATCGTATGCCCTGGATAACAGTTTAACCAGTATGCGAGATTTATTTAAAAGATTAAATAACACAGGATTTGATTTAGATATTTCTACTTTTTCCAAAGCAAGTTCTCATCGCACACAAAAACCTTTTCAAGAAATCTATCAGAAATCAAGTGAACTATTACAGCACAAAAGTCATAAAAAACTACATGATAAATATGCTATTTGTCCCATCGATTCAACAATTATTACTCTGACAAGTAAGTTGTTATGGGTACTAGGTCATCATCAAGTAAAGCTGTTCAGTTCCTTAAATCTATCCACAGGAAGTCCATCAGATAATTTCATCAACTTTGGTAATGACCATGATTATAAATTTGGCTCAAAAATGATGTCTAATCTCTCGCTAAATTCTGTTGGTGGCAATAGATAGGGGTTTCGCTGGATTAAAATTTATCCAAGAATTAGTACAAGAAAATAAATATTTTGTGTTGCGGATAAAAAACAATTGGAAACTAGAATTTCAGAACTCAACTGGATTAGTCAAAGTCGGTACATCTGATGATGCTCAAGCTTATAGAGTCATTAATTTTTGTGATTTAGACACGAAAACTAAGTTTCGCTTAGTGACTAATTTACCAGCATCGGGAGATGCCGCAGTTAGTGATGACGAAATTAGGGATATTTATCGGTTACGTTGGGGAGTTGAATTGTTATGGAAGTTTTTAAAGATGCACTTAAAACTTGACAAATTAATTACTAAGAATGTCAATGGTATCACTATACAAATTTACATCAGTTTAATTGCATATTTGATTTTACAGCTTTTATCTATACCCAAACAATGGGGAGATATTCTATTAGATAAATTCCGTTATTTACAATCATGTATGTGTCAAAAAATTAGTTATGTTCATTGGCTTGAGGAGATTATGTTTTATTGACTATTTTAGGCTTTTTAGAGTTATTTTAACTAAATATATAAAGTTTTGTATCTACAATTCAACATTTCTGGTATCCTGTATATCTTGAAGAGCCTGGGTTCATTACTAATCCACTTGAATACACTTCCGGCCTGCTGCTGCTGCTGCTTGGGGGGTATAATACAGTCTTTGTTCACCAAATACCGCGCCATCAGCACTAACTAACCGAAACTGCCAGAAATATATCCCTGTGTTAAACACCACTAAAGTAAAGTTTTCAATACCAATAACAGAGTAAATTTTGATGAGAGACATGATGGTCTTTAATCTAGCTTTTTAAGATGTTATGTGATGAGCTGATTTATTTAGTTAAGAAAATTACAACATTTTTAACCAAGCAAAGTTAGTGATGATGAAATTAGGGATATTTATCGATTACGTTGGGGAGTTGAATTGTTATGGAAGTTTTTAAAGATGCACTTAAAACTTGACAAATTAATTACTAAGAATGTCAATGGTATCACTATACAAATTTACATCAGTTTAATTGCATATTTGATTTTACAGCTTTTATCTATACCCAAACAATGGGGAGATATTCTATTAGATAAACTCCGCTATTTACAATCTTGTATGTGTCAGAACATTTATGTTCATTGGTTTGAGGAGATTATGTTTTATTGACTATTTTAGGCTTTTTAGAGCTAGTGTAACTAGATATGTAAAGTTTTGTATTAAGATTCAACATTTCTGGATTTGATGTTTATGTTTAAAATCGCCGAAATGCATAACTTTTTTATTTTGAGTCATGCGCTCTGCCAGAATCTGCCAATAAACTTCTTCATAGCTATCTACCATTTTTTGTACGTTAAAACAATTCTCCACATGTTGACGACAAGCATGACGATCTAGTTCTGCCACTTTGTTAACGGCATTAACACATTCAGAAATACTATTACAAATAAAGCCAGTTTTTCCGTGAACAATTACTTCAGGAACTGAACCTAAATTCATGGCGATGACTGGTGTTCCTGCTGCCATTGATTCTGTCATTACCAAACCAAAGGGTTCTCGCCAAGTAATCGTAAATAAAGTTGCTACTGCACCCCCCATCAAAGCATTCTTTTGAACATGGTTAGCTTCACCCAAATACTGAATTTGCTGACCATCAATTAAGGGCTGAATTTCTCGCTCAAAATACTCTATATCAACGACATCCACCTTAGCTGCCATCTTTAAACGCCAACCAGCCTCTTTTGCAATCTGTATTGCTAAGTCTGTTCCTTTTTCTGGTGAAATTCTTCCCAAAAAAGCCAGATAAGGTGGTTCGTCCGGCTGAGGATGAAACTTATGACTACTGATATCAATGCCATTGTAGACAGTTGCTACATAATTCAACCCTAGCCTAGATTCACGTTGGGAATTGGAAATACTTACATAGGGCTGCTTTTTGGCATATTGAAACATCTTTTCGTTATCAGGGGTAAAGATACCATGTAATGTGGTAACTGTCGGTGTCTTTACTAAATTTGCATAGGGCAACGCACTCCAGCCCATATGTGAATGAATTATGTCAAAGGTTTGGGCTTGCTCATATACCAAAGCCAGTTCCAACATTTCATAGATGTTACACTCTTTGATGCTTGAATCTAGTCTCAAAGCATAAGGATGAACTGATTGCAGCTTTGCCAAAGTTATTGAATCTCCCGATGCAAATAGCGTTACTTCATGCCCTCGCCGAACTAATTCATCGGTCAATAAGCCCACGACTAATTCTGTTCCACCATAACCAAGAGGTGGAACTCTCTCCCAAAGAGGAGCAATTTGAGCAATCCGCATAGAAACTCCTAAAAACTTAAGACTAGAATTTCAAGAAAGTCTTTCTTTTAAAAAGGGTTTTACAGTGTGCGCTTGCCCTTGACCGCAGCTTCCGTAACACTACCCCTATATGTCTTTTAATTATCAAACTTGGGACAAATTGATTTTCCTAACTTTTCTATTGCTTAGAGTTATAGTTAAAAAAAAATTACTTATATTCTTTCAATAGTCTTAGGTTTCCAATAAATTGATACTTCAAAAGTAGTAATTGGCAGTTACCATATTTATATACAAAAATACTTAGTTAATTTACAAAACAGTTGCGTTTTCAGAAGCAGAAATGGTGTTAGCACAACGCCAGCAAGCCTTCTCCCAAAAAGCAGAACAGCGCGAACGCATCTAAATATTGGTGTTGCATAATAGAGGGATGAATTAAATTATTTTTAGCAGTAAGCTAAGACGGCGCTTTTTTGACAATCAAGCTGTTAAGTTATTTCTGCAATGTACTGCACTTAATCGCATGATTCAATTAAGCAAACCAGATAGCTACAAAGTGGAAAAATAATCATTAACTCTGCTAATAGTTGGTGTGTCTTTTTTCTGTTTCATGCAACAAAGCCTAAAAAAGGCATTGCACTCTAACCTCACCACCCCAGTTGCTCAATAATCTGCTCGCCAAGCTGCAAGACATTGAACGGCTTCAGGATCACTCCAGCAAATTCAGAGGGGTCAAATCCCAGCGAATCGTCTGACGGGTCTGTGGCGGTAAACAAGATAACCGGAATCGACTGCGTAGTCGGATTAGTTTTCAAAGATTGCAGCATAGTCAGTCTATATTGACCACACAGGCTCAGATCGAGCAAAATCACGTCTGGTTGCTGCGTTTCTGCCTGCATCAGTCCTGCCTGTGCAGACTCAGCTGTGAGGATTTTCCAGCTTTTGAGGCGTTCTAGCGTGAACTTGACAATGCTGCACAGGTCAGGTTCGTCGTCAATCACCAGGATGCATCGATTTGTATAAGAGGACATAATACCAATTCGTTATTCGTAATGAAGGGGCGTCAGATTTAATCTGGTTTCATGCGATCCAACTTCTCTCTAAATTGATTGATGGAAAATAACAAAGTACGTTCGCGTAGCATTGCCGCTAGCATCATTATTTGAATCAATCCCTTGAGAGCTAATTTGTAAACTAAAGTAAACTACTTGTCTAGTAAGGGTTTTAGGCATTTAAGTTAATAAAGCGCTTATTCGCTGAAACTCAGACCTAGTAATGAGTTAAGTACCCTTAAGATTTTCTTTACGAATCAGCTCTAAGGGATGAAGTATCAATTACTAATTAGGAATTTCCAAGAAATAAATTATCCAATTTATTCATAATTCTATTTTTCTTACTCCCCCTGCTCACGCCAGTTTGCTCAAGTCGGGAAACCCTTTCGGCAGTTCCTCCTGGGGGAAACCCCCAAGATCGGACTGCCGACGCTCCTGCGTCGCTACCGCTACGCTAACACCACAGCACTGGCTCCCCTGCTAACACAGTGATTGGTTATTTTTTTATTTGGAAGTCGCTTATTTTAAATCCCTACCAGGAATTGAAATTTAAAATTCGCTGAATCAAATCGGCTTCTACGATTGGTTTTAAGATATAGTCATCTGCCCCCGCTGCTAGGGCCCGGTACAGGGTATCAGCATCGGCATGAGCCGATAACAACAACACAGGTAGCCGACTCCAACGCGGATCGCTCTTGACTACCTGGCATAGTTCAATGCCGCTAAACCCCGGCATAGCAACATCCAGCAATAGCAGATCGGGAGTGGTGGCTTCCAAGTATTGCCAAAACTGGCTTGAATCTGCCAAGGTTGTGACCTGAAAGCCCCACGGTTGCAGTTGGGCTTCTAATATGGACAACAATGCCGGATCGTCATCCACAATCAGCAGTCTGGCATTGATAGTGTCAATCCGGTGGAGGAGTTGGCTGACGGCTTGAAACACTTCGGTAGGCGTGGCAGGCTTTTGCAAAAAGGCGTTGGCTCCTAAACGGGTGACTTCCACACGCTTGGTTAAATCGCCAAGTCCTGTCAGCACCAGCACAGGAATAGTGGAAAATTGGTGCTTCAACTGTGCCAGTAGGGTCAAGCCGCTTTCGGTGGTATTGGGAAAGGTAAGATCCAATATGATGGCATCGGGTGTGAGGTACTGAAGGCGTTGGCGGGCGAGGGTAAGGTCAGTGACGGTTTCCAGGTGAATGCTCCAGTTTGAAGCATTTGCCTGCATTCGCTCAATCAAGTCAGTATCATCATCAATCAACAAAACCACGCGATCGCTAGACTTCAGTACTGGAGTGGGCGCTGTTGTAGCAAAAGTAGGTAACTGCTGGATAACTTGCCTCAGTTGCCCAAGCAGCGATTTTAGTTGAACCGCTTCCTCTGATTGGACAGCAGCCGTTGGTGTTTTCAAGGTGCGTTCGATCTGGCGGGCAAGTTCTGCTGCTTGCGGCATACCAAATGCCCCCAAAGAGCCAATCAGCCGATGGGCGATGGTCTGGGCGAACTGCCGTCCGTCAGGGGTGAGACTATTAGTAGAGAGGTGGGCGATCGCCTCCTCCAGCTTTGCTAGTTGGCCCTGCAATCGCTCCTGAGAATCCTGCCACATCTGCTGAATTGCCGCCACTGCCTCCGCCTCTGCATCATATCGATTTGCATTCAGCAGGTAGGATGAGGAAAACGCAGAGATGGGGAGATGCGGTGAACCAGCACCTTGGACTGAGCCGCTTTGCGGTGAAGAAGTCGGAGTCTTGGATGTCGCATTCTCCACTTGGGGAGCCACCCCTGTAGGCGGGTTTCCCGACTTGAGGGGAGTGGCTCCATTTCCCGTCGAGTCCGTTAGCGCAGCGTTAGCGACGTTAGGAGCGTCACTTCCGAACCCAGAAGGCAAAGACTTGTGGCGACTGGTCGCCCCAAAGGGTAACGCGGAGAGCCTATCAAATATATTCCCCGTGTCCCCTTGTCCCCGTGTCTCCGTATCCCCACGTCCCCGCGTCTCCGTATCCCCGTGTCCTTGCTCCGACCCCTGCTCCCGCTCTTCTGGCACAGATTTCAGCCGATACCCCAGCCCATACAATGTTTCAATTGGATCGGAATTCAGCCCAGCCATCTGGAGTTTGCGCCGCAACCCGCGAATTTGAGTTGTTATAGCTTCTTCACCGGGACATTCATCAATCGAACAGATGCGATCGAGCAGAGTCCTTCGGTCAAAAATCCGCCGCGGATGTCGCAAAAATAGCTCCAGCAGTTTGTATTCTTTAGGCGTGAGATGTAAGCCTTTGCCTTGACACATGACTTCGCAATTATTCGGATCGAGCTGCAACTGACCCCAGCAGAGTACTTTGGTTAATACTGTGCTGCCTCGTCGCAGTAATGCCCGAATCCGAGCTAGCAGTTCTGATAGCTCATAGGGTTTGGTAATATAGTCATCTGCTCCTGCCTCAAAGCCTGCTATTCTATCTGCCGGATTAACCTTCCTTGTGAGCAGCAAAATAGGCTCTTGCTGATTCTGTGTCCTTAGTTGGCGACACAGACGAATTCCATTCTCATCGGGTAGCATGACATCTAGCACGATCAGGTCATACTCTGTTGCCTCAGCTAACTCTAGTGCCGATCGACTATCACTAGCGGTATCAACTGTAAACTGCTGTGCTACCAAAGAAGTGGTGAGAGCAGCCGCCGTATCTCGATCATTCTCAACGATAAGCAGTTTCATAAAACCTATTTTTCAGGCAATTGAGCCAAGTATTTCAAAGGCAACCCGAAGCAAGCAAGTTATGTTTTAGAGAATGGTTTTCAGTAATTTCTCTCGCGCAGTTTCATCTTTGAGACGGGCAAAGAATTCTCAAATTTACCTAATTAGGTAACAAGCATTTTAGTGAATAAAGCTTTACAAACCAAACTCTAGCTTCAATTGTGTAACCCAAGCTTTGATTCTTTCCTCTGTTAAATCGGATTGATTATCTTCATCAAGGGCAAGACCTACAAATTTACCATCACGAACAGCTTTAGACTCGCTGAATTCATAACCTTCTGTAGGCCAATAGCCAACTGTTTCAGCACCATTTTCTGAAATTTTTTCCTCTAGAATACCGAGTGCATCTTGAAATGTATCTGGATAACCAACCTGGTCTCCAGGACCAAAATAAGCAACTTTTTTGCCCGTGAAGTCAATGTTATCTAACTCATCATAAAAATCTTCCCAATCACTTTGCAATTCTCCAACATTCCAAGTAGGACAACCAAAAATGATATAGTCGTAGTTATTAAAATCACTTGGTTCAGCTTGTGAAACATCATTTAACGTTACAACGCTATCACCACCAAACTCCTTCTGAATTATTTCTGATTCAGTTTGGGTATTGCCTGTTTGAGTACCAAAAAATAAACCAATATTAGACATTTGTACTCCTTTTACAGCAGTGTGCTTGATGGCTGGTTAAATTGAAAGTAGGTGGCTTGAATGCTGACTAAAAAATATGTACTAAAAATTATTTCCTAACCAACGATTTTTGCCATCGTTAGCAACCTCCTTCAAAGATTAAGATAAAAAATTGAGAGTTTGGATTCAGGACAAGTTGAACAAATGCCAATCGCCAAATTAGTGATGAGTGAGGAGCAGGGGCTAGTAAGTCAAAAGGTAAAAGTAAAAAGAAAAGAATTAAGAATTAAGAATTAAATTTCAAGACTCCATCAGTTCTCTTTTGCCTTTTGCGCTTCGGGTGACGCTCCTAACGTCGCTAACGCCACTTGCTTTATGCAGGTGCTCCCGTCCACCGCAGTGGCTCACCTTTTTAGTTTTGACTTCATCTTGGGGAGTAGGAGAAGCAGAGGGAGCAAAGAGAAAGTTTTAGTAATTTTTACTACCTGAATAGCTCTGAATACACTTGTTTCTTTCTCTCTCTCCCACTCTCCGTGTCTTTTCTCCTGCCTTATGGTTTGAGTACAACTTTGATACAGTTTTCCTTCTTGTCTTTGAAAATTCCGTAACCTCGGGGTGCTTCATCTAACGGTAGACGATGGGTGATCACGAATGATGGATCGATCCTGCCATTTTGAATGTGATCGAGTAATGTGTTTAAGTACTTATGAACGTGCGTTTGTCCCATTTTGAATACTAAGGCTTTGTTCATGGCAGCACCCATAGGTATTTTGTCTACAACGCCGACATAAACACCAGGAATTGACACGTGACCGCCTTTGCGACAGTCCATCATCACTTGCCGCAGCACATGGGGGCGGTCTGTTTCCAGACGCACTGCTTGCTTGACTTCGTCGTATACTCCTTCTAGACCCGTGCCGTGTGCTTCCAACCCCACAGCATCAATACAAGCATCTGGGCCGCGTCCACCTGTCATTTCTTTGAGGGCTTCACTAACATTTACTTCCTCATAGTTAAGGATTTCTGCCTTGCCTTGATCTTTAGCCATCTGTAGGCGTTCGGGAATTCGATCGATAGCGATGACTCGTTCAGCACCAAGTAGATAAGCACTTCTTATTGTGAATTGTGCGACTGGGCCACACCCCCAGACTGCGACAATATCACCGGGCTGAATATTACAGTTATCTGCCGCCATATATCCGGTGGGGAAGATATCTGTTAGAAACACTACTTGTTCGTCTGTTAGTCCATCAGGAATCTTAAACAAACCAGTATCGGCAAAGGGAACACGGGCATATTCAGCTTGACCACCAGCGTAGCCACCTAGCATATGAGAGTAGCCAAAAATACCAGAGGGTGAATAACCCATGAATTTTTCTGCTAACCAAGCGTTTGGGTTAGAATTATCGCACAATGACCAGAAGTCATGTTGACAGTACCAGCAGTTACCACAGGCGATAGGGAATGGTACAACCACGCGATCGCCTATATTTAAATTTTTGACGGCACTGCCTATTTCAACGACTTCCCCCATCATTTCATGACCCAGGATATCGCCCTTTTCCATTGTGGGGACGTAGCCGTTATAAAGGTGTAAATCAGAACCGCAAATTGCTGTTGTCGTGATTTTAATAACAGCATCACGCGGATTAATGATTTTTGGATCGGGTACTGTTTCCACCCGTACATCGTTGGCACCGTTCCAGCAAACTGCTTTCATAGCCATTAGTCCTTTGTCGGTAGTTAGTGGTCAGTTGTCAGTGGTTATTTTCCTTGTCTCCTCTGCTCCTCTCAGTCCCCAACTCAAGGCTGTAACCTAACTTTTATGCAGTGCTCTTTTCTTTGGTTGAACAGCTCGAAGCCATGCTTGGCTTCTTTTAGGGGTAAGTGATGCGTGAACACAGCAGATGGATCGACTTCGCCCTTCAATACGCGATCGCCTTTTTTCAATTTCTTGACTTCATTGCCAATATCAACGATTTCTCCCATAAACTCGTGACCAATAATGTCACCCGGTTCCATCGTCGGGATGTAGCCATTGTAGATATGCAAGTCAGAACCGCAGATGGTTGCTGATGTAACTTTGAGGATGGCATCGCGGGGGTTAATTATTTTTGGGTCTGGCACTGTTTCCACCCGCACATCGTTAGTGCCGTACCAACAAACATTTCATAGCAATATTTATTAACCTCGCGGTTGACCTTCTGTTGTGGCAATCTCGCCTGCTTCCATCAGCATTCTGAAGCCGCGTAAATCTTCTTTAATTTGCAGTTCTGGGTCTTCGCCAAATAATTTAGCGATGTCTATGACGGGCTTCGCCAACGCAGCCCCAATTTCACCCGCAGGCGGGGTAAATTCTCGGACTGTTTTTACCTCAGTACCACGATTCCCAGGTGCTGGCTTGAAGTGGACGCGACCAGAGGTTTCAATTGCTGCGCCTTCAACCGAAGTCCAGGCAATCAATTCGTTTTCTCGGTCTTCGGTAATGACTACATCCCACTCAACGCTTTCATTTAAGAATCCTTTGCTAATCCAGTGCGATCGCTTTTCGTCGTGTACCCTCACCTGTTTGAGATGCTTGATGAAGCGTGGCAAGTTATCAAAGTTACGCCAAAAGCGATAAAGTTCCTCTACTGGTTTGTTAATGGTTAAAGTCTTTTCAACTTTGACCCGTTGGTTCATGACCGTACTCATGACCATTGCCTCTTGTGCTTGCTATATGTCTTTTAATTATCAAAGTTGGGACAAATTGATTTGTTCTAACTCTTCTATTGCTTAGAGTTATAGTTAAAAAAAAATTACTTATATTCTTTCAATAGTCTTAGGTTTTCAATAAATTGATACGACAAAAGTAGTAATTGGCAGTTCTTAAGGGGGAACGAAATACCCTGAAATGGATATAGGGCAATCAGTGTAGCAACTTATGGTAAAACAAAAATAGCATTCATTCGCAATAAGCTCTGTTTAATGATAATAGTACCTGAATTCTATGAAACACACCTCAAGCGAGAATTGGGACGCACCGAATATTTATTACTAAAACTCCTGATTAATTTATTACAATCTATTAAAACTGTCAGCATAGAATCATTGGCTACTGCTTTACCTTTGCCAATACTCTTTGAAAGTAGAAGGAAGAGAATTCAGCGATTTTTATCTTTAAACTACATCAATATTGAAGAAATTTGGTTTCCAATTATTAGGAGCTAGCTAGAAATAAATTTGGCTCTCCCAGGCTTGGGTTGATAAATTAACACTAAAAAATGGCTAAAACGATTGATATAACAAGGTTTGTCTAAAATAGAATCAAAGATTTAATAAAAATTTACTTTGTTCCTCTTGAATCCCAGACAATGTAAGGATTTAACCTGATATCAAGTATTAATTTTTTATAGCTAGTCTAGCAGAGCCATAAATTTTTCCTTCACCGAAGTTGTTTATGTGGTTATAGCTCGAACTAATTAGGGACGTATTAATCTGTTAATAATTAGTGTAGTTTGGGGCAGACAATCAGGCAAGGATACGACCGTCTTGTAGCTGCATTGTCGTTTGGCAATCAGGTGGTTTTATTAAATCGTTCATGAGATTCCTCTTCTAGCAAAACGGCTTGGTGTCATGGTTGCGGTTTTAGTCTGGTAAATCTTTTTCATGATTGTGATTCCTGCACTTCAGTAAATTCAGGTTTGAGTTTAATAGACTTGTCCGAAATATTAACTTAGGAAAAGAAAAATGGTAAAACGTTGAATTGAGAGGTTATTTATAAAGTAAATCTAAAAACAGCAATAAAGGGGTCACTGCGAGTATAAGATACCTCATACACAGTGTATTTACATAGTTGCTCATGGCGCGAAAGTCTTACCCCACAGACTTAACTGATATGGAGTGGGAAATTTTGGCTCCCTTGATTCCACCAGCAAAATCTGGTGGGCATCCACGCACAACCGATATGCGTGAAATATGTAATGCCATCTATTATCATTTGAAAACTGGATGCCAATGGAATATGCTTCCAGGAGACTTTCCACCAAGTGCAACGGTATATAGCTACTACCGCAAATGGCAACGCAAGGGGGTTTGGGAAAAATTAAATCATACATTGCGCGGTCAAGTTCGCTCAAAATTAGGTAAATCAACACAACCAAGTGCGATCGCCGCAGACAGTCAGTCGGTTCAAGGGGCGACAAGCGAGTTAAAGTGCTTGCTGTATAAGCTTCATAGCTCTTAAACCTCGTTGATAATATGCTTGCTTATTGCGAATGGAACTGACCATTTCCTCGACCCATGTTTGACACCCATACCAAGCAACTATCCAATTAAAACCATATAAACCTATCCAAAAATTACTATGCCTTTTTTCAGTTTTACCCTGCTCTTGGGAACGACAGACATAAGATTGTTGTCGTTGTAATTTAATTTTTTGACCTTGTAGCCAAGCACTGGTCATTGCTAAAGCAATTAAGAATATTATTCGTACAAGTCTATCGGGACTGGCTTGAGAAGATTCTAGATTGTACCCACCTGTTTTACAATCTTTAAACATTGCTTCAATGCCAAAACGTTAAGCATATATTTTGAGGGCAGTGTTTAAGTCAGGTAAATTAGTTAATAAATGCCAAGCATCTTTTTCTTGTTTACCCCTGTACTTTCTTTTCCAGTAGACTCCTAAATTAAACCGACCAAAGCCACGTTTTTGAGTAACCTTGACGTTGGTGTAAAATTGCCGGACACCAGGATAAATCTCAATGTTACTTAAAGGCTGAAATTTTTGCCATTTTTGGCAGAAAGTTGTATCCTTCTTTTGACGGAGTACAAAACCTATATTCTGCTTGTGTAGCCAACTCCCCAGTTCAATGCTATGAAATTCTCTATCCCCAATAATGACTAATTTGTATTTTTTTAATAACCGAATTACTGGGCGTAATACTTTTTGCTGTTCAGTAAGGTTACTGCAACCATCTTTCTCTAACAAACACCAATATATTGGCCAAGCTCTTTTTTGGTAAATTACGCTAACCATCAACACATTATTTTCTTTCCACTGTGTTCTATCCATTGCAATGGTTAACTGTGATCCTACTTTGAAATGTTGGTTAATTATTGCTTCAATTATGGGAAACCATAGTAACACTACACTCAAGGCATTTAGTGTTAAAAATCTTTGTAAATGTCGTCTCCGACTATTTTGCTGTATTGGTAATGGTAACGTTGCGGCCAGTCTTTCTATCCTCACCTGTTTCTGATTTTGTAACAACCACACCAACATCTTCAGGGTGATTAACTGTGCTTTATTCAGGTATTTTTCTAAAAAGTTTTGGTAGAATGATGCCAGCATTATTATGACGGTCTTGAGCAAATTACGAGACCGTTCTTTTTTACCACGAAACCTCTCTCCACAGAAGAGTCTACTACCCCTATACAGTTCATTCCCAATAAGCACCCAAATTTTTCAAAGGGTCTGTGTCTCCAAAACCTGTATCTGGCATGGTTTAGAGGCGATTGTCACCCCTTGAAGTCAGTCGGTCAAGACTGACCAAAAAAAGGGGATGTGTACGGTTTTGACGGGGGTAAAAAGGTAAAAGGAAGAAAGCGGCAGACTCTAGTTGATAGTCTGGGACTGTTGCTAAAAGTCATTGTCAGCGAAGCGAATGCGCCGGAACGAGTACTTGCTGCCTATGCACTAATGGAATTGTTAGAGGAGCGTCCTGAATTATTGGAAAAAGTAGAAGTTTTATGGGTTGATTCCGGTTATGACGGTGATAAATTTGCGCTTTCAGTTTGGTTAATGATCCAAGCTCATGTTGAAGTTATACGGCGTACTGAGCAAGAATTTCAGGTTTTACCCAAACGTTGGGTAGTAGAAAGAACATTCGGTTGGTTTAACCAATATCATCGTCTTAGCAAAGATTACGAGCGTCTTTCTGAAATGAGTGAAGCTGCCATATACGCTGTTATGACTCGTATTATGCTACGCCGTCTAGTCGCCTAAAGATTTACTTTATAAATAGTCTCTGAGTGTATACCATTTTTCAAACTTAGTTATGGTTTTTTATTATATCCAAAAGTATCCATTAAGAACAAAACAAATTTTAGGGATTAGTTACGAACAATTACAATCACTACTAAATTGTGCGAGCAAACGTCACCAGGAAATTAAAATTCAGCAAGAAAGCCGAAAAATAAGAATTAATGCGGCTGGTGGAGGTCGCAAAGAATTGTTATCAATCCAAGAACAAGTTTGTTTATGCTTATTTTATTTAAGACAGATGCCGACATTTCAAGTATTAGGAATGTTGTTTGGGGTTTCAAAAACGGAAGCCAATGATACATTTCACGACTGGATAGCAATTCTGAGAGATATTTTACCCTCTAGTTTATTAGAACAAGTCTCAAATAATAAGAGCGATTTACTATTTGTTCAAGAAGTATTAACTAATTTTAGGCTATTGTTCGATAGCCTAGAACAGCCAATATATAGACATTCTGACCAAAAAGAACAACAAAAATATTTTTCTGGTAAGAAAAGACAACATACTTTGAAAAGCCAAATGATTGGGATGCCAGAAGGAAAAGATATTGTTGAGGTAGAAGTAGGTGTTCCTGGGCCAACAGCAGATATAAAATTGTTTCGTCAATCTCAGCAAAAATTTGATAAATCTCAACCTTTTTCAGGTAATAAAGGATTTCAAGGTGGCGAAAACATCACTACACCTCATAAAAGAAAACTGAAACGAGAACTGACTCAACAGCAAAAAGATGAAAACAAGTTTTAGTAATATCGATTTCTCCGGCACATCGCATTCCGTATTTGTTGAGATAAGCATAGATAGCGTCTTGAGTTTCCTTTCCACCATCAAACTTAACCAGTTCATCCAAAAACCTATCATCTTTTACATGTTGTAAATAATCAATTACTTCAGCATAAGGACAAATCACATCTGCGACATCCAATAGTTCTAGACCCATAGACGAAGTAATATTGTTTGGCGCAGATTGAGAAAGTATGTCTGCTGCATTTTTCTCACCTAACCATTCGTTCATTTTTTCATTTATCCAGGATGACGCATTCATCGCAGTCATAATCACACCAAAACTTTGTGGATCAGACAAGCTCTTCTTTAATTTCTGGATATCTTCCAGAATAAAATCAATCAGATCCGCTCCTGATTTCGTCTGGATGTTCTGTTTTAACTCGTCTATCGATGTTTGACTACGCCCAATCAAATCGGGAACGATCGCCGGATCGTATTCGGTCAGCGTTTGAAAAACCAAAGACGATGCACCCTTATTGCTGTTACCGGAACTTTGTTCTTGCTTGTCATCTGGTAACAATTTTATGAAATCTCCCCGATCTAGTATGGTCATAAGTGCGTCCCTGATAAGCGGATCGGATTTTCCCAAAACGTCTACCACAATTGTTCTTCTCACAGGTGAAGCCAAATCATGGGTGACATCAACAAACAACCGTCCACCCGCTTTATACATGGGTCGAGCAGCTGTTAACTGCCATAAAGATAATCCCAATGGTTTGATGGGATCAGTCGTCATTTGTTGATGACCGACAGATACATAAACGTGATTTTGGCGATCGTTCGCTTCCGGGATCGGGTATAAAGTAGTGATGGGGCGACTCTGGACAATATGAAATGTGTCATCCACCAAACACCATTCGATGTCCTGGGGGTGTCCGAAATGTTCTTCAATCTTTCCACCGATGCGCTCAAGCTGCAAAATCTGCTCATCTGTCAGTGCTTGCCTATTCTGCCGTTCAGTCTCAATCTCCTGTTCTTTCGTATCGCCATCTTTCTCAGTCGCAATGAAGCCATCAAGACTTGTCGCTGTAAAGTACTAAGTTTTCATTTTTGTATGCAACTCCTAAATATGACTTCAAGCACCTAACGATGTCCATCACCCGCCGCAGATCGCCTTTGTATCATAACCGATCGACTCTCGGCATCGGTGTGCATGGGCTTTGTTATGCGGCGTTCACGTTGGCGTAGCCTCTCGTAGAGAAGTGTGCCGTACCCCTGCGGGGAAGCAAGCTACGCGGAGCGTCTCCGACAGGAGAAGGTATCGCTCACTAGCTGCTGCTACCGCGATAGTGACACAACCAGAGCTATTTGAAAATTTTTGAAAACAGGATAGTAGCCGAGGCGATTGTTATTTTTTACACGGACTTACGTTCAAATAAAGAAGAGAAAGCACTATAGCTAACGCTCAAATCCTTAAGAAGTAACTCTCACATAGGAGATAAAAATTATGGCTACTAAAACCAAAAAAGTTAGTTTAATTGATGATAACGCAATGGGTATTTACAAAATTGCTGACTACAACGAGCGTAAGTTTAAAGCAGTCTACTACGGGCTACAAGAAACCTGGGGTAAAACTATCCAAGCACAGTCACAGACTAACTGGAATAAAACACAATGGGATGCTTTTAAAACAAGATTTATTGCTACATTCGGCTCAGTCGAAAACCCCAAATACAGTGTACAACAAATGGTTGACTATTCCATTAAGCACTTCAACAAAGGCTTAGAAGAACTACTCGAAGTCAACAAACGTACTTGGCTACAACGCGAACGTTTATTAGCAAAATAATCACAAATAATCTGAGTTTTACAGAAAATCTCGCTCATACGGAGTGGGATTTATTTTTTGACTAATGCTGACGCAGCTAAAAGCGAAGCATTCATCAAGGAAAAAACTATGGCTGCTAATAAATCTACTAAAGCTCAAGCTGCTACAGTCGATGATTCAACAATGGAGCAATTCAAGATTGAATCATTCGACGTGCGTAAATACAACACAATTTTCTATTCAATCCGTGACCTTTACGGACGCGAATCACAACGGCAACTGGGGTCTGACAATTTCGATTGGAAAGCTTTTAAGCTTCAGTTTGAAATTTGTTTTGGTCGTCCTGAAGATTGTCGTTACACCACAGAACAATTATTGAATTTCGCCAAATACAAATTCAACATGAGTTTGGAAGACTTGTTAGCTTATAACCGTAAATCATGGGAACTCCGCAAAAGACGAGAACCACAATATGCAGACATGGAGCAAATTAACTCTGTAATTCAGCACATTCCAGAAATTACCAATTCTCACGTTGATTGCTCCCAAATGCTAGAGCAACAGCCATACTAAAATCTCAAAGAATCAGTTAGAAAGTACTGTTTTATGCAGCACTTCACTCTAGCTGATTCTTTTTTTACTACATTTATTTTTGCCTGAACCTATCAAACATTCTCGTTTACAGCAATAAAGGTACTAGGCCGCTCACAAGGCGTAAAGTTATACCTACGTTTGACTTCTTCACCTGTATTATTTGTATTACCTTCAACAGATTTATTTAACGGTACAACCTCAGAGCGTATATAACCAGTTAACTTATCAAACTGAATAATCATGTGCTGGTGAAAAGCCCAAACATCCGCCATCCGATTGCCCATACCAGAAGATATTTCATCAGGTATAAAAATATTAGCGTGCCAGGATACTTTCATCCCCTCTTTCTGGAAGTAAGCATCTATTTCAGGACGAATGTAATCCGCAGTTCCTCCGCAAAATACTAGTTCTTCAATATCCTCATCCATCTTTGAGCGCAACCACCTGGCGATCGCACGCCAATATTCGTCTCTAGCAAGTAATAAAGCTTTGGACATCGACTCTCCATCAAGTTGAATCTCATCACCTTTGCGCTTGCGTGAGAGTTTTTGCATCACCTGGGGGTCACAACTGGCTCCAGCTTCTATCAGTACCTCAATAATATTGGAATTATCAGGGCTCAGTCCCGATGTTTTGGAAATCAAATTATTTACTAACCAAGACATACCAAAATTGCTGGTTATTCCTGCGCCAATCGAACCACTCCGAAAGGTGAAAATACTCGCGTTGCGATAACCAAGCATTACGTACATCGAAACAGGTACACGATCGCCAAGCGTTCGCCTACGGTGGAAAAATATTCCACTACCTTCAGAAGCTGCATCATAACGAAGCATTTTCACCCGCATCTTACCTGCTGGTGTATCAAACCCCCGAAACGTATCCTTCAACCGAATTTGTAACTGTTCCTTGTCTTGCACTTCACCCGGCGGCAGCAGGACACTCAAGTAAGCTGCAACATCATTACCCAGGTTCAACTTCTCCTTAGCCAGCCAAAATGCTCCGCAAATTTTGGGAACTGCTAGTTCGTACTTTAGCTCCCTCAGTTGCGATATACCCCCAAACCGACGACGAGCAAGTTCTCCCAAGGCGTAATACTCATCACCAATTCCTACCCAAGCACGAGATTCAGGACTACCTTCTTGTTGGACGCTTTCAACTGAGGCTTTAGCAACATCCGCTATTTCTGAGTCTAAAAGTAAAACAACAGGCTTTCCTTCTGGATACTCCTGAACGATAGCCTTGGTTTTACTCGCACCCATATCAATCGTAATTACTATCTTTTTTAAATCTGATTTCTCCTTAGTTTTGGGCATATATAAAGGTTTCAATTCATCTCTGCTATTGCTTACAATTTAACCTTTATAAGTATTAACTCGGTATGGAAAAAGGCTTACTTTACAGCAGTATTACCCTGTCTTAGAAAAAATTTTACAATTATCATCCATTTTTTTTTGCAGCGCAGACGATGACCTCACCACCTTGATACCCAAATCTATAGGGTGGACAATCTACAAATGAGATCGCTGGATACAGTTTCCTTACTCTAAACGAAATCCCGGATCAACTTCTATCTCTGCTTTAGCAATCACATCATCTTCATCATCATTGAAGAAATCATCATCCAAATCTTCCTCTTGAAAAGACTGTTCCTCCACAACAAGCGGCACCTCTGATGAAACAGAAACATCATCGGTCGAAACTACGCCCGTAAAAAAACTCGCACTCTTCTCTGCTTGAGCCTGAATATCAGTTGCAGCTATCAGAGAAAAAACTCCACTACCATGAGGTTGTGTGGTAGTTGCAGCAGAAGTGGGAAGTCCACTACCATAAGGCTGCACTAGCACTACTTGGGCAAGTCCCTCCATCCCGAAAGCCCGTTTCATCTTAATTATTTGTACTTCCAACTGCGCGATCGCATCTAATACGCACGAAGATAATTTTTCACCCCTTACACCCTCTGAGTAGAGCATATAGGGGAGATAGAGGGGAATTATCGCCTCCATTATCATATCCCCCCCTCCCTTTTCACTGTCCTTCAGGTATTGCAACAATCTCGCTTCACTAGAACCTTTCTTTCTTGCCACTGACAATTCTACATAATCTGATTGCACCTTCCTTGGCATAATTCCCCCCTCCGAGTTAGTTACAACAATCAACAGTAATAAAACAATCTCAACTTTTAAGCTAATTAATTCAAATTACAATTAGCCAATTTTATACTACATTATGTAGTAATTAGTAATATTAAAACCACTTATTTGATAGGCTTAATCAACATTTCCAGTAATGTAAAAGTGACTAAAATTACTATATCTGTACGCCCCAAGCTACTTCCTCAGTACTCTCCCGCAACTTGCCGAGTACTCACTGACTAAGTGGTAAAAAATCTCTATTTATTAGTTAAATTATTGATTTAGTATACTTTTTCCATTTAAATTAGACCTACATAAGACACACGCACTTCCCTAGTACTCACCGCTTACTCTCTGCTTACTTTTCCCGTACTCACTGCACGCTCTACTACATCCTACCCTCGCACTTGGTGCAATCATGGTAGTAAACAAGGTATGGCAAATGGGCCTATTTCAACCTAGATTTATTATCAATAATTACAATTAATTGATAATAAGTTCTATACAACTCATATTTTTATATGCTACAAAAATACAAAATTGTAGTACAAATCTAATCTAATTAATATACGCTCAATTTTAAACAAATCATTTTCAGTTGATTTTATACATTAAATTAAGTTTATATACTTAGGTAAAATTTCACGATCGCACACTTGATTATTGACTGATAATCTTTTTTATAACTACAATGGCACGATTACTGCACGGCTCTCAGCATTCTACAATAAATAAAATATGTATTATTTTTAACAAAAAATACAATATTCTCCTTCTCTAGTTAAGGACAGGAAATAAAGACTAGATTTTATAATGAAGTAAGTATTTTTACATAGAGAATAATCCGCGATCGCATAGTTCGACCCTAACAGCATAATGCTTGTAAAAGCGATTTCACAGCAGTTGCAGTACTATTACGAGAGCCATATAGCCGCAATGTCAGTTATACCAAGGATAACGGCTATATTATCCGCAATGGTAGTGTGCGTGAGAAAAGTGGAACTTTTGGTTGTCCAACGAGTTCCCTGGCATAGTACAGAAAAGCGTGATACTTCCCCCAGTCCAATGATTAAACAAGGTATGGTAAATAGGCCTGCTAAACGAACCAAATTAGTTAAGGTATACGTCTTTGAGGAAGAAAAAAACGCCATTGAGGAGAAAGCCACCGCCACAGGACAAACGGCATCTGAGTATCTACGTTCATGTGGGTTAAGACGAGTGCTAGCAGCAAAACCACCCGCAGATGTAATAACCATCCGTGCTACGGCAGGAACCCTCAAAAGCGAACTGATGATGTTATCTCACCTTGCCAAGGAAACAAACAACCAACAAATTATTAACCAAGTCGAAATTGCGATCGCACTCGTAGATAAAACTATTGCTGCTGCATTTAATATAGAGATCGCAGGCTCTAAACAAGACGCTGGGAATCCTGTACACAACCAAGAAATAGAAAAATAAGCTTGTTGAGAACTTATACTAATCAATAACGAAGTATTCAAATTTGAATACTTCGATACAAGTGCTGATATATATAGAAAGTAGAGAAATTAAGAAGCGATAAATCTCTATTTTGTTTATTGATATTAGTTGAGATTAGGCAATAATTAAACTTTGTTCAAATCTTTACAGTCAAGTTCTTTGCGTTTCTAAGTAGAATTGCTAGGTTGGAAAAACGTTCTTAGCTACTAAACTCTAACCTCAACTTGATTCCTGTCATCTATAAAAAACCCAACTTTCTGGACACGCTCAAATATGTGTTGGGCAAAGATGATGCTGCGATTGTCGATACTAATATGATGGGAACAAGGCCAGATGAATTTAATCAGCAGTTTCTCAACATCAAGTACACCAACAAAGCAGTCAAACGGCAGTGCGCTCACCTCATCATCTCAATCGCACACCGCCCCAACTACCACGAGCATTTATCGGACAGTCAGTACAGTTATGTAACACGAGAATATCTCAAAGATATGGGATACTTGCCCAAGGAAGAATCATCTGTAGCAGCTACCAGTCAGTTTGTTGCAGTACGCCACCACGATCGCAACCACGAACACCTGCATATAATCGCTTCCCGGATTCGGTTAGATGGTAGTTTAGTTAATGATTCCTATGATTATTTCAGATCCCAAGTCTCTACTAGACGCATCGCGGCGGAACTAGGATTGGAAGTAACACCGACAACAAATGAAGCCGTCGCCTCTAGGTTAGAGCAAGAGTACGGAATAATTACACTCATCAGTCCCAACCGATCAAAAAGTATTAGAGCAGTCAACAGTAAGCACAAAACCCCAACAAGTAAGGAAATTATTCGCCAAGCAATAGGAGAAGCCATTAAGGATAGTCCCACCGTCTCTACATTCATTGAACGCCTGGAGGAAAACAACATTGGAGTATTGCCTAAGATGCAGGGGGAAGAACTACTAGGCTTTACCTACATTCATAATGATGTAAAAATTGCAGGTTATCAAGTATACAAACCTTATAGCTGGAACAAACTGCGGTCTGAATATGGAATCATGTACGACCCAGATAAAGATAAAGAAGTAATTCAACAAGCTAAAGCCAAAGCAATTGTTCGCATAAATAGCATAATTTTAAGTAATAATGATTACTTAAATAATGATAAACCTACTAGCAGCAGTACAAGTGATAGTAATGGTGACACCGATAGTAGCTCCAAAACACTTGTTAGTACATATACACTAAACAGTAATTATCCAAGTGAGATTCCAGTAATACAATCCAAATTAGAAGATAACCCCACATTGGAAACTAATAAGACCAAGAAAAAAGTTCAACCACATCCAAAGAAACAGCACCCACAACAGGATATTTCAGAAGAAAATGGTCTCACTGCTAAACAATTCCTGGAAGAGCAATCTTCCCCTATTCCTCCTTCTCTTAACCTTCTGCCTTCTAATCTCAAACATTTGCCTTCTATAATCACTGACTATATGCTTGTTACCAATAACTTCCGTATCAAAGGACGGGAGTTGAGTGCCAGCTTAGATAACAATACTCTGAGTGTTTGCCGTTATGGGGATAATACCCCTATGATGCAAACCTGCTACAGTCAGGGAAACTGGTACGAAGAGATACCAACTCGATTAACAAGAAACGAAATTGAGCAGATTGAAAGTCTGCGTTTCTTTACCCAACAACCATTAATCAATCAACAGCGATCGCAAAAAGGTATTGAGCAATAGTAAATCTGTAGATAAAGAGAATTTAATCTACTCAGAATTAGGGGTAGGACTGGCTAAGACACTGTTGGCAAAGTTGTCACCAAGTGCAAACTAAACAGTTTAGGTTTTAAAAATTTCGTCTAGCAATCCAGGTTCTTTGTCAAGCTAGATATGAATTTGGGGCAGCTATTTGTGAATTTGTGGGGGATAAAAAATTGTTTTGTCTATTGGTGTCTAACAATCAAAAGTACAATTTTTTGCGTTTATATTTATTAGAGGTAAATTAAGCCGTAAAATGTAGAAATTCGCTAACTTCAAGGCGGGTACATTCAACAGATAAGCTATCTGGGTTGATTCCGTGAAAGTCTAGATTCTTTTTCTCATAAGTTTTTAGCCTACCTACTGTGCTTTCGGCTAATTCCTTGGTTTTAAATAAGCAAGCTTCTTCTATTTCAAAAGTCCATTCAGTATTTGATACGTAATAGTAATTTAAATCTAGAAAATGGCCAAATACTACCCAGACATCTTTTTTAGGCATAACTTTTATTTTTTTTGTCTATTTTCGATTTTATTTTTTTCATAATCGTAAGTAAATTCAGGTATTTTACTAGAGGATTCAATAAAATAATTCAAGTAACTTTTAACAATTTTAATGTCTTCCTCTAGTCGATTTTTAGTAGATTTTATTCGGGATAGGGCAATGTACAAATAAGTATCGATTGAATCTTTATCAGTTCCTTCTGCAAATTCTTCTTTTAAATCTTCTAAATTTTCAATTGAAAAATCTAAGTGGCTAATATGACTGCCAAAATCATCTAAATAGCAAGAAACCCTAGCTACAGCTTCTTTAATATCAGATGCTATTGTTTCATCTATGCACATAATCAAAAGTTAGATTTTGTTTCAAAATTAGTTAGCTAATTCTAGAATTTTACTTTCTTGTGACATAACTCTTGTTTTGTCATAAATGTTGAAAGTAATATAACAATTTTACATTGTTTTGCATTTTTGCAGTTCTATAATGTCTGCTAAAATATAATTTTGACAACATAACTCTCACAATAAAGACAGTTGCCCAGGCGATACATTACCCTTACGTCGTGCATGAAAACTGAGGTGACAAACCTACACAATACACATAAGTTTGTCCGACAATTATCTTATGACACCCATAATTAGACAAGTAAATCCTGACTACGTTTTCTGGATAACAATGCCAATTTTTGGGATCAGAAACTACAGATATTGTATCTGTGGGGAAGGGAAGCTCACGATTAATTCTTCCGTCAGGAAACTCAGCACTGTACTTGGCTATATATTCTTGGGTTTTTAGTTTAACCATATTTATTAGCTAAGACACTCAAATGTTTTTATAAATCACAGCGCAACAGCTTAATCTTGAAATACCCTCGTTTAAGTTTCTCACTTCCCCTGACTTCATAAAATTTATCTGGTTTTTGGACAATTTCAACCAGTCCCTGCGCTTCCATCTTCTCAAACAACGACTGCCAAGACGCAATATCTTGCTCAGGCGCAAAAATTCTAACATCGTTTATCTCGCCCATAAGCCTCTTTGTTCTAGCTATATAAAATTATAAAAGTAACTAGAACAAAAACGATAACCCATGCCTAAGAAAAAATGTGGACTTGGATTTGACTGTGCCAGTATGATGCTGCACCCAGGTATAGACCCTGGCGACTGCTTAAATTACAAAACTTGTGGGAGTGCGATTGAACTAACCCCTGATGAAGAACTCGAACTTGTTCGTATCCGGGAAGAACAAATGCGCCAGTATCAAGAACAAATTCGCCTGACTCGTCGTTCTGCCGCCATTATGATGCTGATGAGGCGCGGTTGCCCACAGTCACCAGAATCGTTAGGTATTGTCTCCGCCGTCGAGGCGATCACTACCACATTAGATAATATTCGTACTGGACTTACTAACTTCGACAGACAGTACATCGCACCACCTAGTTGCGAACTCCACATCTACAATGTTAAACGCCCCAGTGGTACGTACTCATACTATAAACTGACCGCCGAAAACGCAATATTTGCACCTTCAGAAAAAGAACAACAAGTACGGGTAATTCACCTCAGCCATCATAATGATGCGCGGTATATAGAAGCACAACTTGGTATCGAACGGCGAAACAAGTTAACCCAGGTGCGAACACTGCTTCAGAACGCAAGCGCATTGCTTGAGGAAGCAACACGTCTACTCGAACAAACTACAGATATGAACAGTCCAAATGCTACAGTTGAAGTTTTCAACATCGATGAAATTATATCCATCGACTAATAAAACCAGCAAAATGGGAAAATTTACTTCATTACTGCCACAAGATATAAATCCTGAAATACAGGATTATGTGTAAAGCTGCTTTATCTACCAGTGCGACGTGACGATTACAATCAAATCGCTCTGATAGGTATGCCAACAGGCTAAAAACTGACTAGGGAGAAGTGAAAAATGACTATAAGTTTTAGAGAATGGCTCAAACAATTTAAAAATCAAGATATACCTTTTGGTGATTTATGGAGTGATGCCACATCGACTAAAAGAGGAAGATTTCAAGATAATATTTCAGATTCTTGGCAGGGTAGCACTATAGAAAGCTTGATAGAGTTTATGGTTAAAAATGAAGCATCATATAAATCTTATAGTGTTCTTAATGAAGCTAATGAGACGTATCATAATTATTTGGGTTTAGAACCTATAGAAACATCTAAATTGGAAGAATTAGAGAACCAATTTAAAGCTAAATATTACGCAGAACGTCTACAGCACTATACAAGATTATGTATGTTATATAACAATGCTAATTGAATTTTGCTCAGTATACTGAGCAGTCAAGCTTTTAGGCAGTTTTATTTTTGTTCTAGTTACTTTAAATAAAAATAATAGCTAGAACAAAAGAGACACTCAAAATCGAATAACGACAGGAGAGTGTACATTTAGAATAAAGTTCCAAAATTTAAAACAAAGTCTTGAAATTTAAAATAAAGTCTTAAACTAACTGGCACAAAAAGACTTTACCGTCTACTGGGCTAAAGCCGACGATAGGGCGTTGCGAAGCAGTCTAAACCTGCTTGATAGTTTAGACTTTATTATTTTCATCTAGAAGCGTTTAGAGATTTTTCTTTAAAATTTCATGACTTTATTATTTCCTATGCCAAACCATAAGTACGTAAAATTAAGCCTTTCAAGCTTCAGAAATTTCAAGACTTTATTTTAAACGTACAGAGAGTAAAAAATTAGGGAGGCATAAAATTATCAAGGTGCTGCCACACGAATTTAGCTTTCCGTCTCAAACTGCAAACATAACCATAATGGCAAACATGAAGAATGTTACTACTGATTCAGGGTTAAGCAAGAAGTAATCAATAAGTCAGTATATTTTTTGGCATACTTAAATTATGGCACTAGGTTCAATAAGGCTTTATTAAGAATAAACTAAGTAATATTTCTATAAATAAGTATTTTTAAATACTAGTAAATTGTTAGTATAAATTAGAAATTTGTTGAATAGATTACTGATAAAGAGAAAGTAAAATTAAACTCTACGGGTATTTTAGTGCCAAAAAGTAAAAATTTATCTTTAATTTTATAAGTTTAATTGTTTATATATGACAATTCAAGCTAAACATTTTGACACTAGATTAAATCAATGGATTCATACAGATGGTAATACAAATAATCCAGATTCGCTGTTAAAGGAAGAACTTAATAATACCCTATTAGAATATTTCTTTCCTGGGGTAAACTTTTCGTTCGGGCATATGGACGAAAAGTCTACTGTGGAACAATTAACTAATCATCCTGAAGGTAATAAATTATTATTATCATCAAAAACTCGGTTATTATATGGCCCCGAAGAATGCCTAGATACAATTAGACAATTATGCCCTGATAACAAAGATAGAGGTGCTTACGGGTCTATCTTTCTTGGTTCATGTAGAAATGCTGTCAATAAAGAGTTAAATATTTTAATAGTTGATGATAATAATGGTGAAAATGGCGGCATTATCAGTAATGACCAAGCATATCGGTTAACAGGAGACTGTTACGGACAAATATCAAAAGAACTGTATCACGAATTAACCAAACATCAAAAAGGTGATAAATATCGAGTAATTCAGCACCGCTTCGGTTGGACTGATCGAGACGGAGATGATCAGAAATACCGTTTTGGTAAAGGTACACTACGCCCTGCTAATCTTGAGCAAATCCTCAATTATCAAGACTCAAATAACTCAACTAAAATTGACCTAATTCTTCCCTTATCTGCGTTCAAGGGAACTGATAAAGACAATCCTAATAGCCCGACTAAGCCTCAGATTCAACCTGGACTGTACCGACAAAATATCTGGCTAGGTGAAAAATCACAATCTGAACTCGGCAAGACAGCTATATCGCAGTTACTCGCTTCATTCCCTAACGGACTGAAAGACTTTACAGAACAGCTAGAACTTGAAGCCAAAAAGCTTAAGGAAGCACAGGATGACCCTCGGCAACTTGCACAACTTTACTGCGAAAAGTACGAGAAGCGAAAAGCCTTTCTTGAAGAACAAGCAACCACACTAGAAGAACAAGCAGCAGAAGATCCAACAGTAGCAGAAGAATTAGAAACACTGCGCGATCGCATTGCTACTGACTCGTTTATTTACAAACTTATCAAAGCTGACCTGCAAGGAGAAAGGCAACTTCTCGAAACTGAGAAGGTACAGCGCGAACTCGCCCGATTCGTCCAAAACGAGTGGAAAGAAATCGCCATTGGCAAGACGTTAACGTTTGAGCGAGCAATGGTCATTCCCTCCAAAGACCTGCAAAATGGGGAAATTTCTATACCGCATTATCAAGACGGGGAAGAAGTTCTCAACTTCCGCTCCCCTTTCCTCAACTCAAATGGTCTGTGCGTCTCAACTAACAAAATTGTAGAAGATATCCTTGGGCCTGATGGTCAACCTCTCGCTGGTGCGATCGCTGTCTCGGACGAAACAAGCGATCGCATTTACAACCGCCTCAATGAGCAAATTAAATCTATCCTGCCAGAAGCTCAAGGAAAAAATATCCAGTTAGCAGGTATTGAAAATTACTTAGACCAAAGTATTAGTAAGCTCGAAACTAGGGATAAAATAGAGTTTACTAACAAATTTAATCAGTATATTTTAGAACTAAAATCTGCTGGTTATGAATTAGAGATTCTTCCTCAAGAGTCCGAACAAGAGCGCCAGGCACGCGATTACGATGGTGATTGTATCGGCTTCGAGCGGGCAAGCAAGTATCCCAACCTCACCATCGAAGCAAAGGAGCGTAACCTTCCTGAAAACGCCTACGCTCCAACTGTCAAACTTAAAAAACAATCTTTTTACCAAGAAGATGGCTCTCAGGCAGAATTTGAGGAAATCGCCATCCACATGAGCGATGGCATTAGTGTGGGTGTTATCAACAATCACCTTACCGCAATTGAGGCGTTAGAGTCAGAAATTACGATTCTAAAAAACTTTGGTAGTGAAAAAGACTCAATAGAGTACGTACAGCAGGTAGCCAAACACTACGAAGATTTATTCAAAACAGAAGTCTGGGCAAAATCCAAGGGTATTGAAGGGAAGGAGATTCCGACCAAGTATCGCAGTTACATGGAAGAGTTCATCAAAACTGTTCGACAAGAACCCACCAATACACTAGTGGCGATGAACATTAATACCCAAATGTACCGTGAAATGATTGCTGAGGCAGCATTTCAAAATCAAATTGCAGTTGACCTTTTTAAGAGTGCCAAAAAACCCGAAATTGAAATTATTCGCAATAATAGTCGGATTCTTCACCGTGAAGTCAACTATATTAAGGATAAGAAGAAAGATGTCTATATTGACAATACAATTCAACCGACAGGATACTCACCTGTTGAGTTACTAATTGCTCAAACCAACCAGTATTTTGAAAAAGCTCGCCTCGAATCGCGTGAAATCGTTCAATTTCAAGCTTTATTTAAAGGGGTTGAATTTTCTCACGAACAGCGATTAAGAGCTACCCTCATCAAAAAAGAATTCGACAAATCATTCAACCGAGCAAGTGAGCTATCTAAACAAAAAGAAACTGAAAAAGGGCCATCTGCAAATATTACCCTTGCTAATGGTAATCAAGTAAGTATAACTAATCTTCTACAGTATGATAATGAATTTATCTGGAAAGCTAATACAATTACGATAAAAGTATCAGAAATATCCGAAGATAAACGCAACAATAACCGCCCGCATAAATATTTAGTTTATGCTCAAATTAACGATGGAACTGAGAATGGTAAACCCAAGTTTAGAAAATTAGGAACACTGGCAAGGGAGCAAGAAAATAAACTCGAAGAAATAGGAATTACACTTGGGCAAGAAGTAAAATCTAACAAAATATTATTCCAGCCTGAATTAAGCGAAGGTCAAATTAAACTTCTTTACCAAAAAGCTTACCAGATAGCAGAGGAATTTTATAATTCGATTTCAGAAGACCAAAAGCTAACAATGGCAGCTGCCACCTGGGCGGTATCAACTACTCGTGAGAGTAGTAATGATAAAAGTAGCGATCGCCAGAACAAAGTTTCTAATTTCGCCTTTGCTGCCTTTCCTCAAGAGATTGTTAGTCAGTTAGATATACTCAAGTTTACCGAGTTTAGTATCACTGGATTTGACCGGAATAGTGAGTTTTTTAATGAAAATCAACCTCAGAGTATTCGATTTAATCTAGCTGAAGATGGAAAAAGCGTAATTGAAATTCAGAATCAAGAGGGTAGTTACAAAACATTTGGAAATATTGAACAAAGTAATGCTCGGCTGCCAATTGGTACTATTGCTATTGGCAGTGTCGAAAAAGGTGAAGTATATACCACCTCTGTTACAACCAAAGTACCTGGACTACCAGAACTAACTTTCAAGGTAGGCGAAGTTAATAAGTTTGGGAATTCCCAGAGGTTTAATAATGAACCTGTAATGTTAACAATCGAAAAGGTTGACCTGATTCGGGAAGACTATACTATCTATCTTCAAAATGGTAATAAACCTGAAAAACTAGGCAATATTGATAAAGAATCAATCAAAGAAGGTATTGCTCAAGGCTGGCTAGCAGAAAAGCCTGGGAATGGGCAAAAGTTACATCTTAAAATTCAAACTATCATCACTGGACAAAATGCCTATGCCATAGCAGAAACATCTCAAAGTAATCTGTTACGAATTAATATTACGAATCCAAAATACAAGAAACAGGAGATTAACAACCAAGCATTTCAAGAAACTTTAGTTCGTGCATTTGATAAAAAGCACGTTTATATTGCTAAAATTGGCGACCAATCACTCGGTATTATTGGTCAGCATAATGAACGTCTCGAAGCTGATTTAAATAAAGGGAATATACAAAAACAGTGGCAAAGGAAAGAAAGTAGCACTGTACAAAAATTAATTGATACGGGTATTATTCGCCAAAACCAACAACGAACCACTATCCCTGTACAGATTACCAGTAATGAAAGTACTTGTAAAATAATTATTAATCCAGAAACAGTACAATATCCCGATAAATGGGTTAAACGCAGTCAGCTTATAAGTAATGAAAAGCCTGTCAGAGACGAGCAGCAAGAAGAACGCAACCAAATACTCGGTAAAATTAACGAACGCCCTACAATCATGTTCCAAGATAAAGAGCAAAAATTAGTAGGGCTTTTAGGATTAGCAGTTGATGAAAATATAGCCGAAAAAACCAAAAAGTATCTCGAAAAAGTAGGAGTATCATACGAACAGCTTCCTATATCACAAGCTCGGTTAGAAGCCAAAAAAGGAATGACTGTATTCGTACTTGATGAAACTACTATCAGCAGCGAATTAAGACAAACCTTTATTAACCGTGCTGGTGGTCATATCAAAAGTGCAGATACACCCTCACAACCCACTCCAATCATTCCCCAACAAACTGTATATTTTTATAATCCAAATCAACAATATACTTTCCCGGATGGAGCGCAGGCAGAAACTCAAGAAGCTTTTGGACTAGTAGTTCCTGCACAAGACGCGATCGCTGTAGCCACTTGGTTAGAATCAAAGTCTACTGAAAACGATTATTTTATTGAGAGTAACACAGCTACATTTATTTTTAATAAAAATGAGATTAGTGAGAAAATAACCGAAGAATTAAATACTTTGCTTGGAGAAGCTATTAATATTGGTGAAGTTGATGGTTTTGACCGCTATGAACAGCTTAGTGCAGAGTTAAATCAAAAAGTTGCAACTGAAGGTAGTCTTTTAAAATTAAACCAAATTCCAGAAACTAGTGAGTACCAAAAAGCTTTACAAGCACTTCCTAACCGTCCAAGAGAACTGAATCAAGAAGATTCTCCAGTACCAATTATTCCTGCTAAAGCTTTACCAGAAAAGAATACAACTAATATTCAATCAAATACTAACGCCACAGTTGGAGGAATTTCACAAGTCTATCAAAACGCGGTTGAGATACAAGTATTAACGGATATACAAGCAGAAGCTAAGAATCAACCAATATTACTACCCAACTCGCGTCAAGCCGATCCAACTAAAGCTATCGAAATATTGGGTAAGATAAGCGAGAAAAAAGTAGAACAGCTGCGATCGCATCTTGAAACCCACTTCAAACCCATACTTGAAAATGACAAATCTAACTATGCACCACTGAGACAAGTCGCCTGGGTCGGTGCAAAATGGGATTTGAAGGATAAAGACTTCAAGCCAGGGGTACAGGACGACAAGTTGATGGAACTTGTTAAGCAAGTATATCCTGACGCTGATATTGTGCTGGTAACTTATTCTGAGAACCCCGGTGCTGGCATTAACTACCACCGCGATGACTCCTACGCCGCGACGGAAGCCCGCAGCATTAATATCGGAAATTCTGACTGGGGCTATCGCGCTGCTAAGGAACGAATGGCATGGACTAGTGAAGAGAATCAGGACGCACCATACCAAGAGTTTAAACTTGAGTCGGGTACAGTAACCCGCTTTAACTGCAAGAACGAACACGCTGCACTGAATACTGAGGTTGGCAGATGGTCTATCAACATCTGGTCAATTAAAAACGATTTGGGCAGAGAAAACAGCGTTCGCCAAAAATTTGAGAACTTCCTCACCTCAAACCAACCTCCGCGTGCGGTAGTCCAAAGCAACAACAACCTCACCATCAAAGCTAACGAGTGGACACCAGGGGGAGAAATTAAAGTAGAGCGCAGTTATACCAGCCTCAGAGAAGTCGCCCAAAACATACCCTCACACCCTTCAAACCAACTAACGGTCGAAGAAATTATCGCCATTGGCAATTCCACTGCGGCACGCGCTGCTAATTCTCAAATTCCATACAACCCGACTATATCTGGCAAACCAATACCAATGGTCTATTCGCTGCATCTGCACGGCGAAGCTGCCACGATACCAGTTGATACAACCATTGATGCTATGCGCGGACACGGTAGGATACACACTACCAGAGGTGTAGACTACCAAAAAACTTATGGTATCAATGAGGGAGATATTGCGATCGCCCAAGGTAAAAACGGCGAGCAAGTTGCTTTTCGGGTAGGTAAGCAATACAAAATTACCACCCAAATGATTCAAGACCCAAGTTACCAGCAAGCCTGGGCGAGATGGGAGAAGCATTCACCAAAAGAACTTACCCAAACTCAAGCGAGTAAAAGTCAAGTATATGGCTTATTCATGGAGCCACTAGGAGATTATGTCAATGACAAAATTGTTCCGTTCCCAACCATCCAAAAACAACCTGCAACTCCAGTAAATATCAGCCCCGACTCCAAAGATGGGCTGGGAGTAGCACTCAGCCTTGCCACTGCACTCGCCAAAGAACAAGGCAAGCTGCAAAACGATTACCAAGTTTCAGTCAACAATGATCCAGAAGCCCCTGCTGGGCAGTATGGATTAGAAACCCATGTCCAAAAACCTCAAGGGGTAGCATACGCATCCGCCGAACACGCATTTAATCACCAAAAGCAGTTGTATCCATCAGTTGATGAATACCAGCTAATGGTAGAAGTGCTTCAGGCTAAACTCGAACAACATCCCCGGCTGACTGAGGCGATCGCCAAACGCGGGGGAGTCAATTGGTTAGAGAACTGTACAAACATAACTAACGCCCAGGATCAACAGTGGCAGGGTAAGGGTAAAGAATCCGCTTTTATTCAAGCCCTTAGCGAAGCGTATATATATGTAGTTGCAAAATCACAACAAACTACAGTACAAACCCAGCAGGACAAGTCCCAACAAACTGCTCTGCGGCCCACAAATCCACTGTCCCAACTCGAACCTATAAACGCCGCCGTCGCTGAACATATGAAAAAAGATATTGCGATGGCCCAAATAGCTACCCAGTTTATCGGTAAATCAGCTGCACCCCCTGGTACAGCTTCAAGCACACGAAATTACGAGCAAGCATGGGGGGAACGCGCCAACACAGGAAATTACTCAAAAGAAGACATCATTATGGTGTCCGGATCTGGCCCGTGGCGTGGAGTAACAAGCAAGCAAATTGCCCAAACATTTGAAAATCACTATAAACCCTTACTTGATAAGGCAATAGCAGTGAAAAGCTCTTTTCTAGTCGGAAATGCACAAGGAACTGACCAATTAGTTCAAAATTATCTTCAAGAAAAAGGGTACAAAGTAGAACAAACTTCCCAAGGATACGCAGTATTTAATCCTGTAGAAAACAGCAAAGTTAGTAGCGATATTATTTCTACCAATACACAAGTATTACATAACTCATTAATTGCTAAAGACAAGAGCATTTTCTCCCCGCAACAAAGCCAACAACCAAATATTGACCAAGCACTCGCATCACCTGCTCAACCCAAAATGCAGCAAGTTGGAGCGATGGATAGCATTATCGAGCGGATGAAAGCTAATACAGTGCAAAATCTTCAAGACTGGTATATGGCGGCTGAAAAACTCGGTAAATCAGACACATATCTCAATAGAATTCAGGAGGTAACTAATTTATACATTCAAGAAAATATTAGTCTTGAGAATGCTTTTAAGGCAATGGAACAAGACATTAAAGAATTAGAAAAAGTTAATGAGATGACCAGTCTTGCTCAACGTGTAGTTAAGACAATTGGACAAGAAGATATTAATGGCATTATGACAGTCCAAACAGAAAAATATCAGATTGCTACTCAGACTCAAAACCAAACTTATTTAGTTAAAGATAAAAAGGATAATATCTTGCTATATGTCAAACAAGGAAAAACTCAAGTAAGTAACATTAGTGATGAAACATTACAAGATTTTCAAGTTATGAGCGATCGCATCAATAATGCACTCAAAGATGTCAAAAAAAATTTAGTAGAAAGGTAATTTTACTATGAAAGAACTAATCGAGTTTCCAGTAGAAGGTTTAACTCCAGCAATGCAAGCTTGTCTCCTTAGAGAATTGATTGCACAGCTTAATATACCTGATGAAAAATTTGCAGAATATGCAAAAAATCCTCCAACTGCTCAGGAACGACAAGAGGCTGTGTTAAAGTTAAATTCAGAAATAAATAGAATCAGTGAAATAGCACAAGAAGAAGTAAAGTTAAGCTCCACAGAAATTGAAACTGTCAATTTTGTTAATCCAGTTAGTCAAGAGTCATCTTTACAACCCGAAGTAAGCCAGTCTAAAGACAATACAATTGAACCAGAAGTTCTAAAAAACTTTACAAATAAAAATGACGATAATAATGGCGACCTAGTAGAAGAATGTCAACACGATAAAGCGTTTAAAAGTCAGCAGAGATTTAGATAGTTCTAATTCATCAAAACCTCCATCACAAGACATTCACAAAAAAAAAAAGCGAAAAAGAAAAAGTGCCTCACCTTGAGGAATCAAACCCACCGAAAAAGAAACCAGGTGGGCAACCAGGACATCAAGGTAAAACTCGAAAGGGTTTTGGCAGAGTAGATCGCTATGAAATTTTACGTCCAACGGATTGCATTTACTGTGGTCAAAAAGCATTTGCACCCCTAGCAGTAAAAGTAGAAAACACGCGGTAGCGCAACTAGTAGAATGTCCCATAGAAATAGTTGAGTATCAACGCCATACGTGCGTGTGTGAATGCTGTGGAAATATACAAACAGCAGCCTGGCCCCAAGAAATTATTCCAGGACAAGATTTAGGAACGTCGTTACAAGCATTTTTAGGGTGGACAAATAACTATGCACATATGCCCTACGAAAAACAGCAGGAAATGCTTTGGGAACTTGGTGAGATTGAAATTGGATTGGGAACTTTAGTCGCCACCAATGAACGAATACAACAAGCAATTGAACCGAGTATTCATGAGTTAAGTAATTGGTAAAACAGACACAACCTAACATCCATGTAGATGAAACACCTTGGTCAGTTAAAGGGGTTAAAGAATGGTTGTGGGTAGTGGCTAATTCTGAATTCTGCCTGTTTACTGCGGCTGATACTCGTTCTAGAGCCGAACTAGAAGCAATTTTAGGGACTGAGTATACAGGTGTACTCAGCAGCGATGATTTTAGTGTTTATAATGGCTATCAAGCTGTTGCCCAACAGAAATGTTTGGCTCATCTACGTCGTCACTTCAAAAAATTGATTCAACTTCCCGGTCTTCACAACAAAGCTATCGGCGAAACCTTTGTCAATTTAATTGATGAAGTGGTGGTATTTCCTTGACCATCCTGAAGTTCCTCCTGATAATAATCTCGCTGAACGCTCGCTGCGTTTAGCTGTGACAAAACGTAAGGTTAGTGGTGGTTCACGCTCGATGAAGCGGTTTCAACATACTGCCAATTTGTTGACGGTAGTGCAGACTTGTCGCCGTCAAGGTAGGTCTGTTATTGATTTTTTTGTGCAAGCTCTAATTGCTGATTCTAATAATTCTCACTCTCGCCCCTCTTTACTTCCGCAATATTAGACCTGAATCCTTACCGATAAAGTACAATCTATTATTGCTAATTTCCACATTCAACAATTTGTTATTCCTGTAATTTTAGACCGCTTAAATATATTTGGAAAACCAGACAAAGAGACAGAAAGTATTCTTTATAAAAGTGAGGCATATACTGCAAGTTTAAAATTAGAAGAAGATTCAGAAACTCTTAGCCTTGATAGAAATTCGCCTGATTCAGAAGCAAGCCAAGAAGCACTCCTAGCATCTCGTAATCATAGCTCAGAGAGTTACTCTATCATCATCAATAACCTTACCTATAATGAATTTGAACGGTTTAAGGCTCTGTTCGATGAGCAACAAACACGCTGCGAACAGAACCAACAACAATTTAAAAACCAGGATGCTACTCAAGAGATAGATTAAATCAACCCAAAGCACACACCATACGAGAAAGCTATAAACCCCAAAACTAGCTTGTTATTAAAACTCAAGGGAGTTTTGGGGCAAATAACAACCGCAACAGAAAAATAGTAAAAAGATGCACTAAAGTCAAACAAACTCGTCGGGTTAATAGGTAATCTACCTAACCCGACCAAACATAGCATTCCTATTAAAGACCAAACAACAATATTTTCTATCCATCCTAAAAGTTTATTGACATTCATAAAAAATTGTTTATTACTATAAAAATTCACTTAAACACATTAACATCAAATTTTATCAATATGAGAATCTAGTAAATAGATTGCTTAATGAAAACTACACAAACCATCCAATCACTTTGTAAATTTTTTAAATTCAAAAATAAAGTTTTTAAATAAGCTGATTAATTTATAGTAACTGTAAAGATTAAGAAACAGTAAAAAGTAAGTGCTATAAGTATTATTATCAGGGACAATACTAAACCAAACAGTATGTAATATGAAACCTATTAATGTTGTCATCATTGAAAATGAGAACATATCTAGGGTTGGTGCGGCGACGATATTATCTGAAACTGGTAAAATCCAGGTATGTGGCCTTGCAAAAACCGGAAAACAAGGAATAGAACTTGTTGACCAACAAAAGCCAGATATCGTGGTGATAAATATTGATTTACCTGATATCAATGGCACTGATGTCATAAGTTTAATTAAATGCAAACACACGTCAATTAAAATAGTGGTTATGACTGCAAATAGCAGCCGAGATACCATTAACGCAGCAATAAGTAATGGCGCAGACTGCTACTACTGTAAAAATAATGCCAGAGAAGAAGTAGGAGAAAGATTCATTGAAGCAGTAATGGCTGCGTACAATAACGAATCATGGATTGACCCAACTATTAATCGCATTCTGATTGATAATCTTAGGTCAAATGACACAGCCGATAGAGATTCACTAGATTTGTTAAGTGATTTCTCTAATAAAGAAATTACAGTTCTCAAATTAGCGGCTGGTGGCATGAAAAATAATGAAATTGCTAATGTCATGTATGTTTCCGAAGGTACAGTCAGGTCATATTTACATAATTCATTTATCAAATTAGGAGTCAAAGATAGATTAAACGCTATCCGTGAAGCTATCCGCCTGGGAATCCTCAGCTTTGCAGACATGAAAATCGAAGAAGAAGTTACTCAAGCAACCCACACAAGAGTCAAAACCAACCAAAATAGTCAAAAAGATACAGCTAAAACGAGTAATAAGGGATACAAAGGCTGGGTTGCCTAGAAAATTAATCAACTGCAATTATGCAGCCGCCTGAATACTTCTTCTGCTGGCGGCAAGTTTTAATAATGGCAGCGTTTCTAACATAAATACTACGCGCTACTTTACCTTCATTGGATTTAGCCCAATCCAGAAGCTTTTTATCTTCGGGTTGTAAAATAGCAGTTCCAGAAGCCGCCTGCTGAAAAGTTACACTTCCAGCAATAGTTTTGTATGTAGAAACACCAATTACAGCTCCCAAAGCCAGTACAAAACCCAACACTCCCGCTACTTGTGCCAATCGCCAATTACTTACACCCAAGAAAGGCAACGCCCCGCCAGCTTGCTTAGTCATCTTAATTAAATCCTTAGCAGCTTGGGCGATCGCACTTTTTTGTTGTTGTATTGCCACCTTAGAAGCACTATTCAACTTATCGTCCACCATGTCAGTCCAACCCACCACAAGCGAGTCAAGCCTACCGGGTAGCTGCTGCAACGCAAATTGGGTTGTACCTAGTTCCGCGTATAGGTTAAACAAGGGGTCATCAGGTCGAACACCTAATTTAAGTATCCAATCAGTAATCTCTGCTTTCTTTTCTTCAGAATATTCTGCAATAACTTTTTCAACAACTTTTGCAATATTAGTCATGGGTTGTTTAAACAGTTAATTTAAAACCTCACTGTCAATTTGGTAAAGCTAATACTTACCATTCTTCAGATTCAATATCTTCATTTACATCAAAATTGGAATTATTTTGTTGATTTGCACTTACAGAAGCTAGTTCTGTACAGTTCTTACTTAGCCCTAAATAATTAGAAGCGATCGCATTAGAAATAACAGAATTCTGAAAATTCTCCATCCAGTTGAATACTATTGAACGCTGAATAGTATTAAGAGGGGAGTCAGTTCCAATAAGTTGAGCATAGGGTAAACCAGTATCCTCAAGCAACTGGTAAAAGTCGTTATGCAACCCGCCCAAAACTAGCTCCAAGCCATTTAAATTTTTAATATCAGCTTGGAATCTACTACCTTCATAGTATCGAAATTGCTTGCCAAAGTAATAATTTTTGATAACAACATAGTCAACTTGACTACCAAAATGCTGGTATAAATCCTCAAGATAATCTTCAACACAGTCTTTACGATGTGATATTGGGTGCAAGAAAGTAACACGATATCCGAGATGGTTAAGATTTCCTATCAGTGAAACATCTTTATCAAAAAATTTGAACTCTTGGTGGTTTTGACCTGGCATATCCGTCAAAACTACATCAATATTTGGAAACATTTCTAAGTCAAGTAATAATCTATCCGAATCGCCCCTAGACAATCCCAAATGGTTTATTTCAAAACCTTTTGTTTTATACATCGATAGCTTGTTACGATAACCGTGGTAGAAAACACGCGCATTGCATTTACTTCTCAAGTACAATTCCAGCAAGAGCCGAGAAACTGTGGACTTACCCACACGAGCATCACCCGATGTAATTATAAAACGCTTTCCAAACATAAAAACCAAGCAACCTATTCAATTAAGCAGCTATATCTTCAGATGGTAAATTTGCATCTTGGTTTTTAGCTTTTTCTTTTTCTTCGTTTTCTCTAAGCTCTTTAGATTTTTCCACAACTGCTGGGTAGTAACAGTCATCTGGTTGTATATCAAAACCCAAAAAATTAAATGCTGGCTTAATTTGCGCTTCAAACTCAGCAACCCAAGATTTAATTCTTGACTTAATTACAATATTTGTTTCTTGATGAGTCTGACCTTCATTAAATGTTAAAGCATGGCGGTCAAGAAAGTCATAAGACTTGTAGAATAAATCTGGCATTACAAGTTCTATCAGACCTTCCGCAAGCATATTCTGACGTAGAGAAGAGTCATTATATCGCTCAAATTTTTCTTCTTCACCATGAAATAGATTTTTGACTACAATATAATCTACTTGGTCTTTACAAAGTTCACGAAGTTTTTCTAAAACATTTATAGAGTCAAGAACTCTACTAATCACTGAAACCATTGTTACTCGACAATTAATTTCAGTTTTCAGAACTTCAAAAAATGCAAGCTCTTTGACATAACTTTCAAAAAAACATCCAGATTGTGCTGGCAAGTCTAATAATGTGATAGGACAATCACTCTCATCTAGATTAATTAATAAATCGTCAGCACCACCTCTATGAAAAATATCAATATAACGTATTATAGGGCGGTAATCTTTTTGAAAATATCTTTCTATCTGAGGATTCCTTAAGTCAGCTTCATAAGCAACACAGGGTAGATTTTTATTAATATAAAGTTGAAATATTGCTCTTGCAAAGGTACTTTTACCCACGCCACCTTTATCACCTGTTATAATTATCAGTCGCTTTTGAGGTTTACCATTAGTATTGGAGGAAGTATTATTTGACATGGCTGGTTGTTCTTTATTTTTTCGGGTCATAATATTGTTTACAAAGTGACTAAACTTTGTTGTGTTAGGTTAATATCAATCTAAATTTTTAAATTTGTAAACAAAAAATTCATAAATTAAATTAATGCAATAGGTAAATCAGCAACTATATTGCTCAATAAAATTTTCCTAGTTTATTTTGAATAAACTACTCTAAGTATGTAACCTCTCGCTCAAAAAGCCAAGCCACAAAATTCCACATTAAACCAACATTTGTTGATATGTAAATTAGTCATAAATTTTATGTCGTTTAAAGTTACTTGACTTTCAAAAAAGGCATTATGATATTTTATTTTGATGGTAAATAATCTATGAGTGAAGTACGAGCTGATTATGATGGTGCTTGGAAGGAAGGGGTAGAACAATATTTTGAAGCGTTTCTTGCATTCTTCTTTCCAGACATTCAAGCAGAAATTGATTGGGGACGAGGCTATAATTTTCTTGACCAAGAATTGCAACAATTGATAAGAGAATCTGAAATTGGTAAACAATTCGTCGATAAGCTAATCAAAGTTTGGCTAAAAGATGGAAAGGAAACTTGGTTGCTTATTCACCTGGAAATCCAAAGTCAAGTAGATACCAACTTCCCTAAACGGATGTTTTCTTACCACTACAGAATCTTTGACCGTTATAACCAAGAAGTTGTTAGCTTGGCAATTCTGGGGGATAATCAAGCCAACTGGCGGCCACAAGAGTATAGTTATGGTCGTTGGGGATGTCGCCTTAGTCTTCAATTTTCCATTGTCAAGCTACTGGACTATGAATCTCGTTGGTCAGAATTAGAACAAAGTGATAGTCCTTTTGCCGTTCTGGTGATGGCGCACCTGCGAACACAAGCGACAACTCAAGATTTAGCAGGCCGATTGCAGTGGAAGTTGAGCCTAATTAAACGAATGTATGAGTTAGGCTATAGTAGAGATAAAATCCAGCAAATCTTCCGGTTGCTAGATAGATTAATGACTCTACCACCGGAGTTAGACTTAAATTTCAAAGCCGAATTGGAGCGTTTTGAGGCTGAACAGCAAATGACATACATGACAAGCATAGAACGCATAGGTATAGCAGAAGCTACCCAGAAATATATTGCTCAAATCCTAACAATTCGATTTAAAGATGTTTCTACTGAATTAGTAGAAAAATTAAATAAATTATATGATATTGAGTTATTGAATCAATTGTTAGAAAAAGCAGTAACTACAGGTTCAATATCTGAGTTTGAGCAACAATTAAGTCAGGAAGATACAAATACATAGTTTTAAAGTTGCACGGAATGCTGACCGTACAGTCATAAAATTCTAACTACCAGCCAACTTTTTTTGCTTTCAAATACAAATTAATTCCCCAATCAAATCTGCTGCTCGCTTTCCATATTTTTGCTGAATAGCATCCCTGTACGGCAAGCAATCTTCACTTAAAAAGTCGCGGATAAATAGAGAAAAATTAAATCCTCTTTTCGATTCCACATATTCTGCTAATTCAATATTAAACAACGATTTAAATTCATCCTCTCTTTGTTTGAGTGCTGAATATTTAGTTAAATTGTTGGCTTGGAAGATTGGTTCAACTGCTTGATTAAACAGTTTTTCCATTAAGATATCTTTCATATCTCCTTCTATAATTTTTGTATCAAATTTTACTCACAAGTATAATAACTTCTGTAAAGCTGAATCACCTCTTTTTGTGCAGTTAAAATCTAAAATACCAAACATTTTAGCGCCTGATGTCCCTCATCTTTTCCAAAATTTTTCGCTTTCCAACTCCAAGGAAAACGGTAGACACCCAGGATTGGCAGTCGCCCACTCCTTAGCTTCTGCAATTAGAGTTTCGTTACCGGAATCAAGGTAGAATTGCATTTTGGCACGTTGCTCTAAGCGATCGCGTTCTTGAGTGCTGAGAATATGTCCCGTGATTACGCAGTATTGGCGCACCTTAGCCTTAGCTTGGGTTAAAGCCATTAGCCGTAGTTTTGTCACTCGCTTGAGTTCCTGGATGCGGTAGGAAACATCAGTAGTCTCGTCACCAACAAATACACCGTGCAAGCCGTTGTTGGGGTTTTGGAGTGGTTGTTCTAGTGGAACCGCAGCAGGTATCGAAACTACACCCAGCCCGTTATCCTCCGTGTTAGATAAGTTTTGATTATCAAGTTTTGACGACGTGCCGCAGCTACACAGGTATATAAAATCCTGATAAGAACTGAATTCATTTGATTGTAAAATGTTTATATGAACTGAATTCTCTAATTGATTGCTGGTTTTATTTGAATTAATTTCGGCATTATTAGAAGAATTTATGAATTCAAGATTTTCCGCAGACTGAATGACAGCTGAGTGTTCGTGAGAAACATCAAGTTGTTCAACTACCTCTGCTGACTCCAGCCCTTGGGGGGCTGTAGCAGCAGGAGGTAAACACTTACAAAAACCCTTCATATAGAAAGAATGAACGTAATTACTTATTCCACAAGGATTTTGAGTATCGTGTTTTACAAACGAGCTTTGAAATTCGTAAAATTGCCCGTTCTCGCTTGATTGATAAGGGTTTAAGCTATTTTCTGCCCAAGGGTCTAAAATGTAGCGTGTGGGATGCCACAAATGTAAGTGCTTTTGTAGTGTCTCTTGAGAGACAGTTTTGTTAAAGCGGCTTTTATACTCACCACGTATAGCTTTTGCCCGTTCAGTAGCCCCTGCTGGTAATCCATTACTCCACTCTATTGCTGTTACTACTATCTGGATGCGTCTTTGGGCTTGTTGGCTGCGTTCCCTGTTCTGCTGGTGGCGACGGTCAAATGAAATTACGTTATCTTTAGGTTGATCAATGCTGCTAACCCCTGCTATGGCTTCTGCAAATGTGTTGGCGAATGTACCTAACAGCCGTTCGGGATAGCTAACGTAGGCACTGTACCATTTGTTCCGAATTGTGCATTCTACCCAATGCCGTACTCTAGCTTCGATTTCATGTTGGTGTCGGCAATATTGCTTATAGCCAGGGGCGTTAATTGCGGTAGAAAGGCAAAATTCGACTAATTTATCGCCTCTTAAGTCTAGAAAGACGATTCCGTAGCCTGCAAAAATCTGGAGGAGGGTGTTTGTTTGTCCTTGTCCCGTCCAACCGATCGCAATTGTTTCTTCCCAGTTAACACGCCACTGTGCAGCATCAGCAGACTCTTGCTTACGATATCTCTCCTGTGCAATTTGTTTTTTGGCTTTGTTCGCTACCCGTTTTAATTTGGTTAAATCTTGCCGACTGGCCGCGCGATCGCAATAGTCGAGGAAGATAGAAACGGAATCGCTAATTGGTTGTAAGTCATCATCAAGTAAAAATGACCCACTACCCGGTTGCATGGGACAACGGATGGCTTTGTAGTTGGTTATTTGTTTGGCACTATATGGTTTAGTGTTGGGAAAGATTTCTAGGTGTCCTTGGCGTATGATAAAGCTTGCATTTCTCAAAGTAATTTCTAAGGCGCAGGCTAGGGCAAAGGTAGGCAAGGGAGATGCAAAGTTTAAAATCAAATGATAACCACCACTAAAGCTGGACTGGAGAATGACGATATCGACTATGCCAATGTCCTCTAGTGCCGCTTTGATGCGATTTATAGATTCAATGTTATGGTAGTCGCCAAAGAAGTCTAAATCGATTGTGGCGTAACGGGTTGTGTTGTCAAAACGCAGACCTACTAATTTTGACTTATCTTGGTGCAGCTTCCACAATTGGGAAGGTTGCAGGTAATAATCGATAGTACGCCATGCTGGTTTTGCACCTTCTACTAAAGAAGGGGCAACTATCGCCCCAAATGGATGCCAAAAACGCTCTACGTAGCGTTTACCCAATGATTCTGCGGGCAGGTGGGGTTTGATTTTCTTTTTTACAGGCTGTGAAAGACTTAATTGGGGCGTGCGATCAACATCTGCCCCGAAATCTTCTTGGAACATGAGTGACTGTCCTGATGGTTTTAGTGCATCAGGTAGCCTCGCTGTTGGTCAAAATGTGTTAGCCTAAATTTGAAATTTTTGTTTTATTAATAAGCGGTTGGTTATCCGCTTGTTGGAGGCGACTGGTAATCGTCTCATGGTTGAAAGCAAACAGAGGTTATACTTGTTTAGGCTTAGACATACGTAGGCTTAGGCTAAGATTTAGTCCAACACGCTTCACCAACAACAATGCGGCTACCCAACTTTTTTTTGAGAGCTATTTAAATACGTCAGTTCTAGGGAAGTTGTGACTAAATCTAGAAAATAGTTTTGGAATAAGAATGCAAAGCTAGTAACACCTAAAAGTGTCACCAAAAACTGGCAGAGGTTAGTACAATGGGTGAAGATGAAATTACACTCCACCAACGAATTTAAAAACAAAAAACAGTCAAATATATCCATACGAGTTCAGCACCCAAAATATGAACTCGTACTGCAATCAGTATTGAGATGCTAATCTATTAGGTAACGTTAAATTGTGGGATAAATTCTCTGCTAGATTAACTGCTCACAGCTACCTATGCAGCACGAATATTATCCTTTTTTCTATTTGTAGACACTTCCATTGCTTGCATTTGGTTCTTATAATCCTCCCAAGTTTTTTCAAATACGTCAGACTCATACATCCGCAATAAAACTTCCTCTTTATCAGTTAAATTTGGGAGTTTTAACAACTCCGCTAAAGATACCTGAACTGGAAAAACATCCCTAAACTTTTCCATTAAGTGAAGAATTCTTGCTCTCTGTTCAGCAGATGGTTCATCTTGCAACTCTGCATCAATCTGTCGCGGACGTAGATTCACGATTTCTAGGTTCATATTTACTAAATTCCTCAATCCAAACACAACAAATTCATTAGTTATACCTATAACACGCCCCACAATTTCCAACTCTGTCCGCAGTCTTTCCTTAAATTGATATACTTGACCAATTTGGAAACGCCGAAACGGATTGCGATCGCCATTCCGCATCCAAGCGATACCATCACTTATACTACCTATCTCGTCTGCTTCAATCAGGTCTATCACCTGGTCACAGATATCTTGATTGCAAACGAACTTGTACGCTGCATCAATACTTCGGTTAAATTCCGCCTCCAGTGCCACAACTGCCTTATATTTTTGCAGATCCCTTAATTGAGAAATATATTCAAATACTTTCTTGCCCTTGTGATAACTGCCAACGCTTATCCTTAGATTCTCTGAAACCTCCTGAATCACAGGTTTACCCTTATTTAATTGAGAGTTACTTTCATCTATCGAAGTGTTCAAATTTGAATACTTCGTTTCATTCAAACGACGGGCACTTTCCCGTTGTCTTTCTTTCGCTTGGGGACGAAGTACGCTCTCCCAGTACTGCCCTTCGTGAAATTTCTGGTAATGAGTCTTCCCGCCTTCGCGGTGGAGATTAAAGTCAAGCACTAATTTTAAATCTTCTTCAGGCGAACTAGACTCGACAAATTCTACTTTCACAGCAGAAATCCCCAACTGGCGGGCTATCTGCAAACGACACTTGCCTGCTAAAACCACATTTACACCAGTGCGTGCAGATACCTTTAAGGATTCCAAAATCCCTTTTTCTGAGATACTTTTTTCCAAAGCGGGACGGTTCTCATTTTCACCGTATATTTCTATCAGCTTCGGATGAACTACCAACTCCGCAGGAGAAATATATACAATTGCCGGACTATGCACCTCAGACATATTGATACTCCGGGTCACAAATTGCCTAAAAAAGATAAGTTCAATTTTGAAAAGCTTAAGCAGAAAGTAGAAAAACTCAAGCAGCAGGACTGATGGCACTTTCTACAGTGAAAGTGATATTATTAAAAAATAATTAATTTTTGTAAATAATGAACAATTAATTATCAAACAATCTCCCGAAGAGAATTTTTGCAGTAGAAAACTATTATTATTAACCCATTTAAAACCAATTTCATTGAAGAGATATTTTTTGGTGTTATTTTTGGGAAAAATACATCTACCGAAAGAAAGATTTGTAAAACTGGCTAAACTCATGATATGATGTCTCTAGTTAATTAAATTGACAAAACAATGTTCCGCCTTGTTTTACTAACAAGTGGGCTTGTTTTCTCCTCAAAGCCCTGTTTGCACCAGGGCTTTGGGTGGGTTTTTAGAAAAAATGAACGCTACAAAAAGAGTATATCAGGCTTCATTCCATTTGGCAAAATTGTACAGTAAAGAGGGGTAAATTTTTAGATGCCTCATCTTCAGATATTAAATTCTCTTGAAAAACAAGCACTAGAACACATAGCGGCAACTAGCAGCGATGAAGTTAGCAAAAGAGCTAAAATTCTGCTAGGGCTAAACGAAGGCAAGAAATATGTAGCTTTAGCCCAAGAGATTGGTGTAACCGAAAACTCAATAGCAAAGTGGAAAAAAAGATGGACATCAAGTACCATCTTGTCAGAAACCCAAGAGTCGGCGATCGCAAAAGCTAATGAAGTATTAGGTGTCAACGTAGGCAGACCTAAGAAATGCAAAAGTACAGAGGCGAGCAAAATCGTCGAAATTAGCGAATGGAGCAAGAACCGAAAACCTAGCCGTTCCAAGCACCACTACCATATGCAGGTAGCAGAAGAAGCCGCTAAGAGAGGTTTACCAACACTATCGCCAAGAAGTATAGGACGCATTTTAGAAGCTCAACCCTAATAGAAAGAGTCATCAAGCAAGTATTATCCTAGCCTAAGGGAGTAGTTTTGCAATCCCAGTTTTTACCGAGGCTTTTCACCAAATTTTAATTCTAAGCAAGCATTTCCACACACTCGACCACTTGAGCAGAGGTCACTTGTTGCGCGATCAGAAAGTCAACGAGTCCATCAAGTTTTTTACGATTGTAGACGGTAGAATAGCCTTGAATTCGGCGTTCTTTGCAGAACTGTCGCAGCTTCCGCGTGCCTAAATTCAAAAGCTTCTTCCTTTCTTTCATAACGTCTACCAGCACAAGCTGTCTAGCTTCATCCCCAACCCCAGTTTCAACAACTGGCGGCACAGTTTCAATAATGGAAGATTCTGGTTTGGATAATTCTTCCCGAACAGAAACAGCATCAACACCAGTCAAATCCCAATGAGTTTCCAAAACTGGCAACTCTTCAGAAATCACCTCAGCACTATTAGTAACTGGAAGTGATACTGATTGAGCAGGGACAAATATCGCATACAAGATTGGGAAGACCATCAAAAACAACTCGATTGGAAACAAAACATCGTTAACAGATTGCACAAAAGGCGATATTGCAAAAGCAGACATAGCGTAGTTCCTCCATAAATTACTGATGGGCGGCGTTATAGCGACTTACCACCCAGTAGCGGGGGAAACCCCCGTACTGAGTGAAAGATTTTATACGTATCCCAACCAATAGCAGGAGGAAGGAGGGTAAATTGCCTTTTTAAGCAATTAGATGAACTAAGTTTTCCAAAATTTGCAGTTGTTAAATTGGAGAAATTACCAGTTCAAGATACAGAAATTGCAAAAATGCGAAATGCGATTTTTCCGGCTTGTACTCGCAGCTTTTAGAAACTTCCTTATTCATCTCAACATTCCAGATTTTTTACTCTTAAGGTAGTTAACGTAGCTAACCAAGTTGTAGTTATATCTGAGTTCTTGAGGAACGAAAGTTGAGTAAGGATGCAGCGATACACCATCACGACGAAACCGATGACAGGGCGCATATATATCAAAAAAGATAGATATTTCATCACCATCAACTTCGATTTGAGCTATGCCCTTGAGTTCCTTTGCAAACTCTAAAACTCGTCCTGATGCTACATAGTCAAAGACCACTACATTTCGAGTACGGAAATACTGGATGTAAGAAAGAAGTTTTGCTTCCATACCAAGCTCAAGCAGTCTGTCAGAATGTTTAAGCAAGATACCGGAATAGGAAAAAGAAAACCTACGGTTAGCGTATTCATCCCACAAGATAAGATTGCCGTAAAATTTGTAAATATTCGCTTGATTGGGCGATATTTCTCTATTTAAATTTTCGACAACAGCATCATCTTCAAATGGCAACAACGCCTTACGTTCATCCCATTGCTTATCTGGACAGCAACTATTTTCAAACCATCCGTGTGGATGAATTCCACAAACAATATTATTGGCACCATGCAGTAACTTACACCCAGCACATACTTGTAAATAGCAAGAACTAAATTCTTCGCTATTAACTGCATTAATATAGCATCGGTGTATATCTAAATGCTCCTCTAAAGCTTCACAAGGTAAAGGTTTATATGAGGAGAAAGTTTGTCCAATTAATCTGTCTGGATCGGTTTCATCATATATTACTGCCAAGTCGTCAATTTGGTGAGAACGTAATTCTTCGTAAAGTAGGAATTTCCGATATGGCTCTTCCTCAAATCTACAAATAACCAAGAACTTTGAATCAGGATGTCTTTCAAAATTCATCACCTTGTAAGTGTAAATTAAAGGCAGACAATCAGATTTTTCAGAGTTCTCAGTTTTTGTTAATACAAGCGGTTTTATGTCAGCTATTTTTGCAGTTTCTCTACTCGAATTAGTTTCCTCCGATTCTTCAACAATGCTTAAGAAAGCACCGCCCAAGGAAGCAAGAATAATTCCGGTAAAGCCCAATACAATAGCACCAGTGCCAATATAGGCAATTTGTCCAGAGCGTTCTTTCTCAACTATTGGGAATCCGCCCCTAGCTAAGTACAATAAGCCCAAACCAGAAAAAGTTGCTATAGTGCCTAAAGCAATAGCAGTCAAAGACACCATTCCAAAAGCAGCATTAAGGTTTCTCAAGCCATTAAACGCAAACTTCTTCAACATAATTCATCCCTCCAAAATGCAGGTCACAAGATTTTTAATTACTCTCGCCCCGGCACAAATTGGGATTTGCTGAGAACTACACCACTAACCTACCCCTTACTCTATTAACAATTCCACAACTATTTAATAGATATGTACTCGTTAATTTTCAGTCTCAGTAGTAGTTTCATTCCCAATGGTGATAGCAAGAGTCGAACTTGCTTTGTTGCTTAAAACAACAATCTACCCGAACTGAAATATCACCCAATTACAATATATAGAAAACACATATCTACGTTCCAAAAGTCCAAGTATTAGTTTCGTTTAATTCCAATTCTTCAAAATAGTTAGCAAAACCTGTAAAATGGAAACCTCTTAGCGGCAGCCGAGATATTAATAGTAAAGAAAAATTCTCTAGTATAGCCAACTGTTGCAATCTCAATAAATCGTCGCTAAAACTATCGCTAACAAAGTGCAATCTATCAAAATTATCAATCACAAGTAGTCTATTTAATCCATCAGATAATTCGGTTACTATATTTTGCCAATCCTGCTGATAGTACAAATCAAAACTCATGGGAATAACATCAAATAGATGAGCCACACTAAAAGGATATTCAAGATTGAGATAAACAGACTTTAAAGTAATATCTTTAAGTAAACAGTTTTTAACAGTAAAAGTCTTACCAATACCCTGTTTACCCCATAAATTAACATTCTTGCCTGCATTTAGCTTACCAATCAACCAAGTATATTCTTTATAACGCAACATTACTATTATCCTTTAGATAAACTACATTTTTTTTGAAATTAAATGTGTGATTTTTTGATTGTATTTTTCTAAACTACTTCTGGAGAATTGGTTAGATACAATAAAGTTCTCTAATAAAAAATCAGGTGATTGTGAAAGTCTTAACAGCACACCATCATCACCACTACTGCGATGATAGTAATGTACAACAGGTGATTGGATAACTGTCAGGTTATCGTTACGAATTGCTCGCCCTGTAACTAGCCCATCCATAATAAATTTAGCGGCAGCAGCTACATTATCACTATCTCGTGCAAAATTTTTGAGATACCAATGAAACTCAATCCAAACTGTACTATCTAAACAAAATTCACATTCTCTCACAAATTCACCAATTAAGTTTGTCCAGTACTTCTTAAGTTCAGCACTTGCTTGCCAACTTGACCGTGCCTGGTTAATAATTTCGTTCATACAAGGGGGTAAAGGCATGGTTAGTTCAAATATCATCTTCACCGCTACCTTTAAAGTTATTTAAAAATTCTTCAACAACGTTTCTAAATTTCTTGTATGACCTACCATCTTGACGGGATAAATTGAATACTGCTTTGACAATTTCATCAAGTTGATACCCCTTTTGATGCAAATTCATAATTGAGTTTCTTGCTTCTTCGTCAAGCTGCACCTTAAAACTAAAACTGCCCTCAAAATCAGTCTTAGATTGCTTAGTTTTAGTAGCAGTAGTAGCTTTAGATTTACCATTATCATTACTACTACTTTCGCCATACATACTAGCAATAAATTCATCAAAGTCTAACCCAGATTTCCATGCTGTATAAGGATCGTTCTGGTTTTTTGCTTCCAAGAGTAATTGCTGAAAGTATTCAGGGTCTTCATCATCAGCTACATATAAAGCTTGGAGTCTTAAAACTTCAGTCGTCTTGTACAAGAAATCACCGTACCCCAGCAAATAAACTGCACGCTTGTCTTTATCGTCCCCCAGGATAATACAACTATCTTCAGGACGGGTTGTAACAAAGGCTGTCTTCGCTGGAAAGTTTGAGCGAATCAACGGGTCTATCACGTTTTTGTCAGGTCGTTGAGTATATAACAATACATGAATTCCTGCACCACCCGCTTTTGCAAGCAACTTCATCAGCGCAGTCTCAATGCGATCGCAATAGTTATCATCGGAAAGTAGGTCAAAACACTCGTCAATTAGACAAATTACTCGTGGCATGATGCAATCAGGTGCGAACCGTGAGTTGTACTGTGCGATCGTTTCAATGCTGCTGTGGCGCTCAAATTCCTGGTAACGCAATTCCATTTCTTCGACCAAGTAATCAAGCAAGTTAGCAGTAGACTCTGCATCACGCGCAACTGAAGCTACAAGATGGGGAAGCCCATCAAATTTACCAAAGGTCACACGTTTAACATCTGAAAGTGCCAATCGCACAACAGAAGGGGGATATCGTCGCACTAAGTATAAGATTGCGGCTTTCTCAAACTGCGATTTTCCACCCCGCGTCCGCCCACCACCCAGGATATGAGTCACGTTATCGCTATAAAGGGGAATTTCGACATAAGTGCCATCAACATCAACACCACCGGGGATAGACACCGAATAAATGTCAGGTTCGCCCTCAAAAGTAAAGTAATCACGGAAATAAGCAAATTGTCTGTCTAACCTGGGTATGTCAAATACAACTCCCCCAGGCACTACACTCACCATTGGCGCAACTTTTAAGCCTAATTCTTCACCCAGTTGCTGTACTAAGTCATTACCTATGTCTTCTACTTTCTTGTAACTAACACCCCGTCCTAGTTTTACCCTAATACGGTTAAAAGTAGGGCCATTTTTGGCATCAACATACTTAGCATTAATATTAAAATCTTCTAAGGTATCAACTAATAGTTTTCCTGCTTGCCCCATAGTTAAAATATTTGAGCTAACAATCTCATTATTAGCAATTTCCCTATCCAAATATTTAGGTTCTTTTAAAAGAATTGAGCCATTACCTGTCACTTTTAAATCTAATGGTTTACCTGTGGCACGCGCAACAAGCACTGCCGTTCGGCAGCAATAGTTTTTAATAAAGTTATCTCTCGATTTATTTGCTAAATCAGTAAAATAACCAGTTCCTTTATTGCTCAAAAATAAATTATAAAGATTCTCCTGAACTACTTTGTAACCAATCTGCTTGAGATAAATATTTTTGATGGATTCTATATATTCAAATAAAGATTCTATTGGCGAGATGCTAACTATCTCAATCATTTTTTGATACACGTTATTTTGCTCCCACTGTGAGGGCATTCGATTGAGATGGATATATTCAAGTGCATAACGTACAAACTCGTACTGATTTAAAGTACAATGTTCTGCACATATTGATAATATTTCATCATCGTTTGTACCTGCAATTACTGATTCATATATTACCTGAAATAAAAATTCTAAATTAAATTCAACAACTGGACGTGATAATTTTGTTCTAAAGTCAATCTGCTTTAAAACAGTTTCAGCATAAGAAACCATTGCGTCCGGTAAAGCTTCCCGTACATTCTGTATAATCTCTTCATTGCTCAAACCATCTTGTTTGGCCTGTACAATTGCAGTCCAAAGCTGTTGTTTTTGAAATTCAGTATTGTTTTTATCAGTATACGTTTCTAACATTGTTTTTTTCAATTATTAGAATGATAAAATTGAGTTAATGACTAAAAAATTTACTATGAAAAATTGGAATAGGTGGAATACAGAAGAAGAAAAACTTCTTACTAGATTAGTTACAAAATGCTCAAA